>NZ_LPXN01000007.1 GCF_001618175.1 Oceanibaculum pacificum | reverse complement strand
CCACACAAGCCCGGGGGTGACAATCGGGGAATAATCCACGGCCGGAATACAGGCTGGCGGCGCACCCCTTGCCACCCTCGCTTGTCTGGCACCCCGGCTTCGCGCTATCAATGCGCCGAGCCGGACCCGGGCAGCCCGCTTGGCGGAATCGGTAGACGCAGCAGACTTAAAATCTGTTTTCCGTATGGAAGTGCCGGTTCGAGTCCGGCAGCGGGCACCAGGGAGATTGTCGTCCAGTGGGCGACAATCTGTTTCGATAATGCCGAATTGTGCATAGTCGGCGAAAGCGCGATCTTCATCTCCAGCAAGGCGACAGGGTGCCGCCTGCGTTTTTTCCCCGAAGGAGGGAATGTGAGATGAACGCTTCCAACCATGTCGCCTATGCCGCGCTGATCACCCGCCTGTCGCTGGGGGCGATGTATCTGTCTCACGGCCTGCTGAAGCTGCTGGTGTTTTCCCCGGCCGGCACGGCGCAATTCTTCCAGAGCCTGGGGCTGCCGGGCGTCCTGGGCTATCTGACCATCCTGGCCGAGGTGGGCGGCGGGCTGCTGCTGCTGGCCGGCGTCGGCACGCGCATCGTGTCGGCGGCGCTGATCCCGGCCCTGCTGGGCGCGCTGTTCCTGGTGCATGCCGACAAGGGCTGGCTGTTCTCCGCGCCGGGCGGCGGCTGGGAGTATCCGGCTTTCCTGATCGCGACCTCACTTGTCGCGATCCTGCTGGGCAACGGCGCCTATGCGCTGGCCGACCGCATCCCGGCGCTGCGCACGCAGCGGCTGGCGTCGTAAGCGCCGGCGAATAAGACAGGGGGCGGCTTCCGGCCTGGAGCCGCCCTTTCGCCCCACGGCTCCCCGACCTATTCCCCGACTGGCGCGGCGGCGGCGGAGAGCGGCTGCATCGGGGCGGCTCCCTGCTCGCCATCGATATCGCCGAAGCGTTCCAGCGTGTGGTTGGCCCAGCGCGAGATGTCGTAATGCTTCACGGTCTCGTACATCGCGGCCATGCGCTCGGCCTTCTCCGATTCCGGCATGTCCAGCGCCTGGTCCAGCGCGGCGTCCATCGCGCGGGTGGAGTAGGGGTTGGCCAGCACGGCCTGCGGCAGCTCCACCGCGCAGCCGGTGAATTCGGACAGGATCAGCGTGCCCGGCGCGCCCTCCTTGGCGGCGACGAATTCCTTGGCCACCAGGTTCAGCCCGTCGCGCAGCGGGGTGATCAGGCAGATATCCGCCATCTTGTAATAGGCGATCAGCCGGTCGAACGGGATGGCGTTGGAGAACAGCAGGATCGGCGACCAGCGCAGATTGGCGTAGCGCCCGTTGATGCGCCCGGCCAGCGCCTCGATCTCGCGCTGGGTCTCGCGATAGATCTTCATGCCGCTGGCGGCGGAGACCGAGACCAGCAGCAGCTTCACCTTGTTGTGCAGCTCCGGCCGGCGCTCCAGCAGGCGCTCATAGGCCTCCAGCGTCTCCTTCATGCCCTTGGTGTAGTCGGTGCGACCGACCGTCACGATCAGGCGCTGGCCCTCCAGCTCCTCATTGATGGTGCGCTGGATCTGCCGGCTCGGCTCGCCCTTGATCAGCTCGCCGATCAGCTCCGGGTTGGTGCCGACCGGGAAGGCGTCCAGATGCACGGTGCGGCCGTTATGCGTGAGGCGCACCGGCGCTTCCGGCTCCGACAGCGCCATGCCGACCGGCGACATGCCGGGCTCGACCGGCACCGCCTGCTCGACCTCGACATTGCGGATCGAGCGCGCCACATCGGCGAAATTCTTGGAATAGCGCGGGATGTGGAAGCCGACCAGATCGCAATCCAGCAGGCTGTCGACGATCTCGGCGCGCCAGGGCAGCACGTTGAACACATCCGGCCCCGGAAACGGCGTGTGGTGGAAGAAGGCGATGCGCAGGCTGGGCTTGATCTGGCGCAGATATTTCGGCACCAGCCACAGATTATAGTCATGCACCCAGACCAGCGCGTCATCCTCGGCCTGGGCGGCGGCGGCTTCGGCGAACAGCCAGTTCACCTCGCGGAAGGTGTTCCAGTCGGCATTCTCGTAGCGGAACAGCCAGGGGAAGCTATGCAGGATCGGCCACAGCGCCTCCTTCGAGGTGACGTGGTAGAAGCTTTTCACCTGCTCGCCGGTCAGCGGCAGGCGGGATACGGCGTAGCTGCCATAGCTGTCCTCGATGCGGATGACCCGCTCGAACTTCTCCTGCTGCTTGGCGGCCACCTGCTTCCAGGCGACCCACGCGCCCTTGCCTTCCTCGATGCGGCCGAAGAAGCTTTTCAGCGTCGGCACGATGCCGTTCGGGCTCTTATTCTCGCGGTAGACCCGCTTGCCGTTCACGGTGGCTTCTTCGTAGGGCTGACGGTGATAGACGATCACCAGCGACGATTTCTGCATCAGGCGGCCTCCCGGCTCATATCGAAATGGCGAATGGCGTCGGCAATGCCGGCGGCGCCCGGATGGGGGCTGCGATAAACCCAGTCGAACCCGTCGATGGCCTGCACCAGCTTGGGCTCCGAATTGCCGACCGCGACGCCCTTCAGGCGGGTTTCGAACAGCGACAGATCGTTCAGCGTGTCGCCGGCGACCAGCACGCGGTCGGCCGGCAGCTTCAACGCCTCGACCAGGCGCAGCAGCGTCGGCCCCTTGGCGATGCCTTTGGGCAGGACGTCCAGGAAGGTCTCGGCCGACAGCAGCCAGTCGAAGCCGGCCTGCTCGATCTTCTCCAGCGTCTCCCGGCGCAGCACGGCGGGATCGTAGTAATAGCTGACGCGGCGCTCGAACGGGGTGGGCTGCAATTTAATGCCTGGCTCGTCGGCCAGCAGCGCCTTCACCCGGTCGCCGGCATCGCCCCAGCGCTCGGAGATTTCCGCCTGCACCTCGGGCATCGGCACGAAGTCGCGGCCCTGCACCACGGTGGTGCCGACATCGCCGATCACATAGTCCGGGTGCGGCATGCCGGGGGTGCGCACCAGCTCGCGGATGAAATCGATGTCGCGGCCGGACACGAAGATCAGCAGCGCGTCGCCGCGTGCGCTCAGGTGATTATACAGCTCGCGCCGCTGCGCGTCGCTGCCGCCCAGGAAGGTGCCGTCCAGGTCGGTGGCGAGGATGAGGTTATGCATGCTCATGCCGGGATCTCCGTCTCCGGTTCATCGTAATTAGCGGGGTTGGGCAGCGATATCAGCCCCTCCAGCTCCCGCGATTCGGCCTTGATCGGGCGGGTCAGCAGCGCCTTCATCGCGGCGTCGACCTCGACGCCGCCATAGATCACCGCATAGACCGCCTGGCAGATCGGCATGTCGACGCCCAGCCTGGCGGCCAGGGCGGTCACCGATTTGGCGTTCACCGCGCCCTCGGCCACGGATTTCTTGCCGGCCAGCGCCTCGTCGGGCGTCATGCCCGCGCCCAGCGCCTTGCCGAAGGAGAAATTGCGCGATTGCTCGCTGGAGCAGGTCAGCGTCAGGTCGCCGATGCCGGCCAGGCCGGTCACCGTCTCGCGCCGGCCGCCCAGCGCCTGGGCCAGCCGCTTGATCTCCGCCAGGCCGCGGGTGATCAGCGCCGCGCGCGGGTTGGAGCCGAAGCCGCGCCCCGCCGCGATGCCGCAGGCGATCGCCAGCACATTCTTCACCGCGCCGCCAACCTCCACGCCCAGCGGATCGTCCGACAGATAGGGCCGGAACACCGGGCTGCTGAAGCTGAGCGCCACGCGCGCCGCCAGGCTGGCCATCGCCGTCTCATGCGTCGCGCCGACATCCTCCGACGCGATGGTGACCGCCGTGGGCTGGCCCTCGGCCACCTCGTCGGCGAAGCTGGGGCCGGACAGGATGGCCTGCGGCCGGCCGGGCATCTCGTCGGCGATAACCTGGGTCATCAGCTTGCCGCTGTCGCCCTCGATGCCCTTGGCGCAGATCACCACCGGCACATCGGCGGGCAGCAGCGCCTCGACCTCGCGCGCCATGGCGCGCAGATATTGCGAGGGCACCACCAGCACGACGAGCTGGGTGCCCTTCAGCGCCTGCGCCAGATCGTTGGTGACCTTGATGGCGCCGGGAATCAGATGGTTCTGCAGGAAGGGGTTGCGCCGGCGCATGGCCACGCCTTCCACCACTTCCGGTTCGCGCGCCCACAAGGTTATTTTGCGCCCGGCGCGCTCCGCCGCCAGCGCCAGGGCGGTTCCCCATGCCCCTGCCCCAACAATGGCGATATGATCGAATATGCCTGCCGCGCCCGGAGAATCCGGGCCGGAGGGCGTGGCTGTGCCGCTCACGGGTCTTGGCCTCCGCTTGGATTATGATTGAATAAGCTTAGAGTGCAGCAGGTATATGTACAGGAACCCGATGAAAATTCCAACCCTGAGGAAATTTTCGTTATCCAACAGCCGTTTACAGTCTGAATACTGTGGATTTGCCGGAGATGTTTCTAGAATATGACACCCTGACGGATATGGATATGCTTTATCTTCCCCTTGATCTGATTTGCGAGGATTGATGAGTGAGTGGTGGCGCGGCGCAGTTATCTATCAAATTTACCCCAGAAGCTTTCAGGATACTAACGCGGATGGCATCGGCGACTTGCCGGGTATTCTGCAACGCCTGCCCTACATCGCCTCGCTGGGGGTGGATGCGATCTGGATTTGCCCGTTCTTTCGCTCGCCGATGGACGATTTCGGCTATGACATCGAGGATTATCGCGATGTCGACCCGATGTTCGGCACGCTGGACGATGCCGACCGGCTGATCCAGGAAGCCCACCGGTTGGGGCTGAAGGTGGTGATGGACATGGCGCTGAGCCACACCTCGATCCGCCATCGCTGGTTCCAGGATTCGCGGCGCAGCCAGGAGAACAGCTTTGCCGACTGGTATGTCTGGGCCGATCCCCGGCCGGACGGCACGCAGCCGAACAATTGGCTGTCGATGTTTGGCGGCCCGGCCTGGACGTGGGAGTCGCGTCGCCAGCAATATTATTTCCATAATTTCTTCCCCACCCAGCCGGATTTGAACCTGCATAATCCGGAGGTGCAGGATGCGCTGCTCGATGAATGCCGCTTCTGGCTGGATCGCGGCATTGACGGGTTCCGCCTGGATGCCTGCAATTTCCTGACCCATGACCGGCAATTGCGCAGCAACCCGCCGCGCCCCGACGGCGCGCCGCCGACCGAGGGGGTGCAGCCGGCCAATCCGTATAACCGCCAGCTCCATTTGTACGACAAGACCCAGCCGGAGACGCTGGAGTTTCTGAAACGGCTGCGCGCCCTGGGCGACAGCTACGGCGACGTGCTGCTGCTGGCGGAGATCGCCGACGATGACAGCCTGAAGGTCATGCAGGATTATGCCGGCCCCGGCGCGCCGCTGCACACCGCCTATTGCTTCGCCTTCCTGGGTCCGCAATTGGAGACCGAGCTGATCGCCCGCGCCTTCGACGCCTTCCATAATGGCCGCCGGCATGGCTGGCCGAGTTGGGCGTTCAGCAATCACGATGTGCAGCGCGTGGTCAGCCGCTGGGGCGGGCGCGACGCCCCGCCGGAATTCGCCAAGCTGCTGATCGCCCTGCTGGGCAGCCTGCGCGGCACCATCTTCCTGTATCAGGGGGAGGAGCTGGGCCTGCCCGAGGCCGATGTGCCCTACGAGCAGATCAAGGATCCCTACGGGCTGAATTTCTTCCCCGACTTCCCCGGCCGCGACGGCTGCCGCACGCCGATGCCGTGGGACGATAATGACCGCCATGCCGGCTTTTCCAGCGTCGATGGCTGGCTGCCGGTGCCGAACGAGCATCTGATGCGCAGTGTCGGGGCGCAGAATGTAGAGCCGGGCTCGGTGCTGAACTTCACCCGCGACTTCCTGGCCTGGCGCAAGACGCAGCCGGCGCTGGTGAGGGGCGACATCCATTTCGTCGCCACCGGGGAACCGGGGCTTGTCGCCTTCGTTCGGGCCGAGGGGGAGGAGCGGCTGCTGGCCGTGTTCAACACCGAGGATAGGATGCGCTGGATGCGCCTGCCGCGCCCGGTGCGCCAGGTGCTGGACGTGCCGCGCCTGGCCATTGGCCGGCTGGCCGGCGACCATGTCGAACTGCCGGGCCATGGCGGCTTCTTCGCGCTGCTGGAGCCGGCCCCGCATCTGGAGCCGGCGGATTAAGGGTTAGGAGAGACGCATGCTCGACAAGGCGCTGGTGCATGGCTGGGTGCTGGATGGCGCGGGCGGCGGCCGCAAGCTGACGCCGGAGACGGCGGCCCAGGCGCTGGCCGAGAGGCCGGGCCAGGCGGCGGCCGACCGGCCGGGCGTGCTGTGGCTGCATCTCGACCGTTCCGTGCCGGGGCTGGCGGCGTGGCTGGAGCATAGCGCCGGCCTGCCGCCGGCCGCCATCGACGCGCTGCTGGCCGAGGACACCAGGCCGCGCTGCGATAGCTGGCCGGACGGGCTGCTGATCAATCTGCGCGGGGTGAATCTGAATCCGGGGGCCGAGCCGGAGGATATGCTGGCGGTGCGCGTCTGGGCGACCGAGCGCTTCGTCGTCACGCTGCGGCTGAAGCCGATCATGGCGGTGCGCGCACTGGACGAAAGGCTGGCCGAAGGGCGCGGCGCGCACGATGTCGCCGACTTCCTGGCCCAGCTTGCAGAGGGGCTGACCGACCGCATGGCCCCGGTGCTGGACGACATGGAGGAGGCGCTGGACGCGATGGAGGAACAGGCCGAAACCGATCACCGCCAGGTCGAGATCGACGCGCTGACCTGGCTGCGCAGCAAATCCAGCCTGCTGCGCCGCTTCGTCGCCCCGCAGCAGGCCGCCGTGGCGCGGCTGGCCGCCTCCACCGAAAGCTGGATGGGCGACCTTGCCCGCCTATCGCTGCGCCAGACCGTGGACGATATCACCCGCTATGTCGAAGACCTCGACGCGCTGCGCGAGCGTGCCGCCATCCTGAAGGATGCGATCAGCCAGAAGCAGGCGGAACGCGCCAATCGCACGATGTATGTGTTGACCATCGTGGCCGGCGTGTTCCTGCCGCTGGGCTTCATCACCGGCCTGCTGGGCATCAATGTCGGCGGCATGCCCGGCGTCGACAGCGACATGGCCTTCTGGATCGTCTGCGCGCTTATCCTTGCCATCGGCATCGCCGAATGGCTGTTCCTGAAGCGTCGCGGCTGGCTGTAGGGGTAGCCAGGAACGCGCTGCCTACGCCGCGCGCCTCGCCGCAGTACCCTGGGCAGTACCCTGGGGAACGCCGGCGCCGTCGCCCAGATCCCAGAACAGGCCGGCCATCATCTGCAACCCCTCGCGGATGATCGGCAGCAGGGCGTGCTCGTTCGGCGCGTGCTGGGAGCACGACGCGTAGGAGTGCGGCACCCATACGGTCGGCAGCTTCAGCACCTCGGTAAAGATATCGTTCGGCAGGGAGCCGCCGAGATTCGGCAGGATCGCCGGCTTCACGCCCAAAGTGGACTGGATCGAGCCGACCGCCCATTTCACCCACGGGTCTTCCGGGTCAAGTCTTGTGGCCTGGAAATAGGCGTCGCGGCTGGGGGCAAGCTGGATCGCCTGGAAGCCGCGCGCATCCAGATGCTTGCGCAAGCTGGGCAGGAAATTCTCCGGGTCGCTGCCGACCACGAAGCGGATCTGGCAATGCGCCTTGGCCGAGGGCGGAATGGCGTTGACCGGGCGCTCCGGATTGCCGGTCTTGAAGGCCAGCACGTCGAAGCTGTTCCAGCCATAGACGCGCTCGGCCGGGGTCATGCCCGGCTCGCCCCACCATTCATCGACAGTCGGGCCGTCCTCGCCGCCATCGACGGTGCAGTCGGCCAATGCGACGCGCACCGAATTGGGGATCGGCGTCGGCAGGAAGCCGTCGACCAGGATCTTGCCGGTGGGCGAGCAGATCGAGGCGATGGCGTGCGCCAGGATCACGCCGGGATCGGCCAGCAGCCCGCCCCAATTGCCAGAATGATGCGCGCCCTCGCGCAGATCCAGCCACATGTCGAAATTGAAATTGCCGCGCGCGCCCAGGAAGATCGTCGGCCGGCCCGGCTGCAAACGCGGCCCGTCGGAGGCCAGCAGCAGATCGGCCGACAGCGCCTCATTCTCCTGCTCGCACAGTTGGCGCAGGCCGGGGGAGCCGGTCTCCTCCCCGGTCTCGATCAAAAGCTTGCAGTTGAAGCCCAGGCTGCCGCGCGCCTCGATCACCGATTTCAGCGCCTGGATATTGATCGAATGCTGGCCCTTATTGTCGGCCGTGCCGCGACCGTAGAGCCGCTCGCCCTCCTGCTTCAGCTCCCACGGGGTGATGCCGTCGCGCCATTGATCCTCAAGGCCGCGGATCACGTCGCCATGGCCATAGCTCAGCACGGTCGGCAGGTCCGGGCCCTCGATCCGCTGGGCGATCAGGAACGGCCCGCCATGCGCCACCGGGTTCGGCACGATGCGGCAGCTAAAGCCGATGGCCTCCAGCGTCGGCTGCATCTCGTCGGTCAGATAGGCCAGCAGCGCCGCCTTGCGCTCCGGATTCTGGCTCTCGGTCGGGATCGCCACCCGGCGCGCCAGATCCTTCAGGAACGTCCCATTATCGAGTTGCGCCACCGCATCCGCGATCGCCGCCTGCCTGGTCATGTCTTGCTATCCATCGGGTAGGGAAAGAGGAAAGCGAGTTTAGCGCCGGGGCGGAGGAGGGGGCAAGGTGGGGGTGCTAGGTGTCTGCGGTGTTTATTGTTTGAGAGAGTAATTCCCTCTGAGTTAAACTTTCCGGGAAGGACATTATTGAGCTATCAGTTGATGTAGTAGGCCATGCTGATCGTAGCGTTAGAGAGCTAAATCGCCCGCATATGCTTCATGCAAGAAAAATAGATAAAAATGTTTAAATTTAAATCGCAGTGAAGTTGCGCTAAGGAAATAGTGATGATTTCAAAAAACAAAATTGACAAGGCTGGGCAAATTTTATCTAGCGAATACACGGGGTATGATGAAAATATTTTGGAAATGGAATATTATTTTGATGAATATAGAAAGTCACATTTAACCCCTCTCACAAGATTAACTCTTGAAGTACAAGAATGGCTTAGGTCTTATAATAGGCACTATTTCATAGCGCAAAGATTGAAAAGAAAGCCGCAAATAATACGAAAATTGAAGAGATTTAGTGTTCGATTGACTCAGTTGCAGGATATTGGTGGGTGTAGGGTTATTGTAGAAAATAATAGTGATGTTGATAATGTTGTTTTGTTTATAGTAAAAAAAATCAATGAATCCAACTTTGCAAAAATAATAAAAGAGACGGATTACAGGGATTTTGGCAGGGATGATACAGGGTATAGAGCTTATCATATAATAATCAGTATCAATGGTTTGAAGTTAGAAATTCAAGTCAGAAGTAAAATACAGCACTACTGGTCTGAAAGTATTGAAAGGACATCCGTTATATATGGATATAGATTAAAAGAAAAGGACGGGCATTTTGATGTAATTAGTTATTTTAAAGAGTTTTCAAATTTTTATATCTCATAGAAACAAAACAAAAAATAGAAAAAAGAACAGAAATTGATCTGCAGCAGAAAAGAAAGATTGCAGAAAAGATAATCTATGATTCAAAAAACGGGAAAAATATATCTAGTCACGTAAATCAAGATATTATTAAAACAATGATGGAGAAAGAAAAAAGTAATTCTAATCAAATAAATAATTGGATATTGGTTTTTGATTGGAGTGATGGAAATTTTGTTACATGGGATATTGTTGGAAGAGATGCCGACGAAGCTGTAAAATTATATATGAAGTATGAATCTGATTACCCAGAAGAAGAAAAATATGAAGTGGTTATGATAGGAAGCTCAGATATATCCACAGTGCCACAAACACATAGTCACTATTTTGGTATTGACCATCATAATGCAGCCCTAGAAGGGATGGAAAAATCAATTATTGGACTTAGTAGAAGAAGTGAAGTGGATATAGGATCTAGAAGAATATTGCTATCTATGAAAAAGCGAAAACTTTGGGGAAAAAGATACATTAGCGTTGAGACATTAAAAAATCATTTCTGTCAAAATGTGGCAACGTTTGATACATCTTTAGAGTTTCTTAAAAAGAATGGATACATAATAGGGGATGATCCTATTTCTCTTGATATAAAGAAAAACCGAGATATTGGCGAGTTGGTTTAAACCTTACAACAGCCCCATCGCCTTGAAGCTGGCATGCTCCTCGCGGCCGATCACCAGATGGTCGTGCAGGGAGAGGCCGAGGGCCTTGGCGGCCGCGTCGACCTCCTTGGTGAGGTCGATGTCGGCGCGGCTGGGCGTCGGGTCGCCGGACGGGTGGTTGTGCACCATGATCAGGGCGGAGGCATGCAGCTCCAGCGCGCGGCGGATGATCTCGCGCGGGTAGACCGGCGTCTGGTCGATGGTTCCCTTCTGCATCACCTCGTCGGCGATCAGCAGGTTCTTGCGGTCGAGGAACAGCACGCGGAACTGCTCGATCTTCTCGAAGCCCATGGAGGCGCGGCAGTAATCCAGCAGGTCGCGCCAGGAGGCGATCACCGGCCGGTTCAGGATGCGCTGCTGCAACAGGCGCAGCGCGCCGGCCTGCACGCTCTTCAGCGCCACCAGCCCGGCCTCGCCGATGCCGTCGACCTGGCGCAGCGCCTGGGCGTCGGCGCTGATCACCTCGGCGAAATTGCCGAACCGGTCGATCAGCGCCTTGGCCACCGGCTTCATGTCGCCGCGCGGCCGGGCCAGGAACAGCAGCAGCTCCAGCAGCTCGTAATCCGGCATCGAGGCCCCGGAATCGGCCAGGAAGCGCGCCCGCAGCCGCTGCCGGTGGCCGAGATAATGCGGCTGCTCGGCATCCGCTTCGCCGGGTTGATAATTGTGCTGCTCGCTCACGCCACCACCCTACATCGATGCCCCGCCATTGAACGGTCGGCGCGGCCGGTTGGCAAGGGGGATGCGGGGCATATGGATGGAGAGGCCGGTGTACCACCCCCACCCCAACCCTCCCCC
>NZ_LPXN01000006.1 GCF_001618175.1 Oceanibaculum pacificum | reverse complement strand
CCCTCCCCCGCAAGGGGGGAGGGGGTTGTTCGGAGCATTCCCTCCCCCTTGCTGGGGAGGGTAGGGAGGGGGGACGGCTCACGCCCTTATCAGTTCCCCTTGATCGACTTTTCCGCCATGTCGACCAGCTCGGGGCCGATCCGCGGCTTCCATTTGGTGTAGACATCGCGGGTGGCGTCGACGAACTGCTTGCGCTGTTCGGGCGTCAGGGTGACGACCTCGACGCCGCTGGCCTTGATGCCGTCGATCACCGACATGTCGTTGCCGCTGATGCCCTTGCGGCCCATGTCGATGCCGAACTTGCCGGCCTCGATGGCGGCCTCGCGGACGATCTTCTGATCCTCCGGCGAGAAGCTTTCCCACACCCGCTTATTGACCACGAAGATCAGCGGGTCGGCCATGTAGCCCCACAGGGTCAGGTTGTTCTGGCCGACATTCGGCAGCTTGGCGGCGACGAAGATCGAGACCGGATTCTCCTGCCCGTCCACCGCCTTGGTGGCGAAGGCCGGCTGGGCGTCGGCCCAGCTCATCTGCGTCGGGTTGGCGCCCAGCGCCGTGAAGGTGTCGAGGAACAGCGGCGAGCCGACGACGCGGATCTTCAGCCCCTTCATGTCGGCCGGGGTGCGCACCGGCTGCTTGGAGTTGGACAGCTCGCGAAAGCCGTTTTCGCCCCAGGCCAGCGGCACCACATCCTTTGAGGCGATCACCTCGAACAGCTTCTTGCCGACCGGGCCCTGGGTCAGCGCGTCGATGCTCTTATGGTCGGGCATCAGGAACGGCAGGGAGAACAAATTCAATTCGGGAATCTGCGGCGACCAGTTGATGGTCGAGCCGACCGCCATGTCGATGATGCCCTGGCGGATCGCGGTGAATTCCTTGGTCTGGTCGCCGGCGACCAGCTGCGCGCCCGGATACATCTTCATGTTGATCCGGCCATTGGTGCGCTCGCGCACCAGGTCGGCCCATTTCACCGCCGATTCGCCCCAGGGGAAGGGCTGCCCGATAACGGTGGAAATCTTGTATTCGGCCTTGTAGTCGGCGGCCTGCGCGGCCCCGATAACGCCCAGGCCCAGTGCGGCGGCCAGGGCAAGCTGCGCCCCGCGGCGCATCCAGTCGCATCCCATCTTATCCTCCCATAGGTAGCGATTGTTGTTTTTACCACCCATCGATAGTGGCACGCGGGGGCGAGGGGAAGGGGCATTTTTCTAAAGGCAGATATTCCTCAAGCTGCTGCCTTGCGCCTCGCCCGCTGTTCGCGCCAGACCAGCAGCAGCGCGCCGCTGACGATCAGCGCCGAGCCGGCCACGCTGTAGCGGCTGGGCAAGTCACCGAACACCACGAAATCGTAGAAGGCGGCAAAGATCAGCGTGCCGTAGAAGAACGGGATCACGAAGCTGGCCTCGGCCCGTCGCATGGCGTTCAGGAAAAAGCTTTGCGCCGCCAGCATGGTGAGGCCCAGCAACGCCAGCAGGCCCCATTGCGGCAGGGTCGGCGCGGACCATACGAAGCTGACCGCGACCAGGGCGATGGCAGCGCCGATGGCGTTGTTCACGATCAATATCTGCAAGGCCGGCTCCGCCCCGGTCAGCTTCTTGATCAGGATCGCCTCGGCCCCCATGAAGATGGCGGAACCCAGCGCCACCACGGCGATGATCTGGAACGCCTCGGTTCCCGGCCGCACGATCAGCAGCGCGCCGCCCAGCGCGATGCCGGCCGCCGCCCAGCGCCAGGGGCCGACCTTCTCGCCCAGGAACGGGATCGCCAGCATCATGGTGAAGAGCGGGCTGAGGAAGCTGATCGCCGTGGCGTCGGCCAGCGGCATGCGGGCGGCGGCGGCGAACATGCAGCTCACCCCCAGCCAGCCGAACAGGCTGCGCGCGGTGTGGATGCGCCAATGGATATTGCGCAGGCGCGGCCGCCAGATCGCCATGATGACCAGCAGCGCCAGAAAGGCGAAGCAGAAGCGCCCGGCGCTGACCTGGAACGGGTGCAGCGGCGCGCCCTCGAAGCCACGCCCCAGCGTCTTGGCCAGCAGCGAGGTGCCGGCGATCAGCACGCACGCGCCGATCATCATGGCCGCGCCGACGAGGGGCTGGGGCAGCGCCCCTGACTGGCTTCGCATGATTTGCCTGTTCGGTTTTTGTTCCGGCGGGATGGAACCATGCCGGCCCGGCCGGGTCAACGGGATTTGAGGAAATCGCGGGCGGCGCACACAGCCGCTAAACGCACAGCACCTTGCCGCCGACGCGGTGCAGCGCGACCGGCACGCCGTAGAGGGCGCTGAGGTTGGCTTCCGTGAGCGTCGCCGGCACCGGCCCGGCGGCGAGCAGCGCGCCGGCGCGCAGCAGGGCGGCCTTGTCGGCGACGGCGAAGGCCTCGTCCGGATGGTGGGTCGACAGCACGATCGACAGGCCCTGGCCGGACAGCCGGCGCACCGTGTCCAGGATCAGCCGCTGATTGCCGAAATCCAGGCTGGCGGTCGGCTCGTCCAGCACCAGGATAGCCGGTTCCTGCGCCAGCGCCCGGGCGATCAGCACAAGCTGGCGCTCGCCGCCGCTGATGCGCGGGAAATCGCGCGCGGCCAGATGGGCGATGCCCAGCCGCTCCAGCATGGCGGCGGCGACCGCGCGATCCTGCGCGGCGGGGGCGGCGAACGGGCCGAGGCGCGCGGTGCGGCCCATCAGCACCACCTCGGCGACGGAAAAGGGGAAGAAGCCCGGCGAGGATTGCGGCACATAGCCGAAGATCCGCGCCCGCTGCCCCGGCGACCAGCCGGCGCTGTCCGCGCCCTCCACCAGCACCCGGCCGGCCAGCGCCGGCAGCAGGCCCAGCACGGTCTTGAACAGGGTGGTCTTGCCGCTGCCGTTCGGCCCCAGCAGCGCCAGCGTCTCGCCCCGCGCGAGGTCGAGCGTGAGGCCGCCGCCGATGATGGTGCGGCCATAGCCGAAGGATAGATCGTCCAGCCGCAGCATAGCCCTACTGCCATTGCCGGCGGCTGGTGGCCAGCAGCCAGATGAAGATCGGCGCGCCGACGATGGCGGTCAGCACGCCCAGCGGGATTTCCGTCGGCGCCAGGGTGCGCGCCAGCGTGTCGACCAGCAGCAGGAAGGCCGCGCCGAACAGGGTCGCGGTCGGCAGCAGCCGGCCGAAGGAGGGGCCGACCAGCAGCCGCGCCAGATGCGGCACCACCAGGCCGATCCAGCCGACCACGCCGCTGATCGCCACCACGGCGGCGGTCATCAGCGTGGCGGCCGCGATCACCGCCAGGCGCACCTTGGTGGTGTCCACGCCCAGCGCGCGCGCCTCCTCCTCGCCGAAGCTCATCACATTCAGCCGCCAATGCAGCAGGGCCAGCGGCGCCAGGCCGATCAGCGTCAGCGGCAGCACGGTCAGCAGATCGTCGCGATTGACCGCCGACAGGCTGCCGAGCAGCCAGAAGGTGATGGCGGGAAGCTGGTTGTAGGGATCGGCCAGCACCTTGATCAGCGAGATGCCGGAACCCAGCAGCGTGCCGATGACGATGCCGGCCAGCACCAGGATCAGGATCGGGTCGCGCCCGCGCATCGCCGCCGCGATGCCGTAGACGATGCCGACCGCGCCCAGCCCGCCGATGAACGCCAGGCCCTGGATCGCCAGGAAAGGCAGGGACAGGAAGATGCCCAGCACGGCCCCCAGCGCCGCGCCGGAGGAGACGCCGAGAATGTCGGGCGAGACCAGCGGGTTGCGGAACAGCCCCTGATAGGCCGCCCCCGCCGCCGCCAGCGATGCGCCGACCAGCATCGCGGTCAGCACGCGCGGCCCTCTTATCTGCTCGATCACCAGCTCGGTCGCTTCCGGCAGGCCGGATTCGCCGCCGAAGGCCAGCGCCCAGCGCGCCAGTTCCCCCAGCGAAACCGGATAGGCCCCGACGCTGAAGGCGGCCAGGGCGGCGGCTGCCAGCAGCCCCAGGCCGAGGCAAATGCCGGCCCCGGATCGCAGCTGGGATCGGTTCATGGCGTCAGCAGCCGCGTCAGTTCCGCATCGGTCAGGGTGCGGCCGTAGAACAGGCTGTAGAAATCCCGCACGATCGGCTCCAGCGGTTCCGGGAACAGCGCGGGATACAGCCTGGCCGCCAGCCAGCGCACGCCGATCACCCGGTTCACCGAGGGCGGAAAATCGACCCAGGGGAAAGGGTATTGCGGGGCCACCAGGATAGCGTCGTCGCGTACCGCCCGCACGGTGCGCCAGTTCGGATTGTCGCGCACCTGGGCGGCGAAGCCCGGCTCGGCGGTGACGATGATCGCCGGGTTCCAGGCGATCACCTGTTCCAGCGACACGGCGGCCAGGCCGCCCTTGCCGATGGCGTCGCCGGCCACGTTGCGCGCGCCGACGAAATCCATCGCCTCGACATTGATCGAGCCGGTCAGTGCGGTATCCAGGCCACGCGGGCCCCGGGCGTAGTAGAACCGGGGGCGCTCGGCCGGCGGCACGGTGGCGATGCGGCGCTGCACCAGATCCAGCGTTTCCTCGATATAGCCGGCCAGCAGCTCGGCGCGCGCCTCCTTGCCCAAGGCCGTGCCGAGCAGGCGGTAGGAGTCCGGCAGCTCGTCCAGCCGGCCGCCCAGCAGCAGGGTGGGGATGCCGGTCTGGCCCTGCACCCGGTCGGCCAGCGATACATAGGTCGGGCCGACGGAGCCCAGATCGACCACCAGGTCGGGCTTCAGCGCCAGCACCGCCTCCAGATTGGCGGAATTGCCGCGCCCGGTCAGCCGTCCGTGGCCCGGCAGGCCGCGCCAGCGCTCCGGCAGATACAGCTCCTCCTGCGGCGACAGGGCGCGGGTCCAGCCCAGCAGCGTATCCGGGGCCAGCGTATAGAGCACGATGGCGGCCGGCGGCCCGGCGGCGAAGACGCGCTCCACCCGGCCCGGCACGACGACGGCGCGGCCGGCGGAATCCTCGATCGGCCGCGACTCCGCCCAAGCCGGGCCGATGCCGAGCCATAGCGCCAGCAGCAGAAAGGGCAGGGAGGCCGCCAATCTCATCGCTCGGCCGGCTTTGAGGGCGCGCCGAAGCCGTATTTTTCCAGCACGGCGCGACCGTCCGGGCCGGCGATATAGCGGCCCAGCTCCACCGCCGGCTTGCGGTCGTTCAGCACCAGCAGCCCGTAAGTGGCGCCCACGGCGAGGGAATCGGGGATCGGCACGATCTTCAGCCCCGGCGCTTCCTGCGCGGCCAGCACGGCGTTGGTGCAATAGGTCAGGAAGATATCGGCCGCGCGCTGCTCCATGACCATCGCATAGACGGTGCGGTCGGCCGGCGGCTTCGGCGCGTCGGCCCCGCCGGTCAGCGTCAGCGCCTTGGCCTTCAGCCGGGCGGCGGCGCCGGCCTGCAGCGCCTCGGCCCGGTCGAACAGCATCCAGGCGTAATCGCCGGCCGGGTCGGCCTGCGGCGTCGAGGTGCCCAGCCTCACCCTGGGCGACAGCATCAGATCGAGCAGCGTGTCCGGCGTGGCGGCAATTTCCGGCTGGGTCAGCGCGCACAGCATGTTGCTGGCGAAGGCGATCACCGTGCCGCCGCGCTGGCCGGCGACATCCTCGGGGTGCGCCATGTTGGCGGAGGCGAACAGATCGGTCGGCGCGCCGGATAGGATGCGCTCGCGCAACAGGCCGGAGGGGCCGAAATCCAGCGTCACCTGATGCCCGCTGAGGGTTTCGAACTGCGCGGCGATGTCGCTCATCGGCGCTTTCAGGCTACCGGCCGCGCGCAGCGTCAGATCATCGGCCATCGCGGCTCCCGACAGGACGGATATCAGGGCGAACAGCGCCGCCGGCAGCGTGCGTTTCATTCATTCCTCCTCCTTCCGGCTTCCTTGCGGAGCATCCTGGCGCGCCGGTGGTTTAGGGAGCATTATAAGCGCGCTTGCGTTCCGCCACGGTCGATTTTTTAGTTCGCATAGGGAACGAATAAGCGTATGGGGACTTGAGATCGAGCGCGGCGTATGGGTATTTCAGACTTGCACCGTACCCTTACGGTATTGAAGTAGCGCCGAGTTTTTTTTCGACTCAAGCGGTGTCTAATGTTAGTGAGAGCCGTCTGATTTTCGTTTTCGTTCAAGGGCAGTGGATTTTCTGATCGACGCGGCTATGTCACTGGATTGAGGGATAAAACGCAGACGCAGAGCTTTCGATTAATTGGATGTATGCGTAATGACCGATGAGAGGGACTACACCTCCGGCAAAAGCCGACCGGGTCAGAAGAAATCGCCGCACGACGTCCTGCATGAAGAATTGCGTAATCTGTATCGCAGCGACGAGCAGGAAGAGGTGCCGGCGCATCTCCTTGATCTCGCCAAGCAAGTCGAGGAAGCCTATGGGAGGGCGCGTGCTACCGTGCAGCCCCCATCCCCGGCCCCGGAATCTCCCTTGCAAAAGGATGAGGCGGACCGGGGCGACCCCGGATCGGGCAACGACAATGTGCCGCTCGATGCCGACACGCGCGTGAATCGGAACAATATCGCCGCGCATGACGATTCGCCGGTCACCACCATGACCGAGGAGCCGGTCGCGCCGCCGGCGAGCCCGACCGAAATTCCCGAGAATTAAGATTTTCCCCAGCCAGTGCGGCAGGCGGGGGGAACAAAGTCGGCCCGGAGGCGATAGGGGGGTAGCCCACCGGCGCCGTCACGGCGGTCTTGCGCTCCCACCCACCGTGATGCAGGGAGCGAACTTTTCACCGGAATATTTCTAGAACAATGGGTTGCGGCTCATTGTGAAGCGGGCAGGGGAACAAATCATCTTCCCCCTGGTTGACTGGAGAGCACAGTTCAACCGAGAGGAAAAACATGTCCCGCCAGGATGACCATGTCGGCGAGCAGAAGATCGACAAGACCGAGGCTCGCCAGGGCGAAACATCCGGTCATGTCAGGACCGTCCTGTTTATCTCGCTGGGTCTGGCCGTGATCTGCCTGGCGATCTGGTTCGCCATCTGGCGTTAAGAGAAAGGCCGGCATTGTGCCGGCCCTTTTTCCTGTTCCGCCGTGTCAGCCCATATGCGTGCCGTGGCCGAGAAAGTCGGAAAGCGACCGGAGGGAGCCGGCGCTGTGGAAATAGCCCGGCTGATATTTGCGCTCCAGCCGGCTCGGCAGCGGAATCGGTCGGAAGGCCGGCTGCATGGGCGGGTGGGCCTCCTCCTGCTCCGGCGGGTCGAGCAGCTCCAGGATGCGCACGCGCGCCCGGCTCAGCCGGCTCTTGATGGTGCCGACGGCGACGCCGCAGATCACCGCGGCATCCTCATAGCTCACGCCCAGCACGCCGATCAGGATCAGCACTTCGCGCTGGTCGCCCGGCAGTTTTTCCAGGGCGGCGCGCAATTCCTTCGCGCGCACCGACCATTCCTGGCTCGCCGCGACGGTGCAATTGCCGGCCACGCAGTCGGCCGCGCCCGGCTGCTCGCGATTGCGCAGCTTCATGTTGGTGTAGAAGCTGTTGCGCATGATGGTGAACAGCCAGGACTTCAGATTTGTGCCGGGTTCGAAGCGATGCATATTGGCCAGTCCCTTGGTCAGGGTTTCCTGGACCAGATCGTCGGCATCGGTGTGATTGCGGCAGAGCGTGCGGCCGAAGGCGCGGAGAGCGGGGATCAACGTAACCATCTCCCCCCGCGTCGAAGCATTGGTGCTTTCGCTGCGCTGGGGTTTCTCTGTCGGCGCGTTTGTCATGGTAGCTTCCTTATGTCCATCGGACGCGGAACCGCTTAACGGAACGCGACGGTCGGTGGCCTGACGCTGGTGTCGGGCCGAGCCGTTATGTTTTGAACAGATGCCGGGATCACTTTGTTCCACGGCAAACCCGTTTTCGGCAAAGACTTTACCAACCTACCGCAAAAGATTGAACAACCCGACAAAAATGTCGCAGTTACGGGCAAAGAGATACCGTCTATAAAGCTTCCCAAGGGGGAAGGATGGCGTATCGGGGCAGCATCGATCACGGCGCGCAAGCGCGGCGGCCGGCCTGGCTGATGACGGCCGCGCTGGTGATGTTCGCCGTGTGGGTGCAGGCGCTGTCGCCGTTCCTGATGCCGGCGCGCGCCGGCGACGATCTCTCCAATAGAACCCTGGCGCTCTGCACCGCCGATGGCTACAAGCTGGTGCGGATCGGCGCGGAACCGGGCGGCGACGCCACCGATCCGACATCCATCATTCATTGCCCCCTGTGCCTCGGCGCGCAGCAGATTCTGGCGATTCTGCCGCCGGAGCCGCCGGTCGCGCCCGCCTTCCTGGCGCGCCCTGTCGTCTATGCGGCGGTAGAGTCGGCCCACCCGCGCGAAACCGCCGCATCCGGCTGGGCCGAGGCCCGCGCCCCACCCGCCAACGCTTGATCGACCGACCCACAATTTAGTCGATTTCAATCGTTGGAGTATCAGTCCATGCGTCACGCATTGAGCGTCGCGGCCGTGCTGGCCACGACAATTACCGGTATTGCGGCGGCCCACGCCCATGCCGTGATCCAGCCCCGCCAGGCCCCGGCCGACAGCTATCAGAGGGTCACCATCCTGATCGGCCATGGCTGTTCGGGCGCGGCGACCAACAAGATCATCGTCGCCCTGCCGGAGAGCATTCTGACCGCCCGGCCGCAGGCCAAGCCCGGCTGGACCGTCGAGCTGGTGAAGGAAAAGCTGCCGGAGCCGGTGCCCGGCGGCCATGGCACGATGCTGACCGAGCGGATCGTCCAGGTGGTCTGGAGCGGCAACACCTTGCCGGACTGGCAGTATGACGAGTTCGGCCTGTCGCTGAAGCTGCCGAAGGGCGAGGCCGGCACCGCGCTGCCCTTCATCACCGTGCAGGAGTGCGAGGGCGGCAAATCCTGGCACTGGAGCGCCGAGGAAGGCACCCACACGCACGAGCATGACGCCGGCATGCAGATGGGTCCGGCCCCGGTGCTGCGCCTGATCGACAAGAAATAGTCCCATGAACCGCACCATTTTCTGGTCCTTGGCCGGCGCTGTGGCGCTCGC
The DNA here is from genome assembly GCF_001618175.1 of Oceanibaculum pacificum. Lineage (GTDB taxonomy): Bacteria > Pseudomonadota > Alphaproteobacteria > Oceanibaculales > Oceanibaculaceae > Oceanibaculum > Oceanibaculum pacificum. Next base: position 2,172 of record NZ_LPXN01000006.1, on the reverse strand, counting down.
CGGGACGGATGCGCTTGCGCAGAACCAGCCCCAGACTCTGCCGGAAATCCGCATCGAGGTGCCGGCCCCGCCGCGCAGCCTGACCCAGCCGACCCCCGCCGAGGCCAGGCAGAAGATCGAGCAGGTGCCCGGCGGCGTCGACCTCGTGACGTCGGAGGAGTTCCGCGACGGCCGCGCGCTGACGCTGAAGGATGCGCTGGACTATACGCCCGGCGTGTTCATCCAGCCGAAATTCGGCGAGGATTCGCGCCTGTCGATCCGCGGTTCCGGCCTGTCGCGCAACTTCCATCTGCGCGGCGTGACCCTGCTGCAGGATGGGGTGCCGATCAATCTGGCCGATGGCAGCGGCGACTTCCAGGAGATCGATCCGCTGAACATCCGCTATATCGAGGTGTTCAAGGGGGCCAACGCGCTGCGCTTCGGCTCGGCGGCGCTGGGCGGGGCGATCAATGTCCACACCCCCACCGGCCGCGATCTGGACGGCGTTCTGACCCGCTTCGAGATCGGCAGCGACGGCTACCGGCGCGGCCAGGTGGCGATGGGCGATTACGGGAAGGATTGGGATTATTACGCCACCGCCACCACCATCCAGCAGGATGGCTACCGGCAGCTCAACGAGCAGAACAATATCCGCCTGAACAGCAATTTCGGTTATCGCCTGTCCGACACCGTCGAGACCCGGCTGTTCATCGCCTACAATGATATCGACCAGGAAATTCCGGGCTCGGTCAGCCGCGATCAGGCCCTGAACAACCCGAAGGCGGCGGCGGCCGGCAACCTGGCCAATAATTACAAGCGCGACATCGAATCGATCCGCCTGGGCAGCCGAACCTCGGTCGCGCTGGAGGATGGCACGGTCAATTTCGGCGGTTATTTCGTCAGCCGCGACCTGTTCCATCCGATCTTCCAGGTGCTGGACAACACCGTGCTGGATTACGGCGTGTTCGGTGAATACGAGACCGGCGGCGAGGCCTTCGGCCTGAAGCAGGAGCAGCTTATCGGCGTGCGCCTGGGGCACGGCACCAACGATAATCTGCGCTACGCCAATGTGGCGGGGCAGAAGGGGGCGCTGGCCTTCAAATCCTTCGAGACGGCGCAGAATGCGGACCTGTATGCCGAGAACCGGACCTGGCTGCGCACCGATCTGGCGCTGATCCTGGGCGCCCAGGCCGGCTATTCGACCCGCGAGGTGGAGGATAAATTCCTGACCGATGGCGACGCCAGCTTCCGCGACAATTTCACCAGCTTCAACCCGCGCGTCGGCCTGTTGTGGCAGGCAGCACCGGAATGGCAGGTGTTCGGCAATCTGTCGCGCAGCACCGAAATCCCGACCCTGAGCGACCTCAGCCCCACCGCCACCGCGCCGATCGGCGATATCGACCCGCAGACGGCGGTGACGCTGGAGGTTGGCACGCGCGGCAGCCAGGGCCGTTTCGCCTGGGACGTCGCGGTCTATCGCGCCTGGATCAAGGACGAGATCCAGCTTTTCACCGCGTCTAACGGCCAAAGCTATTCGCTGAACGCCGACAAGACGATCCATCAGGGGCTGGAGCTTGGCCTGGATTACCGCCTGGCCGAGGGCCTGTTCGCCACCGAGCGCGGCGGCGACCGGCTGACGCTGCGCCAGGCCTACACCTTCAGCGACTTCTCGTTCGACGGTGATCCGACCTATGGCGACAACGAACTGCCCGGCGCGCCCCGCCATTACTACCGGGCGGAGCTGCGTTACGACCATCCGACCGGCTTCTATGTCGGCCCGAATGTCGAGTGGGTGCCGCAGGCCTATTACGTCGATAACGCCAACACCACCGAGACGCGCCCCTATGCGCTGCTCGGCCTGAAAATCGGCTATGACGATCCGCCCGGTTGGCCGCGCGGCTGGTCGGTGTTTCTCGATGGCCGCAACCTGACCGATGAGCGCTACATCTCCTCGGTCAGCGTGGCGACCAGCGCGACGCCGAACGCCGCGCTGTTCAATCCCGGTGACGGCCGCGCCGTGTTCGTCGGCGCACAGGTCCGCTGGTAGGGAACTTTCGCCGAGGCAAGGGGGCAGAGATACGGCCGGCGGCACTCATCGCCGACTCTCGCCTTCCCTCGCCCCGGCAGGGGAGAGGGAAGCGGAGACTTGGGCTGGCGCCCGTACCTTTCCCTCGCCCCGGCAGGGGAGAGGGA
>NZ_LPXN01000005.1 GCF_001618175.1 Oceanibaculum pacificum | reverse complement strand
CTCCCTCCCCCCTTGCGGGGGAAGGGGCGGGGAGGGGGGATGCCCCAGGCTCAATCCTTCGCGCGCAGGGTCTTCACCACATCGTCGGGCGGCAGGTAGTCCTCGCCCTTGCCGAAGCGCCAATCGACCATGTGCGGCATGCCGTCCTTCACGGTCAGCGTGCCGACGTAAGCGCCCATGGTCGATTGATTGTCGATGGCGCGGTAGGTGATCGGCCCGACCGGGGTGGGCAGTTTCAGATCGGCGAAGGCGTCGACGACCTTCTCGGTCTCGGTGGTGCCGGCCTTCTCCATCGCCGCCTTCACCGAATAGAGCGCGGCGTAGCCGACCACGGAGCCCAGGCGCGGATAGTCGTTGAACTTCTTCTGGAAAGCTTCGCGGAACTTGGTGTGCTCCGGCGTTTCGATGGCGTACCAGGGATAGCCGGTGACCAGCCAGCCTTCCGGCGCCTCGTCCTTCAGCGGGTCGATCCAGTCCGGCTCGCCGCTCAGCATGGAGGCGACGGGGCGCTTGTCCCACAGCCCGCGCACCTTGCCCTCGCGCACGAACTTCAAGAGGTCGCCGCCGAAGGTGACGTTGAAGATGGCGTCCGGCTCGGCCGCCGCCAGCGCCTGCACGGCGGCGCCGGCGTCGATCTTGCCCAGGGCGGGCCATTGCTCGGCAACGAACTCGACATCCGGCTTCTTCGCCTTCAGCAGCTCCTTGAAGGCGGCGACGGCGGACTGGCCGTATTCGTAATTCGGCGCGATGGTCGCCCAGCGCTTGGCCGGCAGCTTGGCGGCTTCCTCGGCCAGCATCGCCGCCTGCACATAGGTGCCGGGGCGCAGGCGGAAGGTGTAGCGGTTGCCTTTCTGCCAGGCGATGGAATCCGACAGCGGCTCGGCGGCGATGAAGATCACCTTCTTCTGCTTGGCGAAGTCGGAGACGGCGAGGCCGACATGCGACAGCAGCGTGCCGAACAGCAGGGTCGCATTCTCGCGGCTGACCAGCTCGTTGGCGACGGTCACCGCGTCGGCCGGCTTCGCGCCGTCGTCGCGGCTGACCACCTCGACCTGTTTGCCCAGGATGCCGCCGGCGGCGTTGATCTCCTCCAGCGCCAGCTGCCAGCCCTGGCGGTAGGGCACGGCGAAGGCGGCCATGCTGGTGTAGGAATTCATGTCGCCCAGAATGATCTTGTCGGCGGCCGAAGCAGGTGACCAGAGGCCGGCTCCGGTGGTGGCGAGGGCGGTGGTGAGGCCGGCGGCGAGCGCCAGGCCATTGAAGCGTCTACGGTTCATCATGCTCATCCCCATGCGTCAAACTCTCGGCGATACTGTTCCCGAACGGGTTGGGTTGTTAGCGGAGGCCGTCCTCCCCCTTGATCTCATGCACCTGGAGGCCGCCGACGCGGGCATGGATGCGCCCGCCATCGGTCATTACCAGGCAATAGACGATCTCGTCGGCGCGCGGCGCGTCGTGGATGCCGACCTCCATCGCGTCGAAATGGCTGCGCACATAGGCGGCGTCCTTATGGCCCAGCGCCACGTCCAGCCGTGCCCCCGGCGCGCCGACCTTGGTGGCAGACGGCACGATGGCCTTGGCGCTGCCCAGCAGCCCGCGCATTGCATAGCCGCCCGGCACATGCCAGCAGGCTCCATGCTCCAGCTCGCCGGCGGTGCCGATGATCGAGCCCTTGCCGTAGCCTTCCACCTTCTTCGGATCGCCTCCCAGCGCGTCGATCAGCCGCTGCGCCATCTCCAGCCCCAGCGGCTCCAGCGCGGCCATCAGCGGCGTGATGTCCGGCTCGTAGCGGCCGGCATAGGGATTCTTGATCACCGCCAGGCAGGCGGCGCGCTTGATCGGCCGGTCGGGTGCGGGACCGCCCTCATGGCGGATTTCCTCGACGATGGTGACGATCTTGCGGATATGGACCAAATCGCTCATGGCGTTTCCAGCATTTCCGGGATGTGGGGAGCGCCGCACAGCCTGACGCGAGCGCGCAATGACAGCATCGCGGCGCTGATGTGTCCAGCCTCGCGCAGGGCCTGTGCCCGGTCCAGGCCGGATTCGAGCGCGGTTTCGATCTCGGATTCGCTCAGCGCGCCGACCTTCAGCGTGACCGATAGGCTGCCCAGATCGCTGTCGGGATCGATCGAGCGGGCCGGCGCGCGGCGGATCGCCGGGTGTCCCGGCAGGTCGACGGCATTGCCGATCAGCGTCGCCGCCGCGTCGGCCTGGGCCGCCGTCGCCGCCAGCACCGTCACCGAATCGGCGATGCCGAGCGAGAAGGAGCGCCCGTCGCGCCCGCTGGTGGCGATGCCGCGCACCGGCGATTCGTAGGGAATCTCCGCAAGGCCGGACAAGACCGGGTCGCGCAGGTCGCTCACCACTCCGGCGCGGAAGCATGCGCCCGGCGTCAGATGGAAGGCGATGTCGCCGCCATCGTTCACATAGGCCTTGTCCAGCGCCCGCCCCTGGGTCAGGGCCGCCAGCACATGGTCGGCGACGGAGCCGGCCACGGCGGCCATCGGCGTCACATAGAGGCCGCGAAACGGATGCACGGCGGCGGCCATGCGCCGGGCGGCGGGGTGGGCGAGGGCCGGCAGCGCCTCGCCGATGGGCGCGCGCAGGATCGGCAATTCCAGCACCAGCGCCGCCAGCAACCCCTCGAAGGCTTCGCTGGCCTGGCTATAGGCCAAGCGCACTTCCCGCGCCGGCCCGTCCGCGCCGATCACCAAATCGATCGGGCCATGCTGCAAATGCAGCCTTCCGTCCGGCAGCAGGGCGTGCTGGACGCTCATGGCCGTTCCTGCGGGTCGAGCGGCCAGGGATTCTCCCCCGGCTGCGGCGCGGCGACGGTCGTCTTGCCGATTTCGGCCAGCAGCGTCTCCAGCGGCTTCACCTCGCCGGTATGGCCGCCCATCGCCTCGTACTCCGCGCGCGGCAGGGTGAATTCGATGGGGGCGACCAGCGCCGGCGTCGGGACATAGCCGAAGGAATTTTCCGGCATGCGGGTCACGTCGACCATCAGCGTGATGCCGCCGCCGGGCCAGACATAGACCGGCGCGCCGCCGCAGGTGACGCGGGTGACGAGTTCCCGCACGGAACGCGTCAGCCGCACCGGGTTTTCCGTCACGCCGGCCCGCAGGGAACCGCCGGCCCCGGCCATGAACAGCACCGAGGTCATCGCCGGCTCGCAATTCTCGTCTATCCGCTCGACCACCGGGTTCAGGCTGGGCGGCAGAGGGTGCGGCACCGGCACAAGATTTTCGTCCAGCACGAAATAGGCGTGGTCCTCGCCGGTGGTGGAGACCATCAGCAGGCGCAGGCCGGGCCAGGCGGTCTTCGGGTCGATCCGGTCGATGATGGAGAGCGGGTCGGTCACGTCCGTGCCGCCCCAGCCGCTGCCCGGGCTGGCGACCTGGAAATAGCGCCCTGGCGTGGAGCGCCGCCCGCGCACGCGGATGCCGGCGGGCCGCACATCGAGATATTTGCCGGCCTGGTGTTCGGTGAACACGCCGGTAATGTGGTCGTCCACCACGATCACCTCGTCGGCATGCTCGTGCCACTGCTTGGCGAAGATGCCGATGGTGGCGGAGCCGCAGCCGACGCGCATGCGCTGCTCCTGCCTGGAATCGACGATGGGCGGCCGGCCGGCCTGGGCGACGATGGTCGAGCCGCCATCGATGGTCAGCTCGACGGGCTGCTTGTTGCACAGCGCCAGCATCGCGGCGCAGGTGGCGTTGCCCTCCTTCTTGCTGCCGCCGGTCAGATGATGCACGCCGCCCAGCGACAGCATCTGCGAGCCGTATTCGGCGGTGGTCACATGCCCGACCGGCTCGCCCTCATAGCGCACGGCGGCCTGTTCGGGGCCGAGATAGCGGTCGGTGTCGATCTTCAGCTTCACGCCGCAATAGCTGAAAATGCCTTCCGTCACCACGGTCACCGTATCGACGCCCCGGTGCTGCGCGGAGACGATGAAGGGGGCGGGCTTATAGTCCGGATAGGTGGTGCCGGAGCCGATGCCGGTGAGGAAGGTCGGCGCGCCGGCAACCAGCCTGCCGTCCCACTCCTCGGCCAGGAAGGGCACCACCGCGCCCTGCCTGCGCTGCACCTGCTGGGTGACGACCACCGGGTCCAGGCGCATCAGCACGCCCTCGACATTGCCGTAGCGGTCGCAGGCCCCGGTGCGGCCCTTGCGGATGCGGCAGATCACTGGGCAGGCGTCGCAGCGGACGATCTCGCCGTCTTGCTGAGCGTCTTGCGGCCCGTCCTGCTGGTTAGGGGTCGGCGTGGCGTCGTTCATGGCGTGCGGCCTTGTTCCAGCATTGCCTTGCGCACCCGGTGCGGCAAGGCGGGCACCTGGCGGATCACGGCCCCGGTGGCGTCGCGGATCGCTCCCAGGATGGCCGGCGCGGTCGGCACCAGCGCCGGCTCGCCGATGCCCTTGGCGCCGTAGGGGCCGAGCGGCTCGGCATCCTCGATCAGGTGCATTTCGATGTCCGGCACATCGCCGAAGGTGGGGATCAGGTAATCGTGCAGATTCTCGGTACGGCCGGGAATGAACTCCTCCATCAGCGCCAGGCCGATGCCCTGGGCGATGCCGCCCTGGATCTGCCCTTCCACCAGCATCGGGTTGATCGACCGGCCGACATCGTGCGCGGCGGCGATCAGCAGCGGCTTCACCGTGCCCAGCTCCATATCGACCTCCACCTGGGCGATCTGCGCGGCGAAGGCATAGGTGGCGTAGGGCACGCCCTGGCCGTTCTCGTCCAGCGGCGTGGTCGGCGGATCGAAGGTGCCTTCGCCCAGCAGCACGTCTCCCTCTGTCGTGCTCATCTCCCGCAGGTCGAGGCGGCGCACATCCGCCCCGTCGGTTATCGTCAGCACCGGCCCGTCCAGCGCCAGCACCGCATCCGGCCCGGCATTGGCGAGGCGCAGCAGGGCGGCGCGCAGGTCGAGCCCGGCCAACTCCGCCGCCTTGCCCGACACGAAGGTCTGGCGCGAGGCAGAGGTCTTGCCGGCATCGGCGGTCAGATCGGTATCGGCATGGACCTGGTCGACCAGATCGACCGGCAGCCCGACCGCGTCGGCGGCGATCTGCGCCATGATGGTGTAGCTGCCCTGGCCGATATCGTGCGCGCCGTTATACAGCACCAGCCGGCCGTCCGGCTTCAGCCCCAGGCGCATGGTCGACGGGTTCGACATCGAGGTGTTGCCGCAGCCATACCACATGCAGCCGATGCCGACGCCGCGCCGCCTGTCGCTGTTTTGGGCGTTGAAGGCGATGTTCTCGGCGATCAATTGCCGCCAGCGCGGGCGCAGCGTCTCCAGGCAGGCGGCCATGCCGACAGATTGCTCGATCACCTGGCCGCAATGCGTCGCGTCGCCCGGCCGCAGCGCGTTGATATAGCGGAATTCCAGCCGGTCGATGCCGAGCTGCAAGGCCAGATCGTCCATCGCCGCCTCATGCGCGATGGCCGCCTGCGGCACGCCGAAGCCGCGAAACGCGCCGGCCGGCGTGTCGTTGGTATAGATCGCCCGGCTGTCGCACAGCGCCGATCCCACCTTGTAGGGGCCGGTGGCGTGCACCGGCACGCGGTTGGCGACGGTCGGCCCCCAGGAGGCGTAGGCCCCGGTGTTGAAATCGCCCTGGAAGCGGAAGGCGGTGAGGCGGCCCTCGGCATCCGCCGCCGCCTCGACCTCGATACGGGCCGGGTGGCGCTTGGTGGTCGACGCCATCGATTCCGGGCGGTGATAGATCATCCGCACCGGCCGGTTCAGCAGCCAGGCGGCCGTCGCCAGCAGCGGCTGCACCGACATGTCCAGCTTGCCGCCGAAGCCGCCGCCGGTGGCGGTCGGCACGATGCGCACGGCCTCCTTCGCGATGCCCAGCACATGGGCCACCTCGTCGCGGTCCATATAGGGCGTCTGGGTGCAGGCGACGATTTCGATGCGCGCGCCGACCCGGCGGGCATAGCCGGCCTCCGGCTCGATATAGGCATGTTCGACGAAGCCGGTCTCGAACCGGCCGCTGGTGCGCGCTGCCGCCTTGGCGAAGCCGGCGGCAAGGTCGCCGCGCGCGACATGGCCGCGGATCAGCACATTGTCGGCCTTGCCCGGATGCAGCACCGGGGCGCCCTCGGCCATCGCCGCCACGGTGCCGGAGAGCGGCGGCAGGATGTCCCAGGCGATGGGCAGGTCGGCATCGGCAAGGTTGGCCAGCGCCGCGCGGTCGCCGACCAGCGCCAGCACCGCCTCGCCCCGGAAGCGTACATAGCCGTCGGCCAGCACCGGCTGGTCCTTCAGGTCGGGATAGATGCCGAAGCTGTTGCTGCCCGGCACGTCGCGCGCGGTGAAGATGCGCTCGATGCCCGGATGCGCCGCCGCGAACGCCGCCAGGTCGCCCAGCGTGAAACGCGCATGGGCGTGCGGCGAGCGCACCGCGCGCAGCCACAGCGAGTCGGCGGGCGCTGCGTCGGCGCCGAATTTCTCCGCCCCGGTCAGCTTCGCCACGCCATCCTTGCGCGGGATGCGCGCGCCCACCGCGCCGCCGGCTTCGGCGATGACGGGCTCGGCGGTAGCGGGGGCGGCGATGCCGCCGGCATCCAGCACGGCGTCGACGATTTTGCGATAGCCGGTGCAGCGGCACAGCACGCCGCCCAGCGCATCCTCGATTTTGGTCCGGTCCGGCTGGCGGTTCTTCGCCAGCAGCTCGGTGGCGGCCATCAGCATGCCCGGCGTGCAGATGCCGCATTGCGCCGCCCCATGCCGATGGAAGGCGGCCTGCAGCGCGTTCAGGGCCCCGTCGCGCGCCAGCCCTTCCACGGTGACGATCTCGGCCCCGTCGATTTGCCCGGCGGGCACCAAACAGGCGCAGACCTGGCGGCCGTCGAGCAGCACCGTGCAGGCCCCGCAATCGCCGGCGTCGCAGCCGATCTTGGTGCCGGTAAGGCCGAGCTGGTCACGCAGCACCGCGCTCAGCCGGCGCATCGGCGGGGCGGCCAGGGCGACGCTCTCGCCATTGACCGTGAAGCGGATGCGGTTCTCCGGCAGCGGCGCGTTCATCGCAGGCCTCCCAGGTCGGCCAGGCAGCGCCGGACCAGGATCAGCGCGGCGTCGCGCCGGTAGCCGGCATCGGCGCGGATATCGTCGATCGGCGAGAGGCCGGCCAGATGCTCGGGCGTCGCCAGCATCGCCAGGCCGGCATCCGCCGGCTGGCCGGTCAGCGCCGCTTCCAGCGCCGGCAATCGCTGCGCCCCGGCGGAGCAGGAGCCGACGGCGAGGCGTGCGCCGGCAACCCGGCCCTCCTCGACTTCCAGCAGCCCGGCCACCATGACGATGGAGATGACCAGATAGCGCCGCGCGCCCAGCTTCAGGAACCGCGCGCGGGCCGGGCGCGCCGGCTTCGGCGTCAGAATCGCGGTCATCAACTCATGCGGCCGGCGCGCGGTCTTGCGGTTGCCCAGGATGAAATCGGCCAGCGGCAGGATGCGCACCCCGCCGGCCGAGGCCAGCTCGACCGAGGCGTCTAGGCTCAGCAGCGCCGGCACGCCGTCGGCGGCGGGCGAGGCGTTGCACAGATTGCCGGCGATGGTGCCGCGATTCTGGATCTGCACCCCGCCGACCTCGCGCGCCGCCTGCTTCAGCCCGTCGAACCAGCCGGGCAGGGGGGCTTCGATCAGGTCGGTCCAGCGCGTCAGCGCGCCGATGCGGAAATGGTCGGGGAATTCGCCGATGCCGCGCAGATCGGTCAGGCCGGTGAGGTCGAGTATATCTTCCGGGCGCTGCTCGACGACACGGGCGGGGTAATGATCGGTGCCGCCGGCGACGAGGTTCCAGCCGCCGCCTTTCAGCGCGTCCACTGCCTCGTCCAGCCTTTGCGGGCGTAAATACCGGCCCTCGCTCACGCTGATCTCCCTATTGGCTGGCCACCCCCTCGCTGGAGGCGGACTCGCTGCCGGGAAGCCCGATCCCTGTTTCCGGCCGGGTTTCCCCCGGTCCGATAATTATTAGTGTACGTATGGTTTCGGATATACTGATGGAGCTTCCGGCCAGGCGTCAAGAGGGATGCTGGGGCCTGAGACGACGCGCGGCGGCTCAGGCGGCGTGGCGCTTTACCGTGGCGCGGATTTGCTTGCCGCGCTCCGCCGCCGTTACCTTCAGGTCGTAGGCTTGCTGCAAATTCATCCAGACCTCGGCCGAGGTGCCGAAATATTGCGCCAGCCGAAGGGCAGTGTCGGCGGTGATCGCCCGCTCGCCCCGCAGAATGGCGGCGATACGATTATGCGGTACGCCCAGCAGCGCCGCGAAGGCCCGTGCCGACAATCCCAGTTCCGCCAAATCCTCGGCGAGGAACAGGCCCGGATGCTGGGGCGGAAGGGCGTTGACGGGATCGCTCATCGCGCTCTCCTCAATGGTAATCGACAATCTCGACATCGAAGGCATCGCCATCGGCGAAACGGAAGCACAAGCGCCACTGATCGTTGATGCGGATGCTGTATTGGCCTTTCCGCTTGCCGCTCAGCGCTTCGAAGCGATGGGACGGGCGCAGCATCAAATCCTCGATTCGCGTGGCGCTATCGAGAAATTGCAGCCGCCGGGCCGCCTGCGCTTCGATTGCTTGGAATCGCCGCACCCGCCGCCCTTCGAAAAGCGCGCGCGTCTCCTTATCGGAGAAGCTTTTTATCATAAGAATAGAATGAGGAATGTGCCGCGTGACGTCAAGCGTACCACGGTCATCCTTGGCGGAAGGCGCGCCTAAGCCAATCGCCGCAGCAGTTTCAGGAAGATTGTCTGTTCCTCGGCGGAGAGCGGCGAGAGGGTTTCGCGGCTGACGCCGGCGGCGGTGGCGAAGAGTTGGTCGACCAGCGCGCGGCCCTGGTCGGTCAGGCGCAGCACGGCGCGGCGGCGGTCATTCTGGTCCTCGGCGCGGCAGATCAGATTGCGGGCGGCGAGGCGGCGGATCACGCCCTGGATGGTCGCCGGGTCCATCGCCGTCAGCCGGCCGAGATGGTTCTGCGAGAGCGCGCCTTCGTCGCTCAGCTTCACCAGCGCCGCCCATTGCGTGGGGGTCAGCTGGTGTTCCTGCATCGAGGCGAGGAAGAGGGAGGTCGCCCGCTGGTGAGCCCGGCGCAGCAGATGGCCGATCTGCGCCTCAAGCTCATATCCCGGGCGATCCCCCGCCATTCGGCCTCAGCTTTTCTTTTCCGGCGGCAGGGCCGGGCGGATATGCAGTTCGCGCAACTGCTCCGGCGTCACTTCGTTCGGCGCGCCCATCAGCAGATCTTCCGCCTTCTGGTTCATCGGGAACAGGATGACCTCGCGGATATTCGGCTCGTTCGCCAGCAGCATGACGATGCGATCGATGCCGGGTGCTATGCCACCATGCGGCGGGGCACCGTAATGGAAGGCGTTCCACAAGGCGGGGAATTTGGATTCCACCACAGCCTCGGAATAGCCGGCGATCTCGAACGCCTTCTTCATGATGTCCGGCAGATGGTTCCGGATCGCGCCGCTCGACAGTTCCACGCCGTTGCACACCACGTCGTACTGGTAGGCCAGGATATCCAGCGGGTCCATGGTCTCCAGCGCCTCCTTGCCGCCCTGCGGCATGGAAAAGGGGTTGTGCGAGAACTCGATCTTGCCGGTCTGCTCGTCCAGCTCGAACATCGGGAAATCGACGATCCAGCACAGCCGGAACACGTTCTTTTCCAGCAAATCGAGATCGGTGCCCAGCTTGGTGCGGGCCTGGCCGGCCAGCTGGGCCGCCTTCAGCGGCTTGTCGCAGGCGAAGAACACGGCGTCGCCATCGCCCAGCCCGGTGCGGGCCTTCAGGTCAGCCAGCTTTTCCGGCGACAGGAATTTGGCGATCGGGCCGCGGCCCTCGCCCTCGGCCAGCATGATGTAGCCCATGCCCGGCGCGCCCATGCCCTGCGCCCAGCTGTTCATGCGGTCGCAGACCGCTCGGCTGCCGCAACCGGGGCCGGGGATCGCGCGCACCACGGCGCCCTTTTCGATGTTCTTGCGGAACACCGCGAAATCGGTGTCGGCGAAGATGTCGGTCACGTCGCTGATGATCAGCGGGTTGCGCAGATCCGGCTTGTCGCTGCCGTATTTCAGCAGCGCCTCGGCATAGGGGATGCGCGGGAACTGGTCCGGTACGCTCCAGTCGGAGAATTCGCGGAACACGCCGGCCAGCACCGGCTCGACGGCGGCGAACACGTCCTCCTGCTCGACGAAGCTCATCTCCAAATCGAGCTGGTAGAATTCGCCGGGGCTGCGGTCGGCCCGGCTATCCTCGTCGCGGAAGCAGGGCGCGATCTGGAAATAACGGTCGAAGCCCGACATCATGATCAGCTGCTTGAACTGCTGCGGCGCCTGCGGCAGAGCGTAGAACTTGCCCGGATGCAGGCGGCTTGGCACCAGGAAGTCGCGCGCGCCCTCCGGCGAGGAGGCGGTCAGGATCGGCGTCTGGAACTCGGTGAAGCCGGACTCGACCATGCGGTTGCGGATCGAGGCGATGACGCGCGAGCGCAGCAGGATGTTCTTGTGGATACGTTCGCGGCGCAGATCGAGGAAGCGATAGCGCAGGCGGGTTTCCTCGCCGGCATCCTCGTCGCCCGCCACCTGCAGCGGCAGCACATCGGCGGCGGATTCGACGACGAAGCTATCGACGCGCACCTCGATATCGCCGGTCGGCAGCTTCGGATTGATCGTCTCGGCAGCGCGCTTCACCACGCGGCCGGTGACGATCACCACGCTTTCCGGGCGCACCGTCTCGACCGCCTGGAAGACCGGCGAATCGGTGTCGATGACGCATTGCGTGATGCCGTAATGGTCGCGCAGATCGACGAAGACAAGCTGGCCATGATCGCGCTTGCGGTGCACCCAGCCGGACAGGCGGATGGTATCGCCGACATTCTCGGCACGAAGCTGGGCGCAGGTATGGGTACGATAGCGATGCATGGCGTCTTCCGGGGCGTGCGGTATCCGAAGGCCGGACCCTAGACCATTCCGGGCCCGCCTGAAAGCGCCGGGAGTATGCACTTCGCCCGCCGTGACGCAATATCGAAGTGGGGGTAGCCCGGCCGGCGCATGGCGGCCCAATGCTTCGAGACGGCCGCTCACGCGGCCTCCTCAGCATGAGGGTGCCAGGCGGCACCGGCGGGGCGTCCTGGAATGACCTTGCCCTGAGGAGCCGCGAAGCG
>NZ_LPXN01000004.1 GCF_001618175.1 Oceanibaculum pacificum | reverse complement strand
TCCCTCTCCCCTGCCGGGGCGAGGGAAAGGTACGGGCGCCAGCCCAAGTCTCCGCTTCCCTCTCCCCTGCCGGGGCGAGGGAAGCAGCGGCTTCAGCGGTAGCTGCGGGCATCCTCGATCAGCTTGCCGTCATTGGGCAGGGAGCCGGGCGGGACCAGATCGACCGTGCCGCGCAGCTTGGTGAGGGCTTGCAGGGTTTCCGCCACCTTGCCGGCGAGGGCGGAATCCTGGTCCGCCGATTCGGCCTTCAGCAGCATCGAATCCTGCCCGGTCTCACCGCTGACGACCAGGCGCAGGCGGCCCAGATCGGGGAAGCGCTTGGCCAGCTCGGCGATTTGCGCGGGATGGACGAACATGCCCTTCACCTTGGTGGTCTGGTCGGCGCGGCCCATCCAGCCCTTGATCCGCCGGTTGGTGCGCCCGCAGGGGCTGAGGCCCGGCAGGATGGCCGACATGTCGCCGGTGCCGAAGCGGATCAGCGGGTAATCGGAATTCAGCGTGGTCACCACGATCTCCCCCACCTCGCCATCGGGGAGCGGGTCGCCGGTGCCGGGGCGCACGATTTCCACGATCACCCCCTCATCCAGGATCATGCCTTCCCTGGCCTGGGATTCGTAGGCGACCAGCCCGAGATCGGCGGTGGCGTAGCTCTGCACCACGTCGCAGCCATGGCCGGTGAGGTCGGCGCGCAGCGAAGGCGGCAGCGCCTCGCCGGAGACCATCGCCTTGGACAGGCAGGAAATATCGACGCCCGCCTCGGCCGCCTTCTCGAACAGGATTTTCAGGAAGGAAGGCGTGCCGGCATAGCCGTTCGGCTTGATATCGGCGATGGCGCGCAATTGCAGCTCGGTCTGGCCGGTGCCGGCCGGCACCACGGCGCAGCCGATGGCGTGGGCGGCGGTCTCGATCATCGCACCCGCCGGCGTGAAGTGATAGGCGAAGCAATTATGCAGGATGTCGCCCTTGCGGAAGCCGGCGGCGAACAGCGCGCGGCCGAAGCGCCAGTAATCCTTGCCGTGCCCCTCGGGATCGTAGATCGGCCCCGGCGACATGAAGATGCGCGCCAGCCCGCCCGGCGGGGTGGCGGTCAACCGGCCGAAGGGCAGCGCTTTCTTTTGCAGCTCGATCAGATCGCCCTTGCGGGTGACCGGCAACGCCGCCAGCGCCTTGCGGCTATCGATCTCGGTCGATTCGATGCCTTTCAGCAATTGCCCGAAATAGCCGGAATTGAGTTGAGCGTGGACGATCTGGCCGGGCAGCCGGGCCAGCAGATCGGCCTCCCGCGCCTCGGGGTCGCGCCGCTCCAGCGCGTCGTAGCTTTCGACAGCCATGAATGCTCCTAAGCGGAAGGGATCAGCCGAGCCAGCGCTTGCGGCGGCGATATTGCTTCACGTCGCGATAGCTCTTCCGCCCGGTGGCGGACAGGCCCAGATAAAACTCCTTCACATCCTCGTTGTTCCGGAGCGCGTCGGCCTCGCCATCCATGACGACGCGGCCATTTTCAAGGATGTAGCCGTAATTGGCATAGCGCAGGGCGACGTTGGTGTTCTGCTCGGCCAGCAGGAAGGACACGCCCTCCTTCTCGTTCAGCAGCTTCACGATCTCGAAAATCTGCTCGACCAGCTGCGGGGCCAGGCCCATCGACGGTTCGTCCAGCAGGATGATCTTCGGCCGGCTCATCATCGCCCGACCGATGGCGCACATCTGCTGCTCGCCGCCCGAAGTGTAGCCGGCCTGGCTGGTGCGGCGCTCGCGCAGGCGGGGGAAATAAGTGTAGATCAGCTCCAGATCGTCGGCGATCGCCTGGCGGCCATCCTTGCGGGTATAGGCCCCGGTCAGCAGATTCTCCTCGACCGTCAGATGCTCGAAGCAATGGCGGCCTTCCATAACCTGGATGACGCCCTGCTGCACCAGCTCGTCCGGCGTCTTGCCGTCGATCCGCTGGCCCTCGAAATTCACCGACCCCTTAGTGACCTCCCCGCGCTCCGAGCGCAGCAGGTTGGAGATCGCCTTCAGCGTCGTGCTCTTGCCGGCGCCGTTGGCGCCCAGCAGGGCGACGATGCCGCCGGCCGGCACATGCAGCGACACGCCCTTCAGGACCAGGATCACATGGTCGTAGATGACCTCGATATTATTGACCACCAGAAGCGCGTTGGCGGCGTCTGTCGATGCTGCGGGCTTCATCTGGAGGGCGGCGCTGCTCATGGATAATTCCGTGCTGCGGAGGCTGGAAAGAAAGGAGGGTCCGCCGCCAGGGACGGACCCTCCGGCCGGTTACATCTTCGAGCAGTCGCGCGGGGTGATGCCCTTCTCCTTCGCGTACTGCATGGCCGACGCCTCATACATCTTGGTCAACATCTCGCGGCGCGGCTTGATGAAGTCCGAGATGAAGTTCCACTGCTTGCCGTCCCATTGCTGGATGACGATGGAGCCGCCACCCTCATGGTCGTTGCAGGACAGCTTGATCGGCGACATCAGGCCGGTCAGGCCCAGCTTGTCGATGACCTCCTGCGTGAGGTTCAGATTCTCGAAGCCCCACTGCACCTGCTCGCCGGTCAGCGGCTTGTTGCCGAACTTGCCCTGGGCGGTGCGCACCGCCTCGATCATGATCGCCGCGTTGACGATGCCGCGATTATACAGCGCCTCGCCGAAGGTATCCTTGCCCATGCCCTTGCCCTTGGCGAAGACCATGTCGCGGATATCCGAATGCACCTTGGCCCCGGCGCCGACGCCGGTGAAGGAGGCGGACATATAGCCCTTGGCGGCCGCGCCGGCCGGGCGCACATCGGCCTCGGAACCGGACCACCAGATGCCGACGAACTTGTTCATCGGGAAGCCGACGGCGGAGGCCTCCTTGATGGCGGTCGAGTTCATCACGCCCCAGCCCCACATGATCACCCAGTCGGGGCGGAGCTGGCGGCCGATCTGCAGCCAGGTGGCCTTCTGCTCCAGGCCCGGATGCGCGACCGGGAACAGGTTGAGCTGGTAGCCTTCCTGCTTGGCCAGCGCTTCCAGCGTGGCGATCGGCTCCTTGCCATAGGCGCTGTCGTGATAGACCAGGGCAATCTTCTTGCCCTTCAGGCTGCCCTTCTCCTGCTTCTGGATGTGCTGGACGATGGCGTCGGCCCCCGCCCAGTAGGTGGCGGGCGCGGTGAACACATAGGGGAAGACCGAGCCGATGGTTGCGTCGGCGCGGCCATAGCCCATCGAGAAGACCGGGATTTTGTCCGCCGTCGCGCGCTCGATCAGCGCGTAGGTGATGCCAGTGGCGTAGGGGTTGAAGGCGGTGGCGCCGGTCGGCCCCTGCTTCTTCAGCCGCTCGTAACACTCAACGCCGCGGTCGTTATTGTAGTTGGTTTCGCATTCTTCCCAGGTGATCTTCACGCCGTTGATGCCGCCATCGCGCGCATTCAGCAGCTCGAAATAATCGACGAAGCCATTGGCCAGCGGAATGCCGCTCGGCGCGTACGGCCCGGTGCGATAGACCAGCAGCGGCATGAACTGCTCGTTCTGCGCCGCCGCCGGCATCGCCAGCAGCGGGGTCGCGACGACAGCCGCCGCGACGGCCGACAAAAGCATCTTCTTGAGATTCATCGCATTCACTCCCTGTGAGTTTTTTTGGCGGAAACTTGTCGTTTCTCTAATGAAAGGCTAGCACCTGCTGCGATCCGGTAAAACACCTCCTCTTTCGGGGGTTCAATAAGGGAACGGCCAGAGCCGCAGCTTCTCCTTGGCCAGGGTCCACAGCCGGGCCAGCCCATGCGGCTCCACGATCAGGAAGAAAATGATCAGCGCGCCGAATATCATGAATTCCAGATGCGCGATCATGTCGACCGGGATGTGCCAGCCGATCAGGCCGGGCACATTGTTCAGGAAGATCGGCAGCAGCACGATGAAGCCGGCCCCCAGGAAGGAGCCCAATATGCTGCCCAGCCCGCCGATGATGATCATGAACAGCACCTGGAAGGAGCGGTTGATGTCGAACGCCAGCGCCTCGACCGAGCCGGTATAGACGAAGGCCCACATCGCCCCCGCCACGCCGATGAAGAAGGAGGAGACGGCGAAGGCCGACAGCTTGGCGACCAGCGGCTTGATGCCGATGATCTCGGCGGCGATGTCCATGTCGCGGATCGCCATCCAGGACCGGCCGATCTTGCAGCGCGTCAGATTCTTCGCCAGCAGCGCCATCAGCGCCACGAAGGTCAGCAGGAACAGGTATTTATTCACCGGCGCGGATTGCGGTCCGGTCAGATAGACGTCGCCATAGAGATGCATCGGCGGGGCGGAGATGACGCCGGACGGGCTGTAATTATTGAACCAGCCGAACTTGTTGAACATCCAGATCAGGAAGAACTGCGCCGCCAGCGTCGCCACCGCCAGATAGAAGCCCTTGATGCGCAAGCTGGGCAGGCCGAACAGCACGCCGACCGCCGCCGCCACCCCGCCCGACAGCAGGAACACGATGATGATGTGCAGATCGGGGAAGGAGGTCGCCAGCTTGTAGGCGGCGAACGCGCCGCAGGCCATGAAGCCGCCGGTGCCCAGGCTGAGCTGGCCGGCATAGCCGGTCAGGATATTGAGCCCGATGGCCGCCAGCGAGAATACCAGGAACGGCACCAGAATCGACAAAAGCCAATAATCATTCGCCACCGCCGGCACCGCCAGATAGGCGATGGCCAGGCAGACCGCAATGCCGATGCGATCCAGCCGGATCGGGAAGATCGCCTGGTCGGCGGCGTAGGATGTCTTGAATTGTCCTGCCTCGCGGTAGATCACGGCGTCATACCCTCTCGATGATCTTTTCGCCGAACAGGCCTTGCGGCCGGAACAGCAGCACAACCATGGCCAGCATGTAGGCGAACCAATCCTCGATGGCGCCGGCCAGGAACGGGCCGATGAACACTTCGGCCAGCTTTTCGCCCGCGCCGATCATCAGCCCGCCGATGATGGCGCCGGGGATCGAGGTGAAGCCGCCCAGGATCAGCACCGGCAGCGCCTTCAGCGCGATCAGCGCCAGCGAGAATTGCACGCCCAGCTTGGAGCCCCACATGATGCCGGCAACCAGCGCCACCAACCCCGCCACCGACCAGACGATGACCCAGATGACGCGCAGGGGAATGCCGACCGACATCGCCGCCTGGTGATCGTCGGCCACGGCGCGCAGCGCCCGGCCGATCCGGGTCTTCTGGAAGAAGATCGCCAGCACCGTGACCAGGATGCCCGCCACGGCGGCGGCGACCAGGTCGAAGCTGTTCACCAGAATGTCGCCGAAGAACAGCGGCGTGTTGGGAATGCCAAGGTCCAGCGTGTGCACGTCGGAGCCCCACAGCGTCTGACCGAAGCCGTCGATGAAGAAGGTGATGCCGATGGTCGCCATGAACAGGATGATCGGCGGCTGGTTCACAAGGGGCCGCAGCACCGCCTTTTCCACCACATAGGCCAGCACCACCATGGCCGCCATCGCCAGCAGGATGGCCAGCGCCGCCGGCACCCCCAGCTCGATCAGCCCGACCAGGGTGAGCGCGGCGAACAGCACCATGCCGCCTTGCGCGAAATTGAACACGCCGGACGCCTTGAAGATCAGCACGAAGCCGAGCGCCACCAGGGAGTACATGACGCCGGCCAGCAGCCCGCCGATCAGCACCTCGAAGAAGAACGGCCAGGAAAAGAACATGTCAGCGCGCCCTTTCAACTCTTGTCATTGCCGGGCCTGACCCGGCAATGACGCGTAAAGATGGGTTTTCATCGCTCCCTCGCCCCTCAATGGCTGACGCCGAGATAGGCGTCGATGACGCGCTGATTGGCGCGCACCTGGTCGGGCGTGCCGTCGGCGATCTTCACCCCATAATCCAGCACCACGACGCGATCCGAGATATCCATCACCACGCCCATATCGTGCTCGATCAGCACGATGGTGGTGCCGAATTCCTGGTTCACCTCCAGCACGAAGCGGCACATATCCTCCTTCTCCTCGACATTCATGCCGGCCATCGGCTCGTCGAGCAGCAGGATGTCGGGCTCCATCGCCAGGGCGCGGCCCAGCTCGACGCGCTTCTGCAGGCCGTAGGGCAGCTTGCCGACCGGGGTGCGGCGGATCGCCTGGATTTCCAGGAAGTCGATGATCTTCTCGACCGCCTCGCGATGCTCCAGCTCCTCCTTCTGGGCCGGCCCCCAATACAGCGCCTGCCAGAAGATGTTGCGCTTCATCTTCAGCAGCCGGCCGGTCATGAGGTTGTCCAGCGTGCTCATGCCCTTGAACAGCGCGATGTTCTGGAAGGTGCGGGCGATGCCGTGCTTCGCCGCATGGTTCGGGTCCATCGCCCGGCGCGTCTCGCCGCGAAATTCGATGCTGCCCTTCTGCGGCTTGTAGAAACCGTTGATGACGTTGAGCATCGAGGATTTGCCGGCGCCGTTCGGCCCGATGATCGC
This sequence comes from Oceanibaculum pacificum, assembly GCF_001618175.1. Taxonomy (GTDB): domain Bacteria; phylum Pseudomonadota; class Alphaproteobacteria; order Oceanibaculales; family Oceanibaculaceae; genus Oceanibaculum; species Oceanibaculum pacificum. The sequence continues at coordinate 5,813 of NZ_LPXN01000004.1, read as the reverse complement.
CAGTATCTCGCCCTTGCGGACCTCGAAACTGACCTTGTTGATCGCCTTCACCCCGCCGAAGCCCAGCTCAATGTCGTTCAGCCGCAGCACCGTCTGTCCGGCTTGGGCGTCGGACAGGGCCGCCGGGGCGGCGGCGTTCATGGAATCGGCCTCCGCCATCCGTCAGCTCGCTTTCTTGATGTCACCGGAACCCGAACCGATGGCCTGAATGCGCATATCGGCCATCACGCGGCCCTTGCGGCCGTCCTCGAACGTCACTTCCGCGTCCAGATGCGCGGTATCGGCCTCGCTGTAGAGCGCGTCGATCAGCAGCCCGTAACGCTCGGAGATCACGCCGCGCCGCACCTTGCGGGTGCGCGTCAGCTCGCCATCGTCGGCGTCCAGCTCCTTGTAGAGCAGCAGGAATTTCTGGATGCGCTGGGCCTCGGGCAGGCTTTCATTCACCTGCTCGATTTCGCCGGCGATCAGATCGTAGACCTGCTGCTGGTTCGACAAATCGGTGTAGGAGGTGAAGGCGATGCGGTTCTTCTCGCCCCATTTCGAGACAATGGAGTAGCGGATGCAGATGATCGCCGTCAGATAGTCGCGTCCCGCCCCCAGGATCACCGCTTCGGCGATGTAGGGCGAGAATTTCAGCTTGTTCTCGATATATTGCGGCGAGAAGCGCAGCCCCTGCGCGGTGGTGGCGATATCCTTCAGCCGGTCGATCACCACCAGCCGGTTCTTGGCGTCGAAGAAGCCGGCATCGCCGGTATACATCCAGCCGTCGCGGATATCCGCGTTCGTCGCCGCCTCGTTCTTGTAATAGCCGAGGAACATATTGTCGTGCCGGGTGACGATCTCGCCGATGCCGCTGGGGTCGGGATCGTCGATCCGCACCTCCGTGCCCTCGAACACGGCGCCCACCGTGTCGCAATCAAGGTCCTTGCCGTCCTGCAGCGTATAGGCCCCCATCAGCTCGGTCTGGCCATAGAGCTGGCGCAGCGGCACGCCCATCGCCAGAAACATCTTGAAGGTGTCCGGCCCCAGCGCCGAGCCGCCGGTGGCGGCCGAGCGCACGCGGGAAAAACCCAGCCGGTCGCGCAGGGCGGAGAACAGCATGGCATCGGCCAGGCCGGAACGCTGGCCGCGCTCCACCGCCTCGACGCCCAGCTTCATGCCCTTGTCGAAGATCCAGCGGTTCAGCGAGGAGGCGTCCATGATGCGCGCCCGCATGTCGGCGGCAAGCTGCTCCCACAGGCGCGGGGCGAGCAACAGGAAGGTCGGCCCGATCTCGCGCATGTCGTGCATCAGCGTGTCGGGGCTTTCCGGGAAGTTCAGCTTCATCCGCGACACCAGCGAGAAGCCGATGCAATAGATCTGCTCCATGATCCAGGGCAGCGGCAGCACCGAGACATATTCGTCGGTCGCATCCTTCGGATCGACGGCCATGTAGCGCAGCACATGACGCACCATGCGGCCGGATTGCAGCATCGCCAGCTTCGGGTTGGAGGTGGTGCCCGAGGTGGTGCACAGGATGGCGACATCCTCGGCGTCGGTCGCCGCGACCAGCGCCTGGTAACGCCCCGGCTGTTGCCTCTCGGCTTCCTGCCCCAGCGCCATCAGCGCATCGAGCGAGCGCACCCGCGGATCGGTCTCGCGGCCCATGCCCCGGGGGTCGACATAGATGATGTGCTGCAGCGCCGGCAGCCGCGCGCCCAGATTGAGGAACTTGTCGACCTGTTCCTGATCCTCCGCGATCACCGCCTTGGCCTGCGCGTAATCGGCCAGGAAGAACACTTCCTCGTCCAGCGCGTCACGATAGATGCCTAGGCTCATCGCCCGCACCGTCTGCGCCGCCAGCTCGCCGCATACCCAGGTCATGTCGTTGTCGCCGATCAGCCCGACGACGTCGCCCTTGCCGATGCCCAGCGCCGACAGGCCCAGGGCGATCAGCTTCACCTTTTCGTTATATTCGCCCCAGCTCATCTCCCGCCAGATGCCGAAATCCTTCTGGCGCATGGCGACCTCGTCGGCATGCCCGGCGGCGTTATGGAGCAGGAGCTTGGGGAAAGTATCGAACAGGGCCGGGTCGGGATAGGGTCCGCTCATCGGCCCCTCCCGTAATCGAGGTGCGCGGACGCACTTCTCCTGCTGTCGGCAAAATACGCACCGATCACGTCACTCTCCCTGTCTTGCGCGCTTATTGGCCTCTGTTTTCCAAAGGCATTTTGCGGTGCGCGCTTTATTTGGCTTATTAGGAGTAAAGCATGCCTCAAACAGGGTCAAGCTGGATGCATGCCCCCCTGCCTTCCGGCGCATGGCAGGCTTCGCCCGCGCGCCGCCGGCTTGACGGACGCCGCGTTTCGCCGTAGCGCCTATCGCTATGACCGACACGGCCGCCGCCATCGCCCGCACCGCCCTGACCGTCGCCCTGGCCGATGGCCGCCGACTGCGGGCCGAGCGGCTCATCCCCGCGCGGTCGCCAAAGGCGGGCGCGCCGGTGCTGGTGTTCCTGCACGAGGCGCTGGGATCGATCCGTCAATGGCGCGATTTCCCGGACGCGCTGGTGGCGGCGAGCGGCCTGCCGGCGCTGGTCTATGAGCGGCCGGGGCATGGCGGCTCCGACCCGCTGACGCTGCCGCGCGGCAAGGATTACCTGCATATGGAGGCGGAGCGGATATTGCCGCAGGTGCTGGATGCCGCGGGCATCGACCGGCCACTGCCGGTCGGCCACAGCGATGGCGGCTCCATCGCCCTGCTCTACGCCGCCGCCTTCCCCGACCGCACGGCGGCGGCGATCACCGAGGCGGCCCATGTCTTCGTCGAGGATGTGACGGTCGCCGGCGTGCGCCAGGCGATGGACATCTATCGCGATACCGACCTGCCGCAGCGCCTGGCGAAATATCACGGGGCCAACACCGACACGCTGTACCGCGCCTGGGCCGAAACCTGGACTTCCCCCGGCTTCCGCGACTGGAACATCGAGGATTGCCTGCCGCGCATCCGCTGTCCGCTGCTGGTCATCCAGGGCCAAGACGACGAATACGCCACCCTGCGCCAGGTCGACGCCATCTGCGCCGGCGCCGGCGGCCCGGCCACGCCCCTGGCCATCCCCGCCTGCGCCCACGAACCCCACCGCCAGCAACGCGCCGCCGTGCTGGCCGCGATGACGGATTTCATTGGGCAGGTGGTGTAGGGACGATGCGCAAACGAAAACCCCCGGCGCATGGCCGGGGGTTCCGCGGAGGCAGAAGCAAGGAACGCCAGGAAGCGGCTTTTACCGCTTCATGCGGATCGCCTCGTCCAGCATTTCATCGCCGGTGGTGACGATGCGGGTGGCGGCCGAATAGGCGCGCTGGGCGACGATCAGGTCGGCGAACTCCTCGGCCGTGTCGGCGGTGGAGCTTTCCAGCGTTTCCGGCCGCAACAGGCCATGCGCGCCGACGCCGGGGCGGTTCAGCACCACATCGCCGGAGTTGGAGGTGATGGTGAAGGCGTTGCCATTGTCGCGGTCCAGGCGCGTGGCGGCCGGGAAGGTCGCCGTGGCGATCTGGTAGATCGCCCGGGTCTGGCCGTTGGCGAACACGCCGGTCACCAGCCCTTCCTCGTCGATGATCACCTGGTCCAGGCCGGACGGCGCGCTGCCATCCTGGTTCGCCAGCTTCAGCTCGTAATCGCCGGAGAACTGGGTCAGGCCGCTCGACCCGTCCGGCGCGCCAAGATTAAGATTGACCACCAGATCGTTGGGCTGCTCCGCGCCGGATGTCGCCAGGCTGGCCGCCGGGATGGTGAACTGGAACGTGCCGTCCGCCGCCGGAGCGCCGAAGGCGGCGCCGAGGGCGGTAAAGGCGTCGGTCGCCAGCGGGCCGTCCAGCGAGCCATCGCCATCGAACTGGATGGTGCCCGTGGCGCCGGCGATGGCGTTGAAGGTTCCGGTCGAATCGGTGATACCGGTCGCGAAGGTCCATTCGTTGGCGTTTGCCGTCTTGGTCCACTGGAATGTCAGCGTCTGCGGCGCGCCCAGCGAATCGAAGACCGTCATGTTGGTGGTCTGATGCGGGCCGGCGACAGTATTGTCCTCGCCCGCCGGCAGATTGGCGGTGATCGAGACGTTCTGCGTCGGCTGACCGACCGAGGAGAAGCCGGCGACATTCACCGTCTGCAAGCTGGTGAGCTGGTCGACGCTGGCCCCGTTCACGATGTTGCCGCTGGAATCCAGCGCCCAGCCCTGCAGGAAGTAGCCGGCGGAGTTCACCAGGTTACCGTCCTTGTCCGGCGTGAAATCGCCGGCGCGGGTGAACAGGAAGGTGTCGTTGCTGCCCGCATCCTCATTCTTGTTCACGACGAAGAAGCCGTTGCCGGTGATCGAGATATCGGTCCGGCTGTCCGAGGTCTGCAGCAGGCCCTGCTTCTGCGGATCGTAGAACGGCCGCAGCGTCACGCCGCCCGGCGAGAAGTTGCGCGCCACGCTCTTCGAGGTGACGAAGTTGGAGAAACGGCCCTCCACCTCCTTGTAGCCAATCGTGTTCACGTTGGCGATGTTGTCGGAGATGATGCCGAAATTGCGGGACTGGGCGCTTAGCGCCGAGATACCCGAATAGAGACCACCAAGAACGCTCATTTGCTTCTGCTCCTCTTCAAAAGGGCCGCCTTGCTACAGCCCTGTCAAACTCTGTTTGCGTCGTGTTAAGGCATGGTTCAGGCGTTGGCCGCCGGGTCTTCTTCAACCGAGATCGCCTTGTCCAGCAGCAGGCCCATCTCGCCGAACTTCAGCACCGGGCCGAGGTCGGACTTGCCGATGCCGGTCACCCGGCCGACATAGCCGATGGCGGAATCGACGGCCTTCGAGTCGCGATCCAGCGCGGTGATGCGCAGGGTGTAGGCCCCGTCTTCCAACTGCTGGCCGGAGATGTTCTTGCCGTCCCACTTGAAGCGGTGGGCGCCGCCCTCGATCTCGCCGCTGGTGGTGTAGACCACCTCGCCATCGGCATTGAGCACGTCCAGCTTGGTCGAGATCGCGCCCTCTTCGAGCGCGTAGCTCCAATTCGCCTCGCCATTCTGCAACGGCGCGGTCGCCCCCTCGGCCGAGACGTAGCGGCCGATATAGGACATGGTCGATGCCTGCTCGCTGATCTGTTGCAGCTGGATCATCGTCTCCAGGTTCTGGTTCTGCTTGATCTGCTGCTCGACGCCGCTGAACATCACCAGCTGATTGGTGAATTCGTGCGAATCCATCGGGTTCAGCGGATCCTGGTTCTTCAGCTGCGCGGTCAGCAGCGTGAGGAACGTGTCGAAATTTTCCGTCAGCCGGGCCTGCGAGGCCGCGGCGCTGGTCGTCGTGTTGCCCGTCTGGGTTTGGCCTACGCCGTCAACAGCCATCGTCCTGTCCTCCTAAATGCTCACATCGACCAGGGCGTCGAGCCGGCGGACGATTCCGTCCATCGGCAGTTCCGCCACATCGATCTCGCCATCCGCACCGCCCCGGCCGAAGCCGCCGGCGATCCGGTGTTGGCCGGGTTGCGCGTTGTTCTGCTGCTCGCCGCGCAGATTGAAGCTAAGCGAGCCCTGATCCGTCTTGACGCCGGCATCCTGCAAGGCGCGTTCCAGGTGCTGCGCGTCGCGGCGCAGCCAGTCCAGCGTCTCCGGCTTGTCGGCGGAGATAACCGCCTGCATCCGGCCGGCCTGGTCCATCTCCATGCTGACCTCGACCTTGCCGAGGCGCTCGGGTCGCAGATGGATCGTCACCCGGTTCACCTCGTCCTTGACCGCCTTGTGCATCTGCACCGCGACCTGGTTGCTCAGCGGCATCGGCGCGCGCGGCGGCGGCGGCG
>NZ_LPXN01000003.1 GCF_001618175.1 Oceanibaculum pacificum | reverse complement strand
GTGTCCTTCGAGACGCCTGCTCCCGCAGGCTCCTCAGGACGAGATCTGGGCGGAAAGACTGCGCCAAGCTCCCTCATGCTGGGGAGCGCTCGTCAGAGGGCGTCTCGAAGCATCGCGGGGCAAACGCCCCCTCACCCGCATTTCGAGTAGCCGCAGGAGGTGCAGGTGTCGCACCCTTCCTGGCGGATCAGGCTGGGCTGGGCGCATTTCGGGCATTGCCGCAGGCGCTGGTCGGTCATGCCGACCACCTTGCGGTCGGCCAGATGGCCCTGGCGCTTTTCCTCCGGCTGGGGGATGAAGCCGATATCCATCAGATGGCGCTCGATCACATCGCCGATGGCGGCCAGCAGCGAGGGGACGTAGCGCCCGCCGACCCATTGGCCGCCGCGCGGATCGAACACCGCCTTCAGCTCCTCGACCACGAAGGAGACGTCGCCGCCGCGCCGGAACACCGCGCTGATCATGCGCGTCAGTCCGACAGTCCAGGCGAAATGCTCCATGTTCTTGGAGTTGATGAAAATCTCGAAGGGCCGCCGGCGGCCGTCCTGGATCACGTCGTTCAGCGTGATGTAGATGGCGTGCTCGCTCTCCGGCCAGCGCACCTTGTAGGTCTTGCCGGGCAATTCCTCCGGCCGGTTCAGCGGCTGGGTCATGTAGACCACGCCGCCGGCCTCGAAGATGTCGGCGGGCCGCGCCTCGGGCTTGTCCAGCGCCAGCTCCGGCTGCTGCGTGCCCTCGGTGGTGTCGGGCTTGGCCTGCAGCACCGCCCCGGTGATCTCGTTCGGCCGGTAGGTGGTGCAGCCCTTGCAGCCGGTGTCATAGGCCATCTGGTAGACGGTCTTGAACTGCTCGAACGGCAGATCGACCGGGATGTTGATGGTCTTGGAGATCGAGCTGTCGACATATTTCTGCACGGCGGCCTGCATCACCACATGGTCGGTGGGCGACAGCCGCTGGGCGTCGACGAAGGCGTCGGTCAACCGGGCGTTCTCGCCCTTCAGCCGGCGATAGAGGCGCAGCGCGTAGTCGGTGACCTGCTCCTCCTTGCGGCTGCCGTCGGGCATCAGCACGGTGCGGGTATATTCGAAGCTGAACACCGGCTCCAGCCCGGAGGACACATTGTCGGCCAGGATGGAGATGGTGCCGGTCGGCGCGATGGAGGTGAGCAGCGCATTGCGGATGCCGTGCTCCGCAATCGCGGCGCGCACATCCGCGTCCAGCTCGCCGACAGTCTCCCCGGCCAGGTACTTCTCCCGGTCGAACAGCGGGAAGGCCCCCTTCTCCTTCGCCAGCTCGACCGAGGCGAGGTAGGCGGCGCGGCGGATCGCGCCCATCCAGCGCTCGGTCAGCGCGATGGCGTCCGGGCCGCCATAGCGCACGCCGCAGAAGATCAGCGCATCGGCCAGGCCGGTGACGCCGAGGCCGATGCGGCGCTTGGCCTGGGCCTCGTGCAGCTGCTGCGGCAGCGGAAAGCCCGACACGTCGGTGACATTGTCCATCATCCGCACCGAGGTCGCGACCAGCGCCGCCAGCTTGTCCATGTCGATGGACGCGCCGGCCTCGAACGGGTTCTGCACCAGCTTCGCCAAATTGATCGACCCCAGCAGGCACGCGCCATAGGGCGGCAGGGGCTGCTCGCCGCAATTATGGACATAGAGACCATTGGCGTCGAAGGCGTTCACCCCCGGCACCTGAACGTCGTAGACCGGCTCCATGCCCGCCGGTTCAAGCGCCGCGACCGTGGCCGTGAAGCGCTCCCGGTTCAGCGTCCGGCTGTACGCCGCCAGCAGCCTATCCAGCCGCGCGCGCTTGTCGCCGTCGGTAAAACCGACGCGTTCATGGAACGCCAGCAGGTTTGCGCCGCCGATCACTAATTCATGCTGCGCCAGCGTGGGGTAGTGCTGAAAGCCACCCCTACCGTCCGGCAGCCGGCTATAGCCGGCGGGCCGCCGGTCGCGATAGAGCCGGGACATGATGCCGAGACGCAGGAGCATGCGCTGCGCCGCTCGCAGCACGCCAAGATCGCTCTGCGCCAGACGAATGCTGACGCCCTTGCCCTGGTGACCTTGAACGCTGCCGTCGCTATCGAACAAACCGGCCAGGAAGCCGCGATGAAAGGCGCTGGAGGTCGTCTCCAGCCCGGCCGTGGCCGTCTTGGCGCCCGGCGCCATGCCGATATCCTGCGCCAGCTTGCGCAGCGACGCCGTCGCCAGCCGGTATTCACCACGCCCCGGCACGGCGAACCACCCTTGGAAATCCGCGCGATGCGGCAAGGCGCGAACCGCGCCGAGCGCGCGATCCATGACCGCCAGAACGCCCGCCTGCTCGACCCCGCCATTGACCGCCTCGCGGCCTGGCCAGGCGCTCAGCACCGCCTTGTCGGCCTTCAATGTGCCGTCGCCCAGCAGCAGGCCGATCAGATAGCCTTCCTCCTCGCCATATCTGCCGGGCCAATCGGGCGCACTGCGATGATCGTGCAACATGATCTCGTCGCCCGGCCGCAGATCGCCCGCCGGCGCCCATGTCGCTTCCAGACGGTAGCGGGTCTTAACCGATACGCGCCGCACCTTGTGATCGGCGGTCAGCGTCAGCGTGAAGCCTTCCCGCGTCCGCAGCCGGATGACCGGCTTCACGCCGGTCGGAAAGAAGCCTGCCTCGCCCGTGCGGAAATCCACGCCGTCCACGCGCGCGTCGAACGGCGTGCCACAAAGATCGGCCACCCGGCACGGCCCGGCAGCGGTATGCACCCAGCTATCGCCAGTGACGCAGGGATTGGTGGCGGCGATGGTTTCGCAATATTGCAGATTGTTGCGGCGGTTGATGCGGTCGATGAAGATCACGCCCGGCTCGGCATAGGCGTAGGTGGCGCGCATGATCTTCTCCCACAGCGCGCGGGCCTCCACGGTGCGGTAGATTGTGCCCTTGAACACCAGATCCCAGGAATCATCCTCCTTCACCGCCTGCATGAACGGGTCGGTCACCAGAACCGACAGGTTGAACATGCGCAGGCGGCCAGCCTCCTGCTTGGCGGCGATGAAATCCTCGATGTCGGGATGGTCGCAGCGCATCGTCGCCATCATCGCGCCGCGCCGATAGCCGGCGCTCATGATGGTGCGGCACATGGCGTCCCACACATCCATGAAGGGCAGCGGGCCCGAGGCATCCGCCCCCACGCCCTTCACCGGCGCGCCCTTGGGCCGCAGCGTGGAGAAATCGTAGCCGATGCCGCCGCCCTGCTGCATGGTCAGCGCGGCTTCCTTCAGATGCTCGAAGATGCCGGCCATGTCGTCCGGCACGGTGCCCATGACGAAGCAGTTGAACAGCGTGACGCTGCGCGCGGTCCCGGCCCCGGCGATGATGCGGCCGGCCGGCAGGAACTTGAAATCCTCCAGCGCCTCGTAGAAGCGATCCGCCCACAGCGCCTTGTCGGCCTCCGGCGCGGCCAGTGCCGTGGCGATCCGACGCCAGCTATCCTCCAGCGTGCGGTCGATCGGCGCGCCCTCGGCGTCCTTCAGCCGGTACTTCATGTCCCAGATCTGCTGCGAGATCGCCGCCATGCCTGCCATCGTGACGCCCTTGAAGGAAGGAATCCGGGCCTCAGCCTATCACTTTCCGCATCGGCCAGAAAGAAAAACGTTCCTGTTATGTACTCAATGAGGTTTTACGGCCAAGCACCCCATCTCATTGAAAGATTGGACTTGTCCTCGTTATCCACAACCCGTGTGCTGTGGATGGATGGGTTTTGCCCCCACCATCCACATTATTCACAGGGTTGCGCACAGGAAGGCGGAAGCTCATCGCCGCCCCGCTTACCGCCGGCCTTCTTCCAGCAGGCGGTCGCTGGCGGCCTCGGTGCGGGATTCCAGCTCGGTCATGAAGGCGCCCTTCTCCAGGCCGGGGGGAATCGGCGGCAGGAATTCCAGCACGATGGTGCCGGGGGTCTTCATGAAGGCGTTGCGGCCCCAGAACAGGCCGGAATTCAGCGCCGCCGGCACCACCGGCAGGTTCATGCCGCGATACAGCGCGGCGATGCCGGCCTGGTAGGGCACGTCGGCCCCCGGCGCGGTGCGCGTGCCCTGCGGGAAGATCACCGGCACCTTGCCCAGGGCGGCGGCCGCCCGGGTGTCCAGCACAAGCTGGCGCAGCGCCTTGGCGCCGCCCTTGCGGTCGATGGCGATATGGCCGCCGCGCAGCGCGTACCAGCCATAGAGCGGGATCGACAGCAGCTCCTTCTTCAAGATGTAGGCCGGCCGGTCGAGCAGCAGGAAGAAGATGATCGTCTCCCAGGCCGACTGGTGCTTGGCGGCAACGATGAACGGCCCGTCGGGCAGATGCTCGCGCCCGCGTATCTCGTGCCGCACGCCGACAAAGACGCGCAGCAGCACCACCACGCCGACCGCCCAGAGCCGCTGGCCGACGCGCACCAGCAGCGGCGAGACCAGCAGCGGCAGGCCGGCGGTGGCGACCAGCGCGGTCCAGACATAGAAGCTGGCGTTGAACAGCAGCGAGCGGACCCACATCATGCGTCGGCCTGCCGTATCTTCTCCGCGATATAAAGGCGCAGGCGCGCCATCAGGAACTTGTTGTACTCGCTGAAGATCAGCGCCGCCGTGCCGGGCCAGCGCCACCAGGCCTCGGCGCGGAATTCCTCGGGGAAGACCGGGTTCGGCACGATCTCGATCTCCGGCATGGCGGTGGAGAATTCCAGCAGGCTGCGGCGCATATGATAGCTGGCGGTCACCAGCCGCAGCGAGGCGAAGCCGTTATTACGCATCCACAACGCCGTCTCGGTGGCGTTGCCGATGGTGTTGTCGGCGCTGTAATCGATATCGATGCGGTCGTTCAGCGCAGCACTCCATTTCGGCGTCAGCTGCACCAGCGCCTCGCGGGTCACGCCGGGATTCACCCCCGACACCAGCAGCCGCCGGCCCTTATCCTGGTGCAGCAGCTCCAGCCCGGCTTCCAGCCGCTTGGCGCCGCCGGTCAGCACCACGATGGCGTCGGTGGCGCGCGCCGGATCGGCCACCGCTTCGGGAATCTCTCCGGCATAGCGGAACAGCCCGCCGATCCACAGCGCGAGCAGGATGGTCCCGGCGACGGCCAGGCCGCGCCAGCGCGGCTTGCGCCGGGGGGGAAAGAAGCGACGTTTCGGCTCCGACACAGGGCCTCCTCAGACGAGACGCGACAGCGCCCGAATAACGGATAGTCGAGCCGTTATAACCGATAACAGGATCGCGACCAGCGGAACCGTGGCCAACAAAATCCAATCCGCCATCTCCAGTCCCAAGCTCAGCATGCCGGCCATCGGCGCGGGCGCGCCGTCCAGCCCTTGCCCCATGCGCTGTAAAACCGCCAGCGCCCCGCCGGCCAGCAGCGCGCCCAGCAGCGCGCCCAGCAGGCTGAGGGTGAAGGCCTGGCGGGCGAATTCCCGCGCGATATAGCTGTCTCGCGCGCCGATCAGATGCAGCACGTCGATCACCTCGCGGTGGATCGCAAGCCCGGTGCGCACCGCGAACACCACGGCGGCCACGGCGGCCAGCGCCACCAGCGCCACGATGGCGGCGGCCACCGCCTCGACCGATTGCGCCAGGCGCACCAGGTCGCCCAGCCAACGGCCATGATCGTCCAGCGTGGCGCCGGGGGCGAGCGCGGCCAGCCGGCCCTCCAGCGCGGCGAAATCGACCCCGGCATTGGGAATCAGCGTCACGTCGATCAGCCGTGGCAGGGGCAATTCCTCGATCGCCGTGCCGGCCCCCAGCCAGGGTTCCAGCAGCGCGCGCGTCTCCGGCTCCGACAGCGGCGTGGCCGAGGCGATGCCCGGCGTGCGGCGCAGCAGATCGACGATCTGGCCGATCCGCCCTTCCAGCGTCGCGGCGGTCTTGGCGTCGGTCGGCGGCGGCACCTGCACGGTCAGCGTGCCGGAGAGCGCCCATTGCCAGCGCCCGACGACATTCTGCGCCGCCAGCAGCCCGGCCACCGCCAGCACCGCCAGGAACACCATGACCGCGACGATCCAGGGCAGGAAGCGGCTGGAGGCATCGCCCCGCAGCGGCAGATCGGAATGGCGGCGCCAGAACATCGCTCGCTCCCCTCAGGCCGCCGCGCTGTCGCCGCCCGGCCCGATCAGCCGGCCGCCGCGCAGATGCAGTTGGGGGTAGCTGAAGCGATCCACCAGCCCCTGATTATGGGTGGCGATCATCACCGTGGTGCCCATGCGGTTCAGCTCCTCGAACAGGTAGAGCAGGCGCATGGCGATCTGGTCGTCGACATTGCCGGTCGGCTCGTCGGCCAGCAGCAGCTTCGGCCGGCCGATCACCGCGCGGGCGATGGCGACGCGCTGCTGCTGCCCGCCCGACAGGGTGGCCGGCAGCGCGTTCACATGCTCGCCCAGGCCGACCCAATCCAGCAATTCCGGCACATGGCGGCGGATCAGCGCTTCCTTCGCCCCGGCGATGCGCAGCGGCAGCGCCACATTGTCCAGCACCGAGAGATGGCCGAGCAGCCGGAAATCCTGGAACACCACGCCGATCTTACGGCGCAGCGCCGGCAGTTCGGCGCGCGCGATGCCGGCCACGTCGCGGTCGAACAGCCGCACCCGGCCGGAAGTCGGCTTCAGCCCCAGATAGATGATCTTCAGCAGCGTCGATTTGCCCGCGCCACTGGGACCGGTCAGAAAGTGGAAGGAGCCGGATTGCAGGAAGAAGCTGACCTCTTCCAGCACGGTCGGACCGTCGCGAAAGCGCATCCCAACCTTCTCGAAGCGAACCACTGTTTCTACAGCCCTTTCTGCGGCCGGCGCGGCATCGAAGCCGTACCGTCCTTCTCTCCCGGCAAAGAGGCGGCAAGATGGCACAGGGCGGGGGGCAGCGTCCAGCGATGGCCCAGCAATGACCCTGGGATAACCCTGGGATAACCCTGGCGGATCGCACGCCCGATGGCCGGCTTGCTTGTCAGCGCCCCCGCCGACACGGTACAAGCTAAGCACGCAACGAGGCCGCGCCGTCCATGATCCTGTCCTGTCCCCGATGTTCCGCCCGTTATGCCCTGAGCGAAGCGCAGCTCGGCCCGTCGGGACGCAAGGTGCGCTGCAAGGAATGCGGCAATACCTGGTTCGAATCCCCGCATCCGCCGCAACCGCCGGTGAAGGTGGTCGCCAAGCCGCCCAAGGCGGAAGCGCCGCCGCCGAAACCCGAGCCCGCGCCGGAGCCGGCCGCCGATCCCTTCGCCCATCTCGACGCGCCCGAACCGCCGCAGGACGAACCGTTCCAGGAGGAGCCCTGGAATCCCGAGCCCCCCGCCGACGATTTCGACCAGGCCATGGCCGGGGCCGCGCGCTTCGACAGCGAGGCGGAGGAGCCGCGTCATCCCCGCATCCCGCGCCTGCCGCGCGTGCCGCCGGAAACCAAGAAGCCAAGCCGCATCGGCTGGCTGCTGATCCTGCTGCTGATCGTCGGGCTGGTGGCGGGCGGCTATATGGGGCGGCAGCAGATCGTCGCCGCCTGGCCGCCCGCGGCCCTCGCCTATGAGAAGATCGGCCTGGCCGTGCCGGTTCCCGGCGACGGGCTGTTGATCCGCAATGTCCGCGTCGAGCGGCTGCTGGAAGGCCAGGCGCTGATCCTGGTGGTGGAAGGCGAGATCGCCAATCTGAGCGAGGACATCCAGCCGGTGCCGATGATGCGCGCCGCCCTGCGCAGCACCGAGCGCAAGGAATTGCAGGATTGGCTGTTCGAGGCCGACGCGCCGACGCTGGAACCCGGCGGCATCACCGGCTTCCGCACCGAGTTCGTCAATCCCAGCGGCGAGGCCGCCGACATCGTCGTCACCTTCAGCGCCACCGGCCAGATGTAAGGCACCCTTTCTTAAACGCAGCGCCCGCCATCGATCTCCATCGCCAGGCCGGTGAGGAATTCAGATTCGTCGGTTGCCAGGAAAAGCGCCGCATTGGCAATGTCGGCCGGCTGGCTGAAACGCCCCATCGGGATGACCGAAACGAATTTCGCGCGCTTTTCCGCCGTGTCCTCGCCCATGAAATCGGCCAGCATGCCGGTCTCCCCGGCCACCGGGCACAGGCAGTTCACGCGAATCTTCTCCGGCGCCAGCTCGACCGCCATGGATTTGGTCAGCGTGATCGCAGCGCCCTTGGAGCCGTTATACCAGGTCAGCCCCGGCCTTGGCCGCAGCCCGGCGGTCGACGCCGTGTTGATGATCGATCCGCCCCAGCCCTGCTTGCGGAACACCGGCACGGCATGTTTGGCCGACAGGTAGATCGCCTTGGCGTTGACCGCGAAGCAGCGGTCGAACTCCTCCTCCGTCACGTCGAGCATCGGCTTGTTCTTGTGCGTGTAGCCGGCATTATTGACCATGATGTCGAGTCGGCCGAAGGCGGCAAGCGCGCGGTCGACCAGGGCCTTCACCTCGGCATCCCTGGAGATGTCCGCCCGCACGAAGATCGCGCTGCCCTTGCCGTGCGCCGCGTCGATCTCGGCGGCGACGCGCTGGCCGCCGGTCTCGCTCAGATCGTTCACCACCAGTTTGCAGCCTTCCTTGGCATACAGCTTGGCGATGCCCTCCCCGAAGCCCGCACCGGCGCCGGTGACGATGGCGACCTTGTCTTTCAACCGCATGATTTTCCTCTCCTCTTCTTGCCTCTGATGGGCGTTTGTCGGAGAAAGTCTAGCGGCCCCCGCCCGGCCTCGCCAGCCCTGCCGCATTGCGGTAAGGTGAGGCAGCCATGCAACAATCCCGCACTCCGATACCGTGCGGTTGTTTTATGTGTTCTCAATGGGTTGCGAGGCGGTGTTGAGGATGGCATAGTGGCAAATATTAGGCGTCGCTGCGGCGGCCCATCGGCGTTCGCAAGCGGCCCGGGGCGGGCTTGAGAGGGGACCATGGGGGGAATTTCCACACGGCATAAGGCTGCCATCGCGCTGGTCGCGGTGCTGGCGATGGGCGTACCGCAGACGGTATTCGCCGCCTGCGCCATGCCGAAGGAACGGGCTGCGCTGGAAGCCCGGGTGCTGCAGAGCGAGCTGATGATCGCGGCGCTGAGCTGCAATCAGCGCCCCAGCTACAATGCGGTGGTCACCAAATATAAGGGCGAGATGGCGACGACCGGCAAATCGCTGAAGCAGTATTTCAGCCGGGTCTATGGTGGCCAGTCGAGCGCCGAGTTGAACGGCTTCGTCACCCGCATGGCGAACGAGGCCTCGCAGCGCAGCCTGGCGGAGCTGGATGCATTCTGCGGGTCGGCGGCGCAGAAATTCGCCCATCTGATGGAAAGCAAGGCCAAGAGCTTCGAGGAATTCGCCGCCGTGCAGCCGACCGCCGCCGCGCATGGCGTGGCCGTCTGCCAGTATACGGCGGCCAAGACCCGCTGAGCGAACCCGCAAAAGGCGCGGCATGAGGCCGGTCCCCACCCAAGGGTAGGGAGCCGGCCTTTTTTCATGGCTGGAGCGTCGCGGCGACCTTACGGGCCACCTCTTGACGCTGCCGCTGGAAGGCGGCTGTGCTCTCTTCTACGCCAGCGACGGTGGCAGCTTCCGCGCTGCGCGGCGACCCGCCGGCAAAGGGCGGCGCGGGATCGTATTCCATCGCCAGCTGCACGCGCTTGGTGCGCGCCTCGCCGAAAATCTCCGCCATCAGGGTAAGCGCGAAATCGATGCCGGAGGTTACCCCGGCGCCGGTCACCCTGTTGCGGTCGATCACCACCCGCTCCGCCACCGGCACCGCCCCGAAATAGCCGAGCTGGTCGAGCGACAGCCAGTGGCAGGTCGCCCGGTAGCCGGTCAGCAGCCCCGCCGCCGCCAGCACCAGGGAGCCGGTGCATACCGACGTCACGTAGCGCGCGCCCGCGGCCTGGCGACGCAGGAAATCCAGCACCTCGGCATCCTCCATCAGCGCCAATTGCCCCGGTCCGCCCGGCACGAACAGAATATCGGCCTGCGGGCAATCGGCAAAGGCGACGGTCGGCAGCAGCCGCAGCCCGGCCCCGTCAGCCACCGGGGCGGTATCCTTCCAGGCCAGATGCACCGTCAGCTCCTTGAAGCGCGACAGCACCTCGAACGGACCCGTCAGATCAAGCTGGGTCAGGCGCGGGTAAAGCAGCATCACGACGTTCATGAGGGCCTCTTGTCAGCGGTAAGGAAAATTCTTACATTAAATGATATCGGGAGGCACATCGTGATCATCAGCAAGCTGACCAGCAAGGCCCAAACGACAATTCCCCAACCCGTCCGCAAGGCGCTGCATTTGCGCGAAGGCGATGAGCTTATCTACGAGATTGAGGGGGAACGCGTGATTTTGCGGAAGGCATCAAGGCAGACGGCGGAAGATCCGTTTGGCACCTTCAGCGAATGGGAGTCGGCGGCGGATCAGCGGGCTTATGGCAAGCTTTGAACGCGGCACGATCGTCCGGGTCCCCTTCCCCTACACCGACAAGGCGGCGCGCCAGCATCGCCCGGCGCTGGTGGTGTCGGACGGCGCCATCGGATCAGAGGCGGCTTTTCTGTGGGTGGTCATGATCACCAGCGCCGAGAATCGGCGATGGCCCGAGGATATAGCGCTGATCGATGGGTATCGCGCGGCTGGCCTGCCCGCCCCGTCACTGATCCGCACCGTCAAGATCGCCACCATCGAAGCGCGCCAGGCCGATCCGCTCGGCCGGATCGATGCCGCGACGCTGGGCGCCGTCGAGCGGCAATTGCGCCTTCACTTGCATCACGAGCCATAAAAAAACACCCGGCCGATCGCTCGGCCGGGTGTCTTGTCTCTTGCCGTGGAACACGCCCCCGAAAGGACGCCCCCATCCTGCGGGATTACTGCAGGATGATTTCCACGCGGCGATTCTGCGGCTCGCGCACGCCATCGGCGGTCGGAACCAGCGGATCGGTCTCGCCACGGGCTTCCACGCCGATCTGGCCCTGGGTCAGGCCTTCCTGGACGAGCGCACCGCGAACGGTCTCGGCGCGACGCATGGAGAGGCGCTGGTTGTAGGCGGTCGGGCCGGAGCGGTCGGCGTGGCCGACGAGCTGCAGGCGGGAGATGCCGCCCTTCTTGGCGTTGTCGGCCGCGAGCTTCACGATCTGGCGGGCGTCGCCGGTCAGGTCGGACCTGTCGAAGTCGAAGAACACCAGGTAGTTACGCGGAACCGGCGGCGGAGCCGGAGCAGCGGCCGGGGCCGGAGCGGGCTGCGGGGCCGGAGCGGCGACCGGAGCCGGGGCCGGCTTCGGCGGCGCGCCGAAGGTGTAGCGCAGGCCGACCATCACGGTGTGCGCGGTGTACTCGCCATCCACCGAACCGGTCGGGCCGGAGAATTCCGGATCCTGGGTCGCGAAGTAGCGGTAATCGGCGAACAGGTCCAGCTGCGGGGTCAGCGCGTAGCCGACGCCGGCAATGCCCTGATAGGCCAGGACGATGTCGGAATCGTTGATCGCGCTGCCGGCAATCGGGCCAACGCCGTCATACTTCACGCTGGCGCCACCGATACCGACGCCGAGATACGGCTTGAAGCCGCCCATGTTGAAGTCGTACAGGGCGTTCAGCATCAGGGCCGCGGCACGGCCTTCGCCGGAACCGGCGCCACCGCCGAGCTGGTCGACGTCATTCACGCGGTAGCTGAATTCCAACTCCAGGCGGGGACCGCCGAAATTGTAACCCAGCGAAGCGGCGCCCATCGGGCCCCATTCGAATTCGGCGTCGGTGTTCACACCGCTGCCGGAGATGTCGGAATCTTCCAGATAGTTCCCGCCCAAGCCGAAGCCGACATACGGCCCCGACTGCTGCGCCAGTGCCACCGACGGCACAGCCATGATCAGCGCTGCGGCGAGAAAACGAGCCTTTGTAGCCATAGCCCATTACCCCTGATGCTGTTTTAGATAACCTGCAAGCCTAAATAATTCTGCTTTGATTGCAGTCAATTAGGCAGTTTCTCTCTGGTAGCAGAAAAACAGCGGGGACTCACGACAAACCCGAGACCTGTTGCAGGAAAGTTGCCTTCGCGGCATATATGCAACAGTGAGTCGCGATGGCCACGCCCTCCTCAATCCAGCACATTCGCTATATTAGCGTAAAACGGATCGGTGGCGTAGCGTAAAGCGCACCCCGGCAAGGTGCAGCGCGGCGTCAGCGTGGCGGGGGCGCGTCCGGCTTGGGGCCGCGCGGCCGGTCCAGCGCCTCCAGGAACGCCGCGCGCTCCTCCGGCGACAGGGCTTCGGCGATGGCCAGCATCTGGCGATGGAAGGCGGACTGCACATCGATGGAGCGGTCGCGCAGGCGGTCCAGGGCGGCGGCGGCGGCGGCGGC
>NZ_LPXN01000002.1 GCF_001618175.1 Oceanibaculum pacificum | reverse complement strand
GAAGCTGGGTGAGGGGAGACCTGTCGTCGCCATGCTCGTCACGCATGGCCGGTTGAAGTGGATACATTCTCCCCAGGTTTCATATTGCACTGCGGAGCGCATCGCCTATGGTTCGCGTCGCCTGACTGAAACGTAAAGAAGGACGCGCCGTCCATGTCCGAGACCACCGAGAGCTTTCCCGAGATTCGCGATGCCGTCCGCCAGCTTTGCGCCGGCTTTCCCGGCGAGTATTGGCGCGAGACCGACCGCGAGCGCGCCTACCCGACCGAATTCGTGAAGGCGCTGACCGAGGCCGGCTACCTGTCCGTGCTGATCCCGGAGGAATATGGCGGCAGCGGGCTGGGCATCGAGGCGGCGGCGGCGATCCTGGAGGAAATCCAGAAATCCGGCTGCAACGGGGCCGCCTGCCACGCGCAGATGTACACGATGGGCACGCTGCTGCGGCACGGCAACGATGCGCAGAAGAAACAATATCTGCCCAAGGTCGCGACCGGCGAGCTGCGCCTGCAGGCCTTCGGCGTGACCGAGCCGACGGCCGGCACCGACACCACCTCGATCCGCACCGTGGCGGTGCGCGAGGGCGACAAATACATCGTGAACGGCCAGAAGGTCTGGACCAGCCGCGCCGAGCATTCCGACCTGATGATTCTGCTGGCCCGCACCACGCCGAAGGATCAGGTGACGAAGAAGACCGAAGGCCTGTCGGTCTTTCTGGTCGATATGAAGAAGGCGCTGGGCAAGGGCCTGACCATCCGGCCGATCCGCACCATGCTGAACCACGCCACCACGGAAATCTTCCTGGACGATCTGGAAGTGCCGGCGGAAAACCTGATCGGCGAGGAAGGCAAGGGCTTCCGCTACATCCTGGACGGCATGAATGCGGAGCGCATCCTGATCGCCTCGGAATGCATCGGCGATGCCCGCTGGTTCATCAAGAAGGCGACCGATTACGCCAACGAGCGCAAGGTGTTCAACCGCCCGATCGGCCAGAACCAGGGCATCCAGTTCCCGATTGCCAAGGCCTATGCGCAGTCGGAAGCGGCCGCCCTGATGGTCGAGCGCGCGGCGCAGATGTACGATTCCAAGCAGCCCTGCGGCAAGGAGGCCAACATGGCCAAGCTGCTGGCGGCCGATGCCTCCTGGGCGGCGGCCGATATGTGCCTGCAGACGCATGGCGGCTTCGGCTTCGCCGAGGAATATGACGTCGAGCGCAAGTTCCGCGAGACGCGCCTGTACCAGATCGCGCCGATCTCCACGAACCTGATCTATTCCTACCTGGCCGAGCATGTGCTGGGCCTGCCGCGCTCTTACTGATGGGCGCTCTTGATGGATTGCTGGTGGTGGCGCTGGAACAGGCCGTCGCCGCCCCGCTCTGCACCGCGAAGCTGGCCGACGCCGGCGCGCGCGTCATCAAGATCGAGCGTGCCGAAGGCGATTTCGCGCGTGGCTACGATGCCGCCGTCGGCGGCCAGGCGAGCTATTTCGTCTGGCTGAACCGGGGCAAGGAATCGCTGACGCTTGACATCAAGAATGCGGACGACAAGGCGCTGCTGACCCGCATCCTGGCCAAGGCCGATGTGTTCGTGCAGAACCTGCTGCCGGGGGCCGCCGGTCGCGCCGGTTTCGGGTCGGACGAATTGCGGGCAAGTCATCCGGGGCTGATCACCGTCGATATCAGCGGCTATGGCGAGACCGGCCCGCTGGCGGAGATGAAGGCCTACGACCTGTTGGTGCAGGCGGAGAGCGGGCTATGCTCTGTCACCGGCACGGCAGAGGGCATGGCCCGCGTCGGCGTGTCGGTCGGCGATATCGGCGCCGGCCTGAACGCCTATGCCGCCGTGCTGGAGGCGCTCATCAAGCGCGGCGTGACGGGCAAGGGCAGCGCCATCAAAATCTCGCTGTTCGACGGTCTGGCCGACTGGATGAACGTGCCCTACCTGCAATATGCCTATGGTGGCAAGGCCCCGGCGCGCATCGGCCTGGGCCATGCCACCATCCAGCCCTATGGCGCCTATAGCTGCGCCGACGGTCAGGTGATGCTGGCGATCCAGAACGAGCGCGAATGGGGCCGGCTGTGCGCCGAGGTGCTGGGCCGGCCGGCGCTGGCGAGCGACCCGCGCTTCATCACCAATGTCGCGCGCTGCGCCAACCGGCCGGCGCTGACCGAGGCCATCGAATCGGTGTTCCGCCCCCTGCCCCGCGCGCATGTGACACAGACGCTGAAAGCCGCGCAGATCGCCTTCGCCTCGGTCAATACAGTGGCGGATTTGCAGACCCACCCGGCCCTGCGCCTGACCCCGGTGGAAACGCCGGAAGGCATCTTCGAGATCATCGCGCCCGCCGCCATCACGGACGGCGCCAGCCCCTCCCTCCGCCCAGTGCCCGCCATCGGCCAGCATTCGGCCGCCCTTCGCCAGGAGTTCGCATGACCATCGACGCGGAAAAGCTGCAAGCCTGGGTCGGTAAGCGCGAGGAACAGCAGCAGATCATCCCGGCCTGGCCGGTCGGCGCATGGGAAGCCATGCTGGATTATGACCGTCCCGCGCCGCAGGATGGCGACCCGCTGCCGCCGGGCGCGCACTGGATATTCTTCAATCCCGCCGCCCGGCAGTCCGGGCTGGGCGAGGATGGCCACCCGCAGCGCGGCGGCTTCCTGCCCCCAGTCGAGTTGCCGCGCCGCATGTGGGCCGGCGGCCGCCTGAGCTTCCCCCGACCGCTGCGCATCGGCGAGGTAGTGACCAAGCAATCGGAAATCCTGTCGGTCAAGGTGAAGGAAGGCCGAACCGGCCCGCTGATCTTCGTGACAGTGAAGCACAGCTTGTCGGGAAGTGCGGGAATCGCCATCGTCGAGGAGCACGACATCGTCTATCGCGGCTGGCCGACCGAGGCGGAGAAGGCTAAGCAGCCGCCGGCCGCCCCGCCGGTGGAGGACGCCGCGTGGTCGCGCGAAGTGGTGCCCACGCCGCCGCTGCTGTTCCGCTATTCGGCGCTGACCTTCAACGGTCACCGCATCCATTACGACCACCCCTATGTGACGCAGGTGGAAGGCTATCCCGGCCTGATCGTCCATGGCCCGCTGATGGCGACGCTGCTGCTGGATTTGGTGCGCCGGGAAAAGCCGGACGCCACGCTGACCAGCTTCAGCTTTCGCGGCATGAGCCCGGTGTTCGACACCGCGCCTTTCTGGGTGAACGGCAAGCCGGTGGATGGCGGAGCCGAGTTGTGGATCGCCGGGCCGGGCAATTATCTGGGCATGCAGGCCGAGGCGAAA
Organism: Oceanibaculum pacificum; assembly: GCF_001618175.1. GTDB lineage: Bacteria > Pseudomonadota > Alphaproteobacteria > Oceanibaculales > Oceanibaculaceae > Oceanibaculum > Oceanibaculum pacificum. The sequence goes on along the minus strand of NZ_LPXN01000002.1, from coordinate 55,629 downwards.
TTCGCCTAGGCGGCGTGCAGCACGCGGGCGGGCGGAAAGGTCAGGCTGATCCGCGTGCCCTTTGCCGGCTGGCTGGCGATCTCCAGCGTGCCGCCATGCGCCTCGATCATCGACTTCACCAGCGGCAAGCCCAGCCCGGTGCCGACATGGTGCCGACTGATCGAGGAATCGACCTGGCCGAACGGTTCCAGGGCCGTCGGGATATCCTCCGCCGCAATGCCGATGCCGGTATCCGACACGCTTAGGCAATAGCCGCCCTCCGCCGTCAGCGCGCCCTCGATATCGATGCGCCCGTCCGGCGGCGTGAATTTGATCGCGTTGCTGATCAGATTCAGCACCATCTGCACGATCTGCCGTTCATCGGCCAGCAGGGGCGGCACACCGGGCGGCAGGCGGACAGACAGGGCCAGTCGGCCGGCGCGGGCGCGTTCCTGGGTCATGCGAATGGCGGAATCGATCGCCTGCGCCAGATCGACCTTCTGTTCGCGCAATTCGACACGGCCGGCATTGAACTTCGACATATCGAGAATGTCGTTGATGATCGATAGCAGATAGCAGCCGCTTTCATGGATGTGGTCGGCGTAATCGCGATAGCGCGGATCGCCCAGCGGCCCGCTCATCTCCCGCATGATCATCTCCGAAAACCCCAGGATCGCGTTCAGCGGCGTGCGCAGTTCATGCGTCATGTTGGACAGGAACTCGGCCTTGATCCGGCTTGCCTGTTCCGCCTTCTCCTTGGCTTCCAGCAGCGCCATTTCGCGCCGGCGGGTCTGGGTGACATCGACATCGACGAAAACCAGGCCGCCCGACGGCGTGCGCTTGGCCGTAGGCAGCATCAACCGGCCGTCCGACAGCCGCTGCTCGACCAGCGGCCAATCGCCCGCCTGGCACCCCAGGGCCTTGCCCATCACGCTGGCCAGATCGTCCGAGGGCGGCGGCATGATCCCGGCGGCGATCATATCGCGCAGTATGTCCGCGCGTGACCGGCCAACCGTCAGGATACGGCCGGAACCAGGATAGAATTCCTTGAACGCCTTATTACAGAACACCAGCGTATCGTTTGGCCCATACAGCACCAGGCCGATATCCAGCGTGTCGATGGCTTCGGCCAGCAGGGCGTGGCCGTCGCGCGCCTCGGCCACCATCTGCCCTGTCCCCAGTTCCACGGATACAGCCGGGTCAACCGCTCGCCGGGCGCCCTCACGGCGAAAGAGCCGGCAAACGCGATCTAACAGACCGGCCAGGGGAACCCCTGATTTTCCAGTGAAAGACATGCGGCGCTATCTCGTACCACCCGCATCGGTTCCGGGAGGCATTATGACTGCCGACCGGTTTCCGCGGGTCCCCATTTCCCCGCACCTTCTGTGAGCGATCGCGCGCCGGGCTGTTCTGCATGATCCGACGGCGGTTGGGAGCGTTCATTAAGCGACGCTCTCTTATCGAAACCATAACACGACAGCGCCTTCCCGGCCATTCAGAGCGATGCGCAGGGGGAGCGAATGATGAAATATTGCGACGCACAATATGAGGACGACTCATTTCCGAAATTTTTGCACTGCAAAATACCCATGAGTCGAAATTTTATTACTCAAAAGTGTATAATTTGTTATTTATCAACAACTTAAAAAATGTTTGACAAGGGATGGTGTGCCGATCATATTTTGCAGTGCGACATGACCTTGTCCTCTGTCGTACGCACTTTTTGGGCGTTTCCTCCCTAAACTCGGGCCGCGCTTCGTGCGCGGCCCTTTTTTCTGCGCCCTCGGTTTCAGCGGCTGGGCAGGCTCGCGTCGCCGTCGCCCAAAGCGCGCTGCATCAGTACGCTATCGACCCACCGGCCCTGTTTGAAGCCGACCGATTGGATGGTGCCGACGCGCCGAAACCCCATCGCCTCATGCAGGCCGATGGAGCCCGCATTGCCGCTATCGCCGATAATGGCGATCATCTGCCGGAAGCCGAGTGCGGTGCAGCGTTCCAGCAGGGCGGCCAGCAGCAGCCGGCCGATTCCCCGCCCGGCCAGCCCCGTGCGCACATAGACCGAATCCTCCACCGAATGGCGATAGGCCGGTCGCGGCCGGTACTGCCCGGCATAGGCATAACCGACGAGCTGCCCACCCAACTCCGCCGCCAGATAGGGAAAGCCGCCCTGGCGTAGCGCCTGGAAGCGGCGCAGCATTTCCGCCGTGTCGGGCGGCTGCTCCTCGAAGCTGGCGAGGCCATGCAGCACGTGATGGGCGTAGATTTCGAGAATCGCCGGAATATCCGCCTCGACGGCGTCTCGCAGCACGGGTAGGTCGTTCATTCCGCCGCCAGTTGAAGCAGGTCCAGATCAGCCATGCCGAGGATAAGCTGCCGCATCTCCGCCGCCAATACCGGCAGATGCGCGCTGCGCTCATACAGCCGTTCATCCATGTAGAGCGCGCGGTTGATCTCGATCTGGATGGCGTGCACCCCATCGCGCGGCCGCCCGTAATGCCGGGTCGTGTAGCCCCCGGCATAAGGATGGTTGCGCGCCACGCTATAGCCGAACCCCTGCAGCAGCGCCTCGCAGCGCTCCGTCACCGCCGGCGAGCAGGCGGTGCCGAAGCAATCGCCCAGAACCGTATCGACCTTGCCCGCCGCCGCCCCGCCACGGACCGGCTTGCCGCCGCGCGCCGCCGGCAGGCCGACCGACGGCATGGAATGGCAATCCACAAGGATGGCGAAACCGAAATGCTGCCGCGTCTCGCGCAGCAGCCGGGCCAGCGTGGCATGATAAGGCCGGTAGCAGGTGGCGATGCGCCGCGCCGCCTCGGCAAAGCGCAGCCGGTCGCGATAGATCGGCTCGCCATCGGCGACGATGCGCGCAACGGTGCCCAGCCCCGATGCGACGCGCGGCGAGCGGATATTCACATAGTCCGGCAGCGCGTCGCTGAACATCGCCGGATCCAGCTCGAATGGTTCGCGGTTGGGGTCGATATAGACGCGCGGAAAATGCGCCCGGATCAGCGGCGCGCCGCATTCCGGCGCGGCGGCGAATATCTCGTCGACGAAGCAATCCTCGGATTTGCGCAAGGCCAACGGGTCGAGCCGCGAGGCGGCCAGCAGGGAGGCCGGATAAACCCGCCCGCTATGCGGCGAGGCGAATACCAGCGGCAGGGTCTGCCGCGCCGGCGCCAGCACCTCGAAAGGCGGTGACACTTCCGCGACGGGGTCGGGCCCGGCGGCGTCGGAAGCGAAGTCGGTAAGGGGCGTCGGCTCCGTCGTCATCGCCTGCGATGATAGGCGGCGGGCGGGGTGCTGTCACCCCTGGCGAAAAAACCGCGTTTCGCTTCCGGGACGGGCTTGCCTTCCCCGAACGGCGATGCTAAACGCTTCGCTCCGTTCGATACCCCGCATCGAACGCCGCATGGAATGGGCGCGTAGCTCAGCGGGAGAGCACTACGTTGACATCGTAGGGGTCACAGGTTCAATCCCTGTCGCGCCCACCATTCCCCCCTCGAATACTTCTGCGAACATCCCTATGCCAGCCGTGGCCAGGAACAATGCGCCGGGCCGAAGGGTTACTTGTCCGTCAGGTCATTACCCCAGAACCACAGGCAGGAAACCGGTTTGCAGCAGGCAAAATCCAAAGCGTCGCCGTTGAAGCGCTTCGCCCCGTTAATCGTCTGCGTGCTGCTGGCCATTGCCGGCTATCTGCTGTACCGCGCGCTCGGCCAGTATGATTTCGCCGAGGTGGCGCAGTCGGTGCGCGACATGCCGGCCTGGCGGCTGGGTCTGGCGGCGCTGTTCGCGGCCGGCAGCTATGTAGCGCTAACCGGCTTCGACACGCTGGCGGTGCGCTATCTGGGAAAGGATTTAGCCTATCCGAAGATCGCGCTGGCCTCCTTCACCAGCCTGTCGATCGGCCATACGCTGGGCATGGCGGCGGTCAGCAGCGGCGCGCTGCGCTATCGTTTTTATTCGCGCTGGGGCTTTTCCACCGAGGATGTTGCCAAGCTGGTGCTGTTTTGCGGCATGACCGTTGGGCTGGGGCTGATCACGCTGGGCGGCGTCGCACTGCTCATCAACCCCAAGCTGGCGGCGGAGTTGACGCGGCTGTCGCAGCCGCTGGTCATCGCCCTGGGCCTCGGCTGCCTGGCGCTGCCGGCGCTGTATCTGCTGGCCGCCGTCCGCGTGACCGGCACGCTGACGCTGTGGCGCTGGTCGTTCGAAATGCCGGATTGGAAGATCGCCGCCCTGCAACTCGTGGTCGGCCCGGTAAATTTCGCGCTGGTCGCGGCCAGCCTGCATCAGGCGCTGCTGGCGATTGCCGACGTGCCCTACGTCACCGCCGCGACCGGCTATGTGATCGCCAATTTCGGCGCGCTGGTCAGCCATGTGCCGGGCGGGCTGGGGGTCATCGAATCGATCCTGATCTTCCTGCTGCCCTCGGCCAACATATTGGGCGCGCTGCTGGTGTTCCGCTTCGTCTATTACCTGGCGCCGCTGATGCTGGGCGGTCTGACCCTGGCCCTGTCGGAGCTGGTGCTGCGCCGCCAGGCGCAGCCGGCCGCCGCCGGGGATTAGCGGCGCAGGAAATCCAGCAGCTTGTAAGGGCCGGACGGGTCGATCAGCCCGGTGCCCGGCATGGGCCGGGTGGGGCCGGTATCGCTCATCGCCTCGAACGGCAGCAGGCAATGGGCATTATGGTTCAGCGCCTCGATGGCGCCGATCATCGACCCCTCGGCCGCCAGCGCCTCGGTGAAACGCTCGGTCTCGATGCCCAGATGGCAGGCCAGCAGCCGGTCGCGGATGCCGGCGATGGCGGCCTGGATCTCGGCGTCCGCGCCTTCCAGCCCCAGATCGCATTCGGTATCCAGCCCGAAGGAGCGGTTGTTCAGATTGGAGGAGCCGACCCGCAGGAAGCTGTTATCGACGATGATCAGCTTGGCGTGAATCAGCACCTCGCAATCCTCATCCTTGTCGCGGATTGCCGGGTGATAGACCCGCAGCCTGCCGTCGCGGTCGCTTTCGCGCAGACGGCGGATCAGCCGGTCTCGATTGCTGCCCATCGCCAGGCGCTCCACCGTCGCCTCGAAAGTATGGGTGGTGATGACGACAATCTCAGGCCCGTCGGGTTCGGCCAGTTTTTCCGCCAGCACATCGCCGACATGGCGCTGGCTGAAATATTGCGCCTCGATATAGATGCAGTTGCGGGCGGCGGCCAATGCGTCCAGCGTCAGCCGCTTCACCTCGCCCACCGCCGGGCGGCCAGCACGGGCCGGGGCGGTGCGGGCGACGCCGATATCGCAAGCCTTGAAATGCGGCCGCAGCGACGATGGCCAGCACTCGCTGGCGGGCTCCACCGGGGCCAGCGTCTCGCCGGTCGCCGCCAGCCAGCGGTCGCGCGCGACCTGCTCCAGCGCCCGCGCGGCATCGCCATCGACCGCCATTTGCAGATCGTGCACCGGGCCATACGGCTTGTCGTCGGGCGTGCGGCGGCGCGAATCATTCTTCCGGTGGCGGCGGGAATCCCAGCGTTCCACGGTTAGGTCGATGCCGCCGGCAAAGCCGAGGCAGCCATCGATGCACACGATTTTCTGGTGATGCGCGCCATAGATCGGATGGGCGGTGTCGAGATGCAGATGGATGCGCGGATGCTTCTGCCAGTCCGCCCCCATCAGCAGCGGCATCGGGGCGCTGGGGCCATGCAGCACGGCGGTGCTCCAGATCAGCAGGCGAATCTCCAGCTCCGGCTGCGCTTCCACCAGGGAGCGCAGCAACGGGCCGACAGAAGGCGAGTCGCGATCCGCCCGCAGCGTGATCTCACCGTCGAAATCCCAGCCGATCAGAATCACCGACCGGCGCGCCCGCAACAGCGCCTGCTCCAGCGCCGCGAAATACTCCGCGGCGGAGAGCAGCACGGCGGCCCGATCGGCCCGCGCGACCTGGTAGCAATTTTGTCCCGGCTTCAGAAGCGGCGCGGCGGAGAGCCCCTCCTGGCCTTGCTGTAGCGAAACGACAGCCGGCGACAATTTACGGTTATGATTCATCCGGCCCTCTCGGTCCAAGCCATAGCAGCACGTTATTAACCGGAAGCCATACGGAAAGGTTCCGGATCGGCTGTCGCCTCGGACCGAGGGCTTGGGATTAGTAATTGCCGGGCGGGTCGCTGGCAGGGAATGAGTCGTAGGATTCCTCGTCGACCTTGTCCCATTTCCGGCCGCGGGGCGCTCCCAGCGCGCCAGCGATATGGGGACGAAGCCGCTTCTTCTCGCTCAACAGCAGCGCGACACATCCGACGATTCCAGCCGTCATCGCCAGGCACAATAGCTTGCGCATTATCCTCACCTCGTTTGCGGGTTGCTGCCCCTACAACCCGCTGCGCCACGCGCTGGTTCCGCCCGTCTCCAAAAGCGTACCGGAACATCGCGCCGATAGCCTTGGTTAGGCGGGCAGACCGAAACCAAGGAGAATCGTCATGGCAGAGCATCTGCAACCGCCCCAGGCGCAGGACCACCAGCCCGGCAGCGAGAAGGAAATGGCGCCGCGCCCGGACTACATCCCCCGCCATCCCGGCGCCGACAAGCTGGCCGGCAAGGTGGCGCTGATCACCGGCGGCGACAGCGGCATCGGCCGCGCGGTAGCTGTCGCCATGGCGCGCGAGGGCGCTAACATTGCCTTTGTCTATCTGGACGAGACGGAAGACGCGGCCGAAACCGAAAAGCTGATCGCCGAGGAAGGCCGGGAAGCGATCAGCTTCGCCGGGGACATCGGCGATGAGGCCTTCTGCAAGGAGGTGGTCGCCAAGACGGTCGAGCGGTTCCGCACGCTCGATATTCTGGTGAACAACGCCGCCGAGCAGCACGAGGTCGCGGATTTGACCGAGCTGACCGCCGAACAGCTGGAACGCACCTTCCGCACCAATGTATTCGGCTATTTCTTCATGACCAAGGCCGCCTTGCCGCACCTGGGGGAAGGTGCCGCCATCGTGAACACCACTTCGATCACCGCCTATAACGGCCACCAGACGCTGCTGGATTACAGCGCCACGCGTGGCGCCATCGTCAGCTTCACCCGCAGCCTGTCGCAACGCCTGATGGAGCGTGGCATCCGGGTCAACGCGGTTGCGCCGGGGCCGATCTGGACGCCGCTGATTCCCGCCTCCTTCAAGCCCGAGAAGGTTGCCGAGCATGGCGCCAGCGCCCCGATGGAGCGGCCGGGACAGCCCAACGAGGTCGCCCCCTGCTACGTCTTTCTGGCCAGCGACGACGCCTCCTACATGAGCGGCCAAGTGCTGCATCCGAATGGCGGCAGCATCGTCGGCTCTTAACGGGCAAGGCATAAATTAGGCGCACGGAACAAATGTCCTGCCCTGCGGTTACGCCTTCATATCCATCCATTGAGGAGAGCATGCCGTTCCGCCGCGCCATTGGACCGTACCGGCATCTTCGGGATGTCTGCGGGTTAGATCGATTTCGATGCGCCGGGCCGGCAAGCTTTCTTCTGCTGCTCATCGTCTCCAATTGAAGGAGGGTCGGTTGTCGCGTCTCATCGTCGTATCCAATCGCGTTGCAGTTCCGAAGGCCGGCCAGATCATGGCGGGCGGCCTAGCCGTAGCGGTGAACAGCCTGTTCGAGGATCGGCCCGGCCTGTGGCTGGGCTGGAGCGGCGACATCGCCCAGACCGCCGGCGGCTTCCGTTTCGAGGAGCGCGGCAATACCCAGTTCGGCCTGCTGGACCTGACGCAGCAGGATATCGACCAGTATTATAACGGGTTTTCCAATCGGGTCTTGTGGCCGTTCCTGCATTACCGCGCCGATCTGGCGGAGTTCGACCGGCCCGAGATGGAAGGTTATCTGAGGGTAAACCGGCATTTCGCGGAGAATATCTCTGCCCTGCTAGAGCCGGACGACGTGCTTTGGGTGCATGATTACCACCTGATCCCGCTGGCGAAATACCTTCGGGCGCGCGGCCATAAGAACCGCATCGGCTTCTTCCTGCATATCCCGTTGCCGCCGGTCGATGTGCTCAGCGCCCTGCCCGACCATCGGGAGATAATCGGCGCGCTGGCGCAGTACGATCTGGTCGGCTTCCAGACCGCCAGCGACCGCAATAATTTCGCCGGCTATCTGCAATCCATGGACGCCACAATGTCCGAGGATGGCGAAAGCTTTGAGATCGGGGGCCGCTGCGTGCGCATCGGGGCCTTCCCGATCAGCATCGAGACCGAGACCTTCAAGCGCTATGCGCAGCAGGCCGCGACCTCCCGGTTGATCGGCGAGATGCGCAAAAGCATGGACAATCAAAGCCTGCTGATTGGCGTCGAGCGGCTGGATTACACCAAGGGCCTGCTGGAGCGCATCGACGCGTTCGATTATTTCCTGGCCGCCAATCCGGAATGGCATGGCCGCTCGACCTATCTGCAGATAACGCCGAAAAGCCGGTCCAGCGTGCCGGAATATCAGGACATGGACCATCAGCTCAGCCGGCGCATCGGCGAGATTAACGGCCGCTTCGGCGGCGTCGCCTGGACGCCGCTGCGCTACGTTAATCGCAGCTATACACGGCCCAGCCTGGCCGGGTTGTACCGGCTGGCGCGGGTCGGCCTCGTCACCCCCTTGCGCGACGGCATGAACCTGGTGGCGAAGGAGTTCGTCGCCGCGCAGGACCCGGCCGATCCGGGGGTGCTGGTGCTGTCCCGCTTCGCCGGCGCCAGCGCCGAGCTTGGCGAAGGCGCGCTGCTGGTAAACCCGTTCGACCGCGACGCCATGGCGACCGCCATCGCCCAGGCGCTGGAAATGCCGCTGGCCGAACGCCAGGCGCGGCTTGCCGCGATGCTGCCCATCGTGGAGGCGAACGATATTTACCATTGGGCCGATCTGTTCCTGACCGAGCTGTCCAAGCCCCTCGCCGATACCCGCAGTTTTCGCCGGCAATCGACGATAGACAGCTTCCGCCGCATTGCCCTGCGCCGCCCGGCCCCGCTGTCGCGGGACAATCCGGTCAATCAGGGCTCCTGAGGCCGCCGAAGGAACCCTTTTCTTCCCGGCTTGTTGGGGGGAACGACGATCCGGAACCAGCGGGAGAGTGATGACAGCGCGAAACGTGCAAGATCCATGGCTGAAACGCCACGCCCTGGACCGCATCGCCATCGAAGGGGTCGACCCGGAAATCGATGGCGGACGCTTCCCGGCCAAGATCACCCTCCCGGAAAGCTTCGTGGTGGAAGCGGATATTTTCAGCGACGGTCATGACCCGCTGGATGCCGCCCTGCTCTATCGGCCCCAGGGTGCGCGCCGCTGGCAACAGACGCCGATGCGGCTGTTCGACAATGATCGCTGGCGCGGCCGCATCCGCTTCGAGGCGGTGGGGCCGCACGAATTTACCCTGGTCGGCTGGCGCGATTTGTTCGCCGGCTGGCGGCGCGATACCGGCCGGAAGCGCGAGGCCGGCCAGTCCGTCGCCGTCGACTTGGCCGAGGGCCATGACCTACTCCGCCGCACCCATGATGAATCCGACCGTGCGACCGCCGCGGATAAGACCCGCCTGCGCGCGCTGCTGGCGGAGCTGGGCGAGACCCCGGCCGAGGGTGATTTGCTCGCGGTGCTGATGAGCGACGAACTGGCCGCGCTGATGGCACGCTGCGGCCTGCGCGGGCATCCCACAACCTACGAGAAGGTGCTGATCGTCGAGGTTGAGCGCGTCCGGGCAGCCTTCGGCGCATGGTACGAGTTGATGCCGCGCTCGCAATCCGGCGATCCGGCCCGCCACGGCACCTTCGACGATGTGATCGAGCGCCTGCCCTATGTGCAGTCGCTGGGCTTCGATGTGCTGTACTTCCCGCCGATCCACCCGATCGGCCGGAAGAACCGCAAGGGCCGCAACAACAGCCTGACGCCCGCCCCCGACGATCCGGGCAGCCCCTACGCCATCGGCGCGGCCGAGGGCGGGCATGATGCAATCCATCCGGAGCTGGGCAGCTTCAAGGATTTCCACCGGCTGGTCACGGCGGCGAAACGGCATGGGCTGGAGATCGCGCTGGATTTCGCCATCCAATGCGCGCCGGACCATCCCTGGATCAAGCAGCACCCGGAATGGTTCGACTGGCGGCCCGACGGCACCATAAAATATGCCGAAAACCCGCCGAAGAAGTACGAGGATATCGTCAATGTCCATTTCTACGGCGGGGCGTTCCCGGAGCTGTGGTACGCGCTGCGCGACGTGGTGCTGTTCTGGATCGGCCATGGCGTGTCGATCTTCCGGGTCGACAATCCGCACACCAAGCCGCTGCCCTTCTGGGAATGGATGATCGCCGATGTGCGCCGGCAGCACCCGGAAGCCATCTTCCTGTCGGAGGCGTTCACCCGGCCGAAGATGATGAAGCGGCTGGCCAAGGCCGGCTTCACGCAATCCTATTCCTACTTCACCTGGCGCAACACCAAGCGCGAGCTGACGGAGTATCTGACCGAGCTGACGCGCGAGGAATGCCGCCACTATATGCGACCGAACTTCTTCGCCAACACGCCGGACATCAACCCGCGCTACCTGCAGACCAGCGGGCGGCCCGGCTTCCAGACGCGGCTGTTCCTGGCCGCCACGCTGGGTGCCAGCTACGGCCTGTATAACGGCTTCGAGCTGTGCGAGGCGGAACCCATGCCCGGCAAGGAAGAATATCTAAATTCGGAGAAATACGAGATCCGGGCGTGGGATTGGGAGCAGCCGGGGCATATCCGCGCCGACATCGCTTTCGTCAACGCGCTGCGGCAGGCAAACCCCGCCTTGCAGCGCCTGACCGGGCTGGAATTCTACAATGTCTGGAACGATTCGATCCTCTATTACGGCAAGCGCACGGACGATCTGTCCAATTTCCTGCTCTTCGCGGTGAATCTCGACCCGGTCAATCCGCAAGCCGGCCATTTCGAGGTGCCCTTGTGGGAATTCGGCCTGCCCGACGAGGCCAGCATCGCGGTGGAAGACCTTGTTACCGGCGAGCGCTTCGCCTGGAACGGCAAAATCCAGCACATGCATATCGACCCCCAACAGCGCCCCTATATGGCCTGGCGCCTGATCGGAGCGGCACGATGACGATCCTCCCCAATGCCGTCCTTCCCAATGCCGCAGAGCGCCAGGAAGATCAGCGCTCGCAGCCGCGCGGCGGTCCGGCCCGGCTGCATCGGCACGATTGGTACAAGGACGCCATCGTCTACCAGCTCCACATCAAGGCGTTCCAGGACGCCAGCGGCGACGGCGTCGGCGACTTCGCCGGGCTGATGAGCCGGCTGGATTATGTCGAGCAGCTTGGCGTCACCGCGATCTGGCTGCTGCCCTTCTACCCTTCGCCATTGCGCGACGATGGCTACGACATTTCCGACTATCGTCGTATCAACCCCTCCTATGGCGAGATGCGCGACGTGAAGCGCTTCATTGCCGAGGCGCACCGGCGCGGGATCAGCGTCATCACCGAGCTGGTGATCAACCACACATCCGACCAGCACCCCTGGTTCCAGCGCGCCCGCAAGGCGAAGCCGGGTTCGGCGGCGCGGGATTTCTATGTCTGGAGCGATTCGGATGCGCGCTACAGCGGCACCCGAATCATCTTCCTGGACACCGAGAAGTCGAACTGGACCTGGGATCCGGAGGCCGGGCAATTCTTCTGGCACCGCTTCTATTCGCACCAGCCGGACCTGAATTTCGCCAATCCGCGCGTGCTGGAGGAGGTAATCCGCGTCATGCGCTTCTGGCTGGAGATGGGGGTGGACGGGCTGCGCCTGGACGCCATCCCCTATCTCGCCGAGCGCGAGGGCACGAATAACGAGAATTTGCCCGAGACCCACGACATCCTGAAGAAGATCCGGGCGGCGCTGGACGATGGCTATGGCGACCGGCTGCTGCTGGCCGAGGCCAACCAGTGGCCGGAGGACACCGCGCCCTATTTCGGCGAGGGCGACGAATGCCACATGGCGTTCCACTTTCCCCTGATGCCGCGCATGTACATGGCGGTGGCGCAGGAGGACCGGCACCCCATCACCGACATCATGCGCCAGACGCCGGAGATTCCCGAAAATTGCCAATGGGCGATCTTCCTGCGTAACCATGACGAGCTGACGCTGGAGATGGTGACCGACCGGGAGCGGGACTATCTCTGGAACACCTATGCCGCCGACACGCGCGCGCGCATCAATCTGGGCATCCGCCGACGGCTCGCGCCGCTGATGCAGAATGACCGGCGCAAGATCGAGCTGATGAACGGGCTGCTGCTCTCCATGCCCGGCACGCCGGTGCTGTATTACGGCGACGAGCTGGGCATGGGCGATAATTTCTATCTCGGCGACCGCGACGGCGTGCGCACGCCGATGCAATGGTCGGCCGACCGCAATGGCGGCTTCTCGCGCGCCAACCCGCAACAGCTCTATCTGCCCGCCATCATGGACCCGGTCTATGGCTACCAGACCGTGAATGTGGAGGCGCAGCAGGCCGAGCCCTCCTCGCTGCTGAACTGGGTGCGCCGGATGATCGCGGTGCGCAAGCAGCACGATTCCTTCGGGCGCGGCAGCTTCACTTTGCTCTATCCGCGCAACCGCCGGGTGCTGGCCTATGTGCGCCAGCATGAGGGGGAGACCATCCTGTGCGTGGCGAACCTCTCGCGCTCGGCCCAGGCGGTGGAGCTGGATCTGTCGGCCTATCGCGGCTGCGTGCCGATCGAGCTGCTAGGCCAGCAACCTTTCCCACCAGTCGGCGACCTGCCCTATCTGCTGACCCTGCCGGCGCACGGCTTCTTCTGGTTCCTGCTGGCGTCGGAACAGGAAGTGCCGTCCTGGCATGTGCTGCCGCCCGATCCGCTGCCGGAATTCATCACCCTCACCGCCCCGGATGGCCTTGCCAATGTGCTGCGCGGGCGCGAGCAGCGTCAGCTTGAGCGCGATGTTCTGCCCCAGTTCCTGCAACGCCAACGCTGGTTCGGCGGCAAGGACGCGCCCGTGGACACGGTGACCATCGCGCCCCTGGCGACGCTGGATGAGGAAACCTTGCTCGCCCTGGTGCAGCTTGGCGATGCCCGCTATCTGCTGCCGCTTACCGCCTTGTGGGGCGAGGAGAATGTGCAGTTCGGCGCGCCGAAGCTGTCCTATACCCTGGCCCGCGTGCGGCGCGGCCGGGTGCTGGGCGCGCTGGTCGACGCCGCCTTTGACGAGCGTTTCGCCCTCTCGCTGGCGCAGCGCATGCGCGCCGGCGACACGGTGACGCTGGAGAGCGGATCGCTGCGCTTTAAGGGCAGTGCCGCGCTGGCGGCGATCGAGACGTTGGAGCCGGTACGGCCCTTGCTGCTGGAGCAGAGCAACGTCTCGGTGGCGTTGGGCGACAAGGCGCTGCTGAAGCTCTACCGCCGCCTGCGCGCCGGCAATCAGCCGGAGGTCGAGGTCGCCCGCTTCCTCAGCGAGCAGGCCGGCTTTGCCAATACCCCCGCTTATCTGGGCCAGGTTAGCTGGCACGATGGCGAGGAAGAGACGGTGCTGGCCACCGCCTTCGCCTATGTGCAGAATCAGGGTGATCTGTGGGGCGCTTTCCTCGATGCCTTGATGCGCACGCTGGAGGATCGCGCCCTGGCTGGGGCCTGGGAAGCGCAGCCGGTCGATGGCCCGGAGACCTTCGCTTATCCGCTCGACCTTGCCCGTACGCTGGGCCTGCGCACTGGCGAGATGCATCGCGCCTTCGCCGCCGAGACAGACGACCCCGCCTTCCGCTGCGAGCCGCTGACCGCCGGGGATATCGCCGATTGGGCAGCCGATGCGCAGCGCCAATTCGACGGCGCGCTGGAAGCGCTGGAACGGCTGCGCCCAGGCCAGCCCCCGGCGGTGCAGGCGATGATCGACCGGCTGGTCGATTTTCGTCCGGCCGTGGAGCTGAAGCTGGACGCGATCCGCGCCCTGCAACCCAGCGGCATGAAGTCCCGGCTGCATGGCGATTACCATCTGGGCCAAACGCTGATCGTGCAGCAGGATGTGTTCATCATCGATTTCGAGGGCGAGCCGCGCCGCGGCCTGGAGGAGCGGCGCGCGAAATCCTCTCCCCTGCGCGATGTGGCCGGCATGCTGCGCTCCTTCGATTATCTGGCGCGCACCGTCAGCGCCCGTCTTCGCGAGCGCTTTCCTGATCTGACCGGAACGGGAGATGGAAGCGACAGCCCGGTCGACAAGCTGGCGCTGGAATGGCGCGCCAAGGCGGTCGCCGACTTCCTGGACGGCTATCGCGCCGGCCTCGCCGATGCGTCCAACCAACCGGACACCGAGCAGGACCGGAAAGCCCTGCTGACGCTGTTCCTGCTGCAAAAGGCATTCTACGAGATCGGCTATGAGGCCGCCAACCGGCCGGATTGGATATCGATCCCGCTGCAAGGCGCGCTCGACCTGCTGCAGGAGGGCGGGTCATGAGCGCCGCCCAGGGCTGGCGGCTGGACGACACGGCCGTAACGGCGCTGATGCAGGCGCGTCACCCCGATCCCTTCGCGATATTGGGGCCGCATCGCACCGAGCGCGGCATCGCCTTGCGCGTCATCCGCCCCGGCGCGGAGACGGCGGAAGCCTTCGACCCCACCACCGGCGCGCCGCTCGCCAGCCTGCTGCGTCGGCACGAAGGCGGCTTCTTCGAGGGGCTGCTGCCGGAGGAGACACCCTACCGGCTGCGTTTCACCGCCGGTCCGGCCGACTGGCAGGAAGAGGATGTCTATCGCTTTCCCAGCCGCTTCGGCGATCTGGACCGGCACCTGCTGGCCGAGGGCCGCCATCGCCGGCTCTATGAGCGGCTAGGCGCGCACCCCACCCTTCTTGACGGGGTGGAGGGCACGCATTTCGCGGTCTGGGCGCCCAACGCCACGCGGGTCAGCGTGGTCGGCGACTTCAACGATTGGGACGGCCGCCGCCATCCGATGCGCCGGCACCCCAGCATTGGCGTCTGGGACTTGTTCGTCCCTGGCGTCGGGGAGGGCGCGCTGTATAAATACGAGCTGCTTGGCCCGAATGGCGAAATGCTGCCGCTGAAGGCCGACCCGGTGGGTTTCGCCGCCCAGATGCCGCCGGCGACCGCCTCCGTCGTGCATGGCCTGCCGCGCTACGAATGGGGCGACCAGGCCTGGATGGAAGCGCGCCACGAGCGGCAGGACCGCACCGCGCCGATCTCGATTTACGAGGTGCATCTCGGCTCCTGGCGGCGGCGCGCCGATGGCGGGCTGATGTCCTATGAGGAAGCGGCGGACGCGCTGATCGCCTATGCCGGCGATCTCGGCTTCACCCATATCGAGCTGCTGCCGATCAGCGAGCATCCGTTCACCGGCTCCTGGGGCTACCAGCCGATCGGGTTGTTCGCCCCGACCCGCCGGTTCGGCCCGCCCGAGGGCTTCGCCTATCTGGTCGATCGCTGCCACCAGGCCGGCATCGGCGTGATCGTCGACTGGGTGCCCGCCCATTTCCCGTCCGACGCGCACGGCCTTGCCCGCTTCGACGGCACGGCGCTGTACGAGCATGCCGACCCACGCCAGGGGCTGCACCGCGACTGGAACACGCTGATCTATAATTTCGGCCGGCGCGAGGTGGCGAACTTCCTGCGCGCCAATGCGCTGTTCTGGCTGGAGCAGTACCATGTCGACGCGCTGCGCGTGGATGCGGTCGCTTCCATGCTCTATCTCGATTATAGCCGCGAGGCTGGTGAATGGGTGCCGAATGCCCAGGGCGGCCGGGAGAACCTTGACGCGGTCGAGTTTCTGCGCATGCTGAATGTGGAGCTGTATGGCGATCATCCGGGGGCGATCTCCATCGCCGAGGAATCGACCGCCTGGCCCGGCGTCTCGCAACCGGTGGGCGCGGACGGGCACAGCGGCGGGCTGGGCTTCGGCTATAAATGGAACATGGGCTGGATGCACGACACGCTCGACTATGTCGGGCGCGATCCGATCCATCGCCAGCACCATCACGACCAGCTCACCTTCGGGTTGATCTACGCCTTTTCCGAGAATTTCATCCTGCCGCTCAGCCATGACGAAGTGGTGCATGGCAAGGGCTCGCTGATCGGCCGCATGCCGGGCGACCAATGGCAGAAATTCGCCAATCTGCGCGCCTATTTCGGCTTCATGTGGACTCATCCGGGCAAGAAGCTGCTGTTCATGGGCGGGGAATTCGCGCAGCCGCACGAATGGAACCACGACCTGCCGCTGGACTGGCACCTGCTGGCCGATCCCTTCCATGCCGGCATGCGCGACCTGATCCGCACGCTGAACCATCTGTATCGGGGCGAGCCGGCGCTGCACGCGCTGGATTGCCAGCCCGAAGGCTTCGCGTGGATCGACGCCGCCGACGCCCAATCCAGCATCTTCATCTATCAGCGCAATGGCCGGCCGGGCGATCCGCCAGTCGTGGTCGTCTGCAACTTCACCCCCACGGTGCGGCGCGACTACCGCATCGGACTGCCGCAGGGCGGCCGCTGGGTGGAAAGGCTGAATACCGACGATGGCGTCTATGGCGGCTCCGGCGTCGGCAATGGCGCGCTGACCGCCGAGCCCACGCCCTGGCACGGCCGTCCGCATTCCGTCGCGCTGACCCTGCCGCCGCTCGCCACCCTGGTGCTCGCTCCCGAGCGCTAGGCCTCACGCCAGAGAGACCATGATGTCCGACCTGTCGATAAAGCCCGGCCTGCCCTACCCGCTCGGCGCCACCTGGGATGGGGCGGGGGTGAATTTCGCCCTGTTCAGCGCCCATGCCGAAAAGGTGGAGCTGTGCCTGTTCGATCCCAAGGGAAAGCGCGAGGTGCGGCGGGTCGCCTTGCCGGAGAACACGCATGAGGTCTGGCACGGCTATTTCCCGGATATCCGGCCGGGGCAGCTCTATGGCTACCGGGTATACGGCCCTTATGAGCCCAAGGCCGGCCACCGCTTCAATCCGAACAAGCTGCTGATCGACCCCTACGCCAAGGCGCTGCATGGCGATCTGCGCTGGCACGATGCCTGTTTCGGCTATCGCATCGGTTCGTCGCGCGGCGATTTGTCGTTCGACCGGCGGGATTCCGCGTCGGTCATGCCGAAATGCATGGTGGTCGATCCTGCCTTCACCTGGGGCAAGGATATTGCGCCGCGCACGCCCTGGGCCAAGACCATCGTCTATGAGGCGCATGTAAAGGGCATGACCGCGCGCCATCCCGACGTGCCGGAGCAGCTGCGCGGCAGTTTCGCCGGCCTGGCCGACCCGCGCGCCATCGACCATCTGGTGAAGCTGGGCGTCACCGCGATCGAGCTGCTGCCGGTGCAGGCTTTCTACGACGACCGCTATCTGGTCGAGAAGAATCTCACCAATTACTGGGGCTACAACACCATCGGCTTCTTCGCCCCGGCCACGCGCTATATCTCGCCCGGCAGCGACATTCACGAATTCAAGCTGATGGTCCGCAAGCTGCACGCGGCCGGCATCGAGGTGCTGCTGGACGTGGTCTACAACCACACCGCCGAGGGCAATCAGGACGGCCCCACCCTGTCCTTCCGCGGCATCGACAATGCCAGCTACTACATTCTGGGCGACGATCCGCGCTATTATTTCGACACCACCGGCTGCGGCAACACGCTGAATCTGCGCAATGGTCGGGTGTTGCAGATGGTCATGGATTCGCTGCGCTACTGGGTCGAGGCCTGCCATGTCGACGGCTTCCGCTTCGACCTCGCCACCGCGCTGGGGCGGGAGCGCGACCAGTTCGACCGCAACTCCGTCTTTTTCGACGCGATCCGCCAGGATCCCGTCCTGTCACGCGTGAAACTGATCGCCGAGCCCTGGGACATCGGGCCGGACGGCTACCGGCTGGGCCAGTTTCCGCCAGGTTGGGCGGAATGGAACGGCGCCTATCGCGACACGGTGCGCTCGTTCTGGCGCGGCATCGACGGCACCGCGCCCGACATGGCGCGCGGCCTGTTGGGCTGGGCCGAGATGTTCGAGCATGCCGGCCGGCGGCCCTGGGCCAGCGTGAATTTCATTACCGCGCATGACGGCTTCACCCTGGCTGACCTGTACGCTTACGACAGCAAGCACAATGAGGCGAATGGCGAGGAGAATCGCGACGGCCACGACGATAACCGAAGCTGGAATTGCGGCGTCGAGGGGCCGACTGACGATCCCGAAATCCTGGAGCTGCGCGCCCGCATGCGGCGCAACGCGCTGGCCACGCTGCTGTTCTCGCAAGGCACGCCGATGATCCTGATGGGCGACGAGATCGGCCGCAGCCAGGGCGGCAACAATAATTCCTACTGCCAGGATTCCGAGATGAACTGGCTGCAATGGGAAGGGCTGGACCCGGCCGAGACCAAATTCCTGGAATTCGCCCATATGGCCGTGGCGCTGCGCAAGCGCTACCCGCATCTGCGGCGGCCGCATTTCCTGCATGGCCACGAGATTGGCGACCAGGGTAATCGCGAGGTGGTGTGGCTGAAACCCGACGGCAACGAGATGACCGATGCCGACTGGCTCGACCCCATTGTGAAGGTGCTGGGGCTGCTGCAATGCGACGCCGAGGGCAGCGCCATGCTGATCCTGCTGAACGCCTTTCACGAAGCGGTGGATTTCCAGCTACCGCACGAAAAGACCGCCGCCCGCTGGCGGCTGCTCATGAATACCGACCCCGACGAGGCCCCGGCCGAGGAGCCGCTGCCGCCGGGGGCGATGCTGCCTTTGCCGGGCCGCGCGCTGCTGCTGCTGGAGGGCGAGCCGGCATGAGCGGCGGCTTTGCCTTTCGCAAGAGCTGGGGCGCCGAGCTGTTCGCCGATGGCGGCGCGCGTTTCCGCCTTTGGGCGCCGGATGCCGAGCGTCTGTCACTGCGCCTCAGCGGCGGCGCGGATTTGCCGATGCAGCGCACAGAAATGGGCTGGTTCGAGGTGCAGGCGGACGGTCTGACGGCCGGCATGGAATATGGCTTCGTGCTGCCGGACGGCACCTGCGTGCCCGACCCCGCCGCCCGCGCCCAGGCTGGCGACGTGCATGGCATGAGCCGGCTGGTCGATCCCACCGCCTATCGCTGGCGCACCCCGGACTGGCGCGGCCGGCCGTGGGAGGAGACGGTGATCTACGAGCTGCATGTCGGCGCGTTCAGCCAGACCGGCGATTTCGACGGCGTGCAGCGCCGGCTGGATTATCTGGCGCGCCTCGGCGTCACGGCCGTGGAGCTGATGCCGGTCGCGCAATTCTCCGGCGAACGCGGCTGGGGCTATGATGGGGTGCTGCTCTATTGCCCGCACCGCGCCTATGGCGGCATGGAAGGGCTGAAGCGCCTGGTCGATGCCGCGCATGAGCGCGGGATGATGGTGTTCCTGGACGTGGTCTATAATCATTTCGGGCCGGACGGGAATTATATCCACAGCTACGCGCCTGCTTTCTTCGACCCCAAGCAGCACACGCCCTGGGGCCCGACGATCCGCTTCGAGCAGCCGGCCGTGCGCTCCTTCTTCGTTGAAAATCCGCTCTATTGGCTGGAGGAATACCGGCTGGATGGGCTGCGCTTCGACGCCATC
This sequence comes from Oceanibaculum pacificum, assembly GCF_001618175.1. GTDB lineage: Bacteria > Pseudomonadota > Alphaproteobacteria > Oceanibaculales > Oceanibaculaceae > Oceanibaculum > Oceanibaculum pacificum. The sequence goes on along the minus strand of NZ_LPXN01000002.1, from coordinate 36,137 downwards.
GACCAGATCGCCGATCAGGCCGATATCCTGATCCTGGAGGAGATGGCGGCGTCGATCCGCCAGACCTTTCCCAACCGCCACATCCATCTGGCGACGGAGGATGAGCGAAACATCGTGCGCCTGCATCCGCGCGACGCCGAGAACCGGCCGGTGCTGTTCACCGCCGAGTGGAATGATGATTTCCACCATGCCGCCCATGTCACCGCGAGCGGCGAGGAACAGGGCTATTACAGCGATTTCGCGGCCGATCCGGTGGGCCATCTGCTGCGCGCGTTGACCGAGGGCTTCGCCTTCCAGGGCGAACCCTACGGCCCCTGGGACGGCAAGCCGCGCGGCGTGGCCAGCAATGGCCAGCCGCCGACCGCCTTCGTGACCTTCCTGCAGAATCACGACCAGATCGGCAACCGCGCCTTTGGCGAGCGGCTGACACTGCTGAGCGATCCGCGACTGCTGGATATCCTGGCCGCCATCCACCTGCTGAATCCGCAGGTGCCCTTGCTCTATATGGGCGAGGAGTATGGCGAGACCCGCCCCTTCCTGTTCTTCACCGATTTTCATGGCCCGCTGGCGGACGCGGTGCGCGAGGGGCGACGACGGGAATTCGCCGCCTTCACCGCTTTCTCCCGCGACGAAATTCCCGATCCCAACGCCCTGTCCACCTTCGACTCCTGCCGCCTGGACTGGGGGCTGGCCGATAGCGCGGCAGGCGAGGCGCGGCAGAATTTTTACAGCCGGCTGCTGGCGCTGCGCCACCATCACATCGCCCCGCGCCTGACCGACATGCTGGCGATGCGGGCGACCGGCCAGCGCCTGGGCGAGCGCGCCTTCGAGGTGACCTGGCAGTTGGGAGACGGCGCTTTGCTGCGCCTGCTCGCCAATCTGGGGGAACGCTCGATTTCCTGTCCGCTGGCGGAGGAAGGCGCCACCCTGCTCTATGGCAGCGGCGACGGGGTGCTGACATCGATCCTGGGGGGTAGCCTGCCCGGCTATAGCCTCGCCGTCACTCTGCGCAAGGCGCCGGCATGACCGGCGGCCCGCTCGACCGGCTGGCCGCCGCCCACGGGCTGCAGCGCCGCTATATCGATTTTCACGGCCAGCCGGTGGTCGCCCCCGACGCGGCGGTGATCGAGCTGTTGCGGGCGCTGGGCGTCGATCCCGCCGACCCCGGGGAACTCTCGCACCTGCCGCATCTCGACGCGCTGGCGATGCGGGTGCCGAGCGACATTGCCTGCTATCTGCCGGACTTCCTGCGCGACGGGCGCTGCTGGGGCGTCTCCTGCCAGCTCTATGCGCTGCGCTCGGCGCGCAATTGTGGCATCGGCGATTTCGAGGATCTGGCCCGGTTGGCTGAATTGCTGGGGCCGCTGGGCGCGGATTTCCTGGGAGTGAACCCGCTGCACGACCTGTTCGCCGCCGATCCCGGCCGGCAGAGCCCGTTCTATCCCGCGCATCGGCGCTTCCTGAATTCCGCCTATATCGCCATCGACCGGGTTCCCGGCTTCCGGCCGGAGGATGCCGATGCCGCCCTGCTGGAGCGCCTGCGCGCGGGCGAGATGATCGATTATACCGCCCTTGTGCCCGCCAAGCGCGCCATCCTGCGCCGGCTGTTCGAGCGCAGGCCGGACGATCCGGACCTGGATCGCTTTCGCGCGTTCCACGGCGCGGCACTGGAGGCCCATGCGCTGTTCCAGGCGCTGAGCCTGGCGATGGCGAGCCAAGGGCACGGCGCCGGCTGGCATGGCTGGCCGGAGGAGTATCGCAGTCCCGACAGCCTCACCGTCGCCGCCTTCCGGCGCGACCGGGCGCGCGAGGTGGATTTCGAGCTGTGGCTGCAATGGATCGCCGACCGCCAGCTTCGCGACGCCGCCAGCCGGGCGGAAGCGGCAGGCATGCGCATCGGCCTGTATCTCGATTACGCCGTCGGCATCGCGCCGGACGGCTCGGCCACTTGGGCCGATCCAACGCTCACCGTGGTCGGGGCGGAGATCGGCTCCCCGCCGGACATGTTCAATGCGCATGGCCAGAAATGGGGCCTCGCCCCACTATCTCCAGCGGAGCTGGCGCGGCGCGACTTCGTGCCGTTGCAGCGGGCCTACGAGGCGGCCTTCCAGCATGCCGGCGCGCTGCGCATCGACCATGCGATGAGCCTGCACCGGCTGTTCTGGGTGCCGACCGGCCGCAGCGCCGACGACGGCGTCTATGCGCTCTACCCGATGGAGGCGCTGGTGCGGACCCTGGCGACCGCCTCCCAGGCCTGCAAATCCATCGTCATCGGCGAGGATCTGGGCATCGTACCGGAAGGCTTCCGCACCTTGATGAGCCAGGCGAACATCCTGGGATACCGTGTCTTCTATTTCGAACGCGACGGGCAGGGCTTTGTGCCGCCCGCCCGCTATCCGCGTGAATCGCTGGCCTGCATCGGCAGCCACGACACCGCCACCTTGCCCGGCTGGTGGAATGGCTGCGACATCGACCGGCGCGAAATTCTGGGCCATCTGAGCGCCGAGGCGGCGGAAGCGACACGGCAGGAGCGGGCGCGCCACCGCCAGGAGGCGCAGAGCCTGCTGGCAGCCGAGGGCCTGCCCGACATCCCGCCGGAGGATGACGGCACCGTGCTGGCCACCGCCTTCCACCGTCTCATGGCGCGCACGCCGAGCCGGCTGTTCGTCGCCCAGATGGAAGACCTTCTTGGCGTGGTGGAGCAGGTGAACCTGCCGGGCACGGTACGCGAATATCCGAACTGGCAACGCCGCCTGCCGGTCACGCTGGAGGCGTTGGGCGAACACCCGATCTTCCGCACCGCGACCGACGCCATCGCCCATGAAAGGCCGCGTCATTCATGACCACACCGCGCGCCACCTACCGCCTGCAATTTCGCGACGGCATGGATTTCCACCGCGCGGCGCGGCTGGCGCCTTACCTCGCCGATTTGGGCGTCAGCCATCTCTATGCCTCGCCGATCTTCGCGGCGACGGAGGGATCGACGCATGGCTACGACGTCACCGACCATGGCCGCTTCGATGCGGTGCTGGGGGGCGAGGACGGCTTTACCGCGCTGTCGGCCGCGCTTAAGCGCCACGGCATCGGCCTGCTGCTCGACATCGTGCCGAACCATATGGCCGCCTCGGTGCAGAATCCCTGGTGGCGCGATGTGCTGCGGCACGGCCGCGACAGCGCTTATGCGCGACATTTCGATATCGACTGGGCCGCCGACAAGCTGCTGCTGCCGATCCTGGGAGAGCCCTATGGCGAGGCCGTCGCCGAGGGCAAGCTGACCCTGGGCGAACGCGACGGCCAGCCGGTGCTGCTGTATTACGACACCGCCCTCCCGCTCGCCCCCGGCACAGAGGCGCTGGGCGGGGTGCATGACATACATGAGGCGCAGCATTGGCGGCTGGCCTATTGGCGGCTGGCGCGTGAGGCGCTGACCTATCGCCGCTTCTTCGAAATATCCGAACTGGTCGGCGTGCGTGTCGAGGACAGGCCGGTGTTCGACGCCGTGCACCGGCTGGCGCTGCAACTGGTGGCCGACGGCACGGTCGACGGGTTGCGCATCGATCATGTCGACGGGCTGGCCGACCCCAAGGCCTATCTCGACACGCTGCGCGCCACGGCCGCCCCCCGCCGCCCCTATGTCGTGATCGAGAAAATACTGGGCGAGGAGGAGGAACTGCCCGCCGACTGGGCGACGGACGGCACCACCGGCTACGAGATCGGCTTCCTGCTGACCGCCTTGCAGATCGACAGCCGCAACCGCGCGGTGCTGGACCAGGCCTGGCGCGGTTTCGCCGGCGACCGAACCGCCTATCGCCAGCATGTGGTGGAGGCCAAGAGACGGATTTTCACCGTCAACCTGGCCGGCGAACTGCGCGGGTTGATCGCCCTGGCCGCCCGGCTGGCGGAAGCCGATGTGGCCAGCCGCGATTTCGGCCGCGACGCGCTGCGCCGGGCGATCATCGAAATTGCCGCCCATCTGCCGGTCTACCGCACCTATGTCGATGCCCACGGTGCCTCTCCCGGCGACCGGGCGCTGATCGACCAGGCGGTGCGCCAGGCCAAGACGGCGCGCGAGGCGGAGGATGGCCGCGTGCTGGATTTCATCGCCGGTCTGCTGCTGGATTCCCCCGCCGACAGCGCGGATCGCACCGGCTTCATCCGCCGCTTTCAGCAGGCGACCGGCCCGGTCATGGCGAAGGCGGTGGAGGATACCGTGTTCTACCGCTTCAACCGGCTGCTGGCGTTGAACGAGGTGGGGGCGGAGCCAAGCCGCTTCGGCATCTCGGTCGCCGATTTCCACGCCGCCCTGCGGCAGCGCCGGGCGGCTTGGCCGCACGCTCTGTCCGCCACCTCCACCCATGACACCAAGCGCGGCGAGGATACCCGCGCCCGCATCGCGGTGTTGAGCGAGATGCCGACACTCTGGCGCGCCGACGTGGCGCGCTGGCACGAAGCCACCGCCGACTTACGCCGCGCGCTGCCCGATGGCGAAAGCCCCGGGGCGGATGTGGAATGGCTGCTCTACCAGTCGCTGCTCGGCATCTGGCCCGCCGATCTGGATGTACGCGATGCCAGCGCGCTGTCGGACCTTGCCGAACGGCTGGAAGAGTTCATCGTGAAGGCGCTGCGCGAGGCCAAGCAGCGCACAAGCTGGACCGCGCCGAACCACGCGTTCGAGGAATCGGTTGGCGGCTTCGTGCGCGGCATCCTGGCGGTGCAGCGCCAGGATTTGCTGCGCGACCTGGAACGCTGCTTCCAGCCGGTGCTGGCCGGCGGCTTCGTGAACAGCCTGGCGCAGACCGCGCTGAAGCTGACCCTGCCGGGCGTGCCGGACATCTATCAGGGCACCGAACTGCCTGATCTTAGCCTGGTCGATCCAGATAACCGGCGGCCGGTCGATTTCGACCAGCGCGCCGCCCTGCTGGCCGAACCGGGCGAACTGACGATTGCGCAGTGGCGGCAGGGGCTGCCGAAATTCCGGCTGCTTGCCCGGCTGCTCGATCTGCGTCGCCGCCAGGAGGCGCTGTTTCGCGACGGCAGCTACGAGCCTCTCTTCGCGCTGGGGCCGATGGCCGAGCATATCGTCGCCTTCGCACGGCGCGCGGGCGCCGAATGCTGCGTCACCATCGTTCCACGCCTGCCGCTATCGCTGCTGGGTGGCCAGCCGGTTCCGCTGCTGCGACCGGAAGCGCTGGACGGCACGGAGATCGAACTGCCGATGGCCGGGCTGGTGACCCTGGGCGGCAAAGTGCTGCCGGCGCGGGTGGCGCTGGGCCCGTTACTGGCAGAGTTTCCGGTGCAAACGCTGGCGACAGAGCCGGGGGGAACAAAGCCGACAGGGTGAGGTTCGATTTCATCCGCATCGCCATTGGAGGGATCATGGCACAGCAGAGCGAAGACACGGAACGCCGCATCCGCGAGCATGCCTACCGGCTATGGGAAGCGGAAGGCCGCCCCGAAGGCCGGGCCGAGGCGCATTGGGAGCAGGCGCGTGAATTAGCCGCCATCGAGGATAATCAGCACACCGCCACCAAGCCGCGCCCCGCCGGCACGCGGGCGAAGCGCGCACAGCCGGTCGAGCCGCCCGAGGCGCTGGAAAACCAGGGCGACTTTCCGGGCTTGGCCGATCAGGGCGAGGAAAGCCGCCCGCCCCAACGCGCTCCCCGGCGCACCCCCCGGCGAGATGGCCGGAAAAAGCCGGAAAATATTTAGCGGGGGCGCGGTTCCCCGCCATCGGGGGCCTCGCGTTCGGTCTGCTTGTAGAGCTCGGTGGTGGCCCGCTCGGTCTGCGCGTCCAGCCGACGGTCACGCTTGCGATAGCGGAACATGCTATAGGCCAAGATCAGCCCCAGCAGGATCGGGCCGCCGATCGTGACAATGCCCCAGGGAAAAGAATCGAACATTCGCCGCCTCCTTCACGGAAAGATAAAATATAACAAGGAGGGCGTGGTTCTGTTCCTCGGCTATCTATAATCAAAGACCAATCGATCAATGAGATAAATTCATGACGGAACAGTTATCCTGCCTTTTTGTTCTACCTATGTGACACCGACTTAACAAAGTCAGTTGGACAACAAGGAAAGGATAAACCGATGATCATGAGGAATTGGACCAAGACTGGTTTCCTGCCCGCCGCTTTGGTGGCTGGCGTTCTCACCCTCGGCATCGGCGGTATCGGCATGGCGCATGCCGACAGCAAATTGCCGACCCAGAGCGGCGGCACCAGCGATGCCAAGCCGGATCAGAACACCAGCACGGGGGCAACCTCGAATAGCGGCAGTAGCGGTACGATGAACCGCTCCACCGGCAGCGTTCCGGATACCAGCACTCCGGGCACCACCGGCGGCGTCAGCGATGGCGCGCCGAAGAGCACCAACCCGAACAGCGCCGCCAATCCGGCCCCGGATAGCGGTAAGAATATCGATCCGAAGCCCAGCCAGCCAAGCAGCCGCACCAAGTAAGCGGCGCCCGGCAACAGGAAAGCCCCGGCCAGACGGCCGGGGCTTTTTCTTGTCCGCTACGGTGGGACGCCTCAGGAGACGGCGTCTTCCTTCTCCGGCTTCTTGCGCAGCTTGCGCGCCAGCGCCATTGCCTCGCCGACGATGCCGCGGCGGAACAGCAGCACGCAGACCACGAAGATGCCGCCCTGGATGATGGTGACCCAGGAGCCGAGTTGCGCCAGATAATTCTGGATCGTCACCACCAGGAACGCGCCGACCACCGGTCCGAACACCGTCCCCATGCCGCCCAGCAGCGTCATCAGCACCACCTCGCCCGACATGTGCCAATGCACATCGGTCAGCGAGGCGAGCTGGAACACCAGGGTCTTGGTTGCCCCCGCCATGCCCGACAGCGCGGCCGACAGCACGAAGGCCATCAGCTTGTACTGGTCGGTGCGGTAGCCCAGAGAGATGGCGCGCGGCTCGTTCTCGCGGATCGCCTTCAACACCTGGCCGAAGGGCGAATGAATGGTGCGATAGATCACCAGCCAGCCGAACACGAACATCGCCAGCACGAAATAATACAGGGTGAGCTGGTTGTTCAGATCGATGAAGCCCAGCAGATAGCCGCGCGGGATTGCCTGGATGCCGTCCTCGCCGCCGGTGAAGGGCGCCTGCAGGGCAAAGAAGAACACCATCTGCGACAGCGCCAGCGTGATCATGGCGAAATAGATGCCCTGACGGCGGATGGCCAGCCAGCCGAAGCCCAGGCCCAGCAGGGCCGCGGCCCCGGTGCCGGCCAGGATGCTCAGCTCCGGCGGCAGGCCCAGCACCTTCATCGAATGGCCGGTGACATAGGCGGCCGAGCCCAGGAAGGCGGCATGCCCGAAGGACAGCAGTCCGACATAGCCCAAGAGCAGATTGAAGGCGCAGGCGAACAGCGCGAAACACAGCGCCTTCATCAGGAATACGGGATAGAAGAAGAACGGCGCCACCAGGGCGATGATAATCAGGGCGACGAGGCTAATGATACGGATCATGCTGCCATCCCCCTCAGCGCGCCCGGCCGAACAGGCCGGCCGGCTTCAATACCAGCACGATCGCCATGATGATGAAGATCACCGTGTTCGAGGCTTCCGGATAGAACACCTTGGTCAACCCCTCGACCAACCCCAGCCCGAAGCCGGTGAGGATCGCCCCCAGGATCGAGCCCATGCCGCCGATCACCACCACCGCGAAGACGACGACGATGAGGTTCGAACCCATCAGCGGGTTCACCGAATAGATCGGCGCGGCCAGCACGCCGGCGAAGCCCGCCAGCGCCACGCCGAAGCCGTAGGTCAGCGTGATCATGCGCGGCACATTGATGCCGAAAGCCTGGACCAGCGCCGGATTTTCGGTCGCCGCCCGCAGGTAGGAGCCGAGCTTGGTGCGTTCGATCAGGAACCAGGTGGCGAAACAGATGAGCAGCGAGGCAACCACGACCCAGGCCCGGTAGTTCGGCAGGAACATGAAGCCCAGATTCTGCCCGCCCTTCAACACATCCGGGATCGGATAGGGCAGCCCGGATACGCCGTACATCTGCCGGAACGCGCCTTCGATCAGCAGCGCGAGGCCGAAGGTCAGCAGCAGCCCGTACAAATGGTCCAGCTTGTAGAGCCGGCTGAGCATCGTCTTTTCCAGAACGATGCCGACGAGACCGACGAGGATTGGGGCTAGGAACAGCGACGGCCAATAGCCGATGCCCAGCAGGTTGAGCAGCAGATAGGCGACGAACGCGCCCATCATGTACTGCGCCCCATGCGTGAAGTTGATGATGTTCAGCAGGCCGAAAATAAGCGCCAGGCCCAAGCTCAACGTGGCGTAGAACGCCCCGTTGATGAGCCCCAGCAACAGCTGGCCGAACAGAACCTGCGGCGGTATGCCGAGCAGTTCGAACATCCCCTAAATCCCCGTCGATCCGGTCACAAAGACCTGGTTAGCCCTTGGCGCTCGGGCAGTCGGTGCTCAACGGCCCATAGGCCTCGTCGCCCGGGATGGTGCGCAGCACCTTGTAGTAATCGTAGGGGCCCTTCGACTCGGACGGCTTCTTCACCTCGACCAGATACATGTCGTGCACCATGCGGCCATCGGCACGGATCTTGGCATTGCGGGCGAAGAAATCCTTCACCGGCAGCTCCTTCATCTTGTCCACGACCTTCTTGCCATCGTCGGTGCCGGCTTCCTTGATCGCCTTCAGATAATGCGCGACGGCGGAATAGACGCCGGCCTGGGCCATGGTGGGCATGGCGCCATTATGCTTGGCGGCGAACTTCTTCGACCAGGCGCGGGTCTCCTCGTCCATGTCCCAATAGAAGCCGGTGGTCAGCTGCAGGCCCTGCGCGGTCTGCAGGCCCAGGCTGTGGATGTCCGACAGGAAGACCAGCAGGCCGGCGAGCTTCTGCCCGGCCTGGGTGATGCCGAACTCCGACGCCTGCTTGATCGAGTTGATGGTGTCGGCGCCCGCATTGGCGAGGCCGATGACCTGCGCGCCAGAGGCCTGCGCCTGCAGCAGGAAGGAGGAGAAATCCTGGTTCGGGAAGGGATGGCGCACCACGCCCTTCACCTCGCCGCCGGCCTCCTTCACCACCTTGGAGACGTCGCGCTCCAGCGCATGGCCGAAGGCATAGTCGGCGGTCAGGAAGAACCAGCTCTTGCCGCCCTGGGCCACGACCGCCTTGCCGGTGCCGTTGGCCAGCGCCGTGGTGGAGTAGGTCCAGTGGATGCCGGTCGGCGAGCAGGCCTTGCCCGTCAGGTCGGAGGTGGCGGCGGTGGAGTTCAGATGCACCTTGCCCTTCTTGTTGGTGATCTCCTGCACCGCCAGCGCCACAGAGGAGGTCGGCACGTCGACCACGACATCGACCTGCTCGGCGTCGATCCAGCGATTGACGATGCTGGCGCCGACATCCGGCTTGTTCTGATGGTCGGCGAAGACCACCTGGATCTTCTTGCCGAGCACGGTGCCGCCGAAATCATCGACCGCCATCTGCGCGGCCAGGGTGGAGCCGGGGCCGGCCAGGTCGGCATAGGTGCCGGACTGGTCGTTCAGCACGCCGATCTTCACCACATCGTCGGACACCTGCGCCAGGGCCGAGCCGGTCGAAAGCGCCAACACGGCGACGCCTGCAAGCAACGCTGTACTCTGCTTCATGGTAACCTCCCTTTGTTATCAAACACCTAGATAGGTGTGCAATTTGCCGAGGTTTGCCTCGGCTTCGGCATTCGGGATCATGTCGATCACCCTGCCATGTTCGACGATGTAGTGCCGGTCGGCGACGGTCGCCGCGAAGTGGAAATTCTGTTCCACCAGCAGGATCGTCAGCCCCTTCTCCTTCAGCTTGCGGATCACCGCGCCGATTTGCTGCACGATCACCGGGGCCAAGCCCTCGGTCGGCTCGTCCAGCAGCAGCAGATTGGCTCCGGTGCGCAGGATGCGGCCAATCGCCAGCATCTGCTGCTCGCCGCCGGACAGCTTGGTGCCCTGGCTGTACAGCCGGGTCTTCAAATTCGGAAACAGCTCGAAGATTTCCTCGACCGGCATGCCGCCCGGCTTCACCACCGGCGGCAGCAGCAGATTCTCCTCGACGTTGAGGCTGGCGAAGATGCCGCGTTCCTCCGGGCAATAGGCGATGCCCATCTTGGCGATCTTGTTCGAGGTCAGGCCGATGGTTTCCGTCCCCTCGAAGGAAACCGAACCCTGTCGCTGACCGACAATGCCCATGATGGCGCGCAGCGTCGTCGTCTTGCCGGCGCCATTGCGGCCCAGCAGCGTGGCCACCTCGCCCTGGCGAATCTCGAAATCCATGCCGTGCAGAATATGCGATTCGCCGTAGAAGGCGTGCAGGCCGGCGACCTTCAGAAGCGCCTCAGCCATGACCGGTCCCCAGATAGGCGCTGATCACCTCGGGCATTTTCGATACCTCTTCATAGGGCCCCTCGGCCAATATCTCGCCGCGCTGCAAGACGGTGATGACATTCGACAGGTTGGAGACGACGCTGAGATTATGCTCGACCATCAGCACGGTGCGGTTTTCCGACACCCGGCCGATCAGGTCGGTGATGCGCACGATATCCTCATGCGTCATGCCGGCCGTCGGCTCGTCGAGCAGCAGCAGGCGCGGCTCGCAGGCCAGCGCCATGGCGATCTCCAGCGCCCGCTTGCGGCCATAGGGCAGGTCGCCGGCGGTATGGTTGCGAAACTCTGTCAGGCCCACCGCCTCCAGCAGCGCCATCGCCCGGTCGTTCAGCGCCGACAGGCTGTCGTCCGATTTCCAGAAATGGAAGGAGGTGCCCAATTCGCGCTGCAGGGCGATGCGCACATTCTCCAGCAGCGACAGATGCGGGAAGACCGCCGAGATCTGGAACGAGCGCACCATGCCCTTGCGCGCAATATCCGCCGGGCCGGTCTTGGTGATCTCCTCGCCCTTGTAGAGAATGCGCCCGGCCGTCGGGGTCAGGAATTTGGTCAGCAGGTTGAAGACCGTGGTCTTGCCCGCGCCATTGGGGCCTATCAGGGCGTGGATATCGCCCTTGCGCACGCGCAAGCTGACGTCGCGCACCGCGAAGAAACCCTTGAATTCCTTGCTGAGGCCTTCCGTCTCCAGGACGAATTCGCCAGACGCCATACCGTTCCGCTCCCTGACACGCCGCCCTTCCGCCCGCACGATTCGGGGCGCCGCGGTTGGTTCCACGGCTTTAGGAAAGACCGGCTCTTGCTTCTTCGAACGGAAAACGCACGCTGCCCGGCCAGGATGTAGGGAGACTGCCCGCACAAGCGGGTTCGTCCTGCTTCAGCCTGCTGGGATGTCCCGGTTTTCCGGGATCTGACGACGTGAATTCCCCGTTCGCATTCTTTTTCTGCATAGACCCTATCCAAGATGGCAGCCCTGCACAAGACGCAAGGCGCGCATAAGAAAGCCCTTATGCAGAATTCTTATCGGAAAGCCGGGTTGGCGGAGGCGGGGCTGGGCGTCTATAACCGGCAAAGTTGTTTTTCCGTCTCTCAACTTTCCGCCTGCTGAGGATCGCCCCATGGCCCAGAGCTACCCGGTCGAGCTGACCGCCCCGGATATCGAACCCTATCGCAAGGGCAATACCGGCATCGAGTTCGTCACCAGCTTCGACAGCGGCGTGCCGGGCCCGCATGTGGCGATCAATGCGCTGACCCACGGCAACGAGATTTGCGGGGCCATCGCGCTGGACGCGCTGTTGAAGCAGGGCGTGCGGCCGGTCAAGGGCAAGCTCAGCTTCGCCTTCGTGAACCATGCGGCGTTCGGCCGGTTCGACCCGGCCAAGCCGAACGATTCGCGCTTCGTGGAAGAGGACTTCAACCGCGTCTGGGTCGAGGAACGACTGGACGGGCCGGAGAATACGGTGGAGCTGCGCCGGGCGCGGGAATTGCGGCCATTCTTCGATTCGGTCGATTTACTGCTCGATATCCACTCGCTCAGCACCTATTCCGAGCCGCTGATGATCTGCCACGGGTTGGAGAAGGAGCGCGATTTCGCCGCCCAGGTGAATTTCCCGGCCTACATCATGTGCGGCTCCGGCCATATCGTCGGCCGACGCATCATCGAATATACCCCCTTCAACGACCCGAAGAACGACAAGGTGGCGCTGCTGGTGGAATGCGGCCAGCATTGGGCCGCCTCCAGCGGCCGGGTGGCGATGGATACGGCGATGCATTTCCTGCGGGTGACCGGCGCGGTCGACCCCTCGGTCATTGACCGCAACCTGTCGCCGGAAGCCAAGAACCCGCCCAAGGCGGCGATGTGGGAAGTAACCGGCGGCATCACCGCCAAGACCGACGATTTCCAGTTCGCCGAGGAATATATCGGCATGGAGGTCATCGCCAAGGCCGGCACTCCCATCGCCCGGGATGGCGACGAGACCATCGTGACGCCGCATGACGATTGCCTGCTGATGATGCCCAGCTACAAGCAGGGGGTCGGCACCCGCAAGCTGCGGCTGTGCAAGCGGATCGGCTGACGCCGCTTCAAGCGCTGCGGCGGCGCTCTGCCAGCCAGATGCCGCCCAGCACTAGCCCCAGCGCCAGGGCGTGGTAGAGCTGGAACAGCTCGCCCAGCACCAGCACCGCCAGGATGGCGGCGAAGATCGGCACCAGATTGACGAACAGGCCGGCCCGTCCCGGCCCGACCAGTTGCACGCTGCGCAGGAAGAATATCTGCGACAGGAAGGACGGGAACAGCACCACGAAGGCCAGCACGGCCCAGCCAGTCGGGGTGGGCGCGCGGAAATCGCCCATCGCCGCCTCGATCGCCACCAGCGGCAGCGAGGTCAGCAGCGCCGCCACCGCCATCACCGAGAACATCGCCAAGCCGGACACCGCCGGCCGCTTGCGCAACGCCACCGTGTAGCCGGCATAGAGCGCGCAGGCGATCACCATCAGCAAGTCGCCCTCATTGATGCGCAGCGCCTGGGCATGGGCGATCTCGCCGCGCGTCGCCACCAGCGCCACGCCGATCATGGTCAGCGCCGCGCCGATGACCTGCACCAGCGTGACCGGCGTGCGATAGGCGATATAGGCGCCAATCAGCACGAATATCGGAATAGCCCCCTGGATGATGCCGATATTGATCGCGCTGGTCGTATAGGCCGACAGATAGAACAGCGCGTTGAAGCCGGTGAAGCCCAGCGCCCCCATCGCCATCAGGAACGGCAGATGCCGGCGCAGCACCGGCCATTCGGCGATCACCGTGCGGCGGGCGAAAATCGCCAGCAGGATCACCACCCCAATCCAGCGAATGCCGGTCAGCAGCATCGGCGAGATCTCGCCAACGGCAATCCGCCCCGCCACGGCATTGCCGCCCCACATCAGCGTGGTCAGCACGAGCAGCAGGTAGGCATTGCCGAACAACAGCCCGGCGCCCTTGGTCGAGGTTTGCAATTCCACTGAAGCCCTCTTGGAAGGCGGAGCCCTTAAGCCTGCTTTACTCCGCCCTTCCGGGTTGGGAGACAAGCGTTAACCGCGCAGGGCTGCCTTTCCGGCCCTTCCAGAACCGCCAGCGAAGAGCGGATCAATTCAGCCGGCCAAGGCAGGCGGCGGCGACGGAATCGATGATCGCGTCGGCATCCAGCCCGTAGGCGCGATAGAGATCCTGCAGGTCGGCGGACTGGCCGAACTTGGTGACGCCGAGCGACTGCACCGGGCGTCCCGCCGCCGCGCCGATCCAGGACAGCGACGCCGGATGGCTGTCATGCACCGTGACCAGCGAGGCCGCCGGGGCCTGCGCCAGCAGCCGATCGAGATGCGTCGGCGCTATCGACTGGCCCTTGCGGCGGGCTTCGGTCTGCCTGTTCCAATCGGTATAGAGCCGGTCCGGCGAGGTGACGGCCAGGATGCCCAGGCCCGGCATGTCCTCGGCCAGCGCGGCGTGCGCCTCCATAACCTCCGGCGCGATGGCGCCGCAATAGACCAGCGCCACCTCGGAGTCCGCCGCCGGCTCGACCAGCCAATAGGCCCCGGCCACGACTTGCCCGGCGAAATCCTCCGTGGCGTCACGCTGCGGCTGCTCCAGCGCCCGCGTGGAGAGGCGCAGATAGAGCGAGCCGCCATCGGCCGCCTGCATGTGGCCGAAGCCCCAGCGCATGATCGCCGCCAATTCGTCGGCATAGGCCGGCTCGTAATAGGTCAGGCCCGGCTGGCCCATGCCGATCAGCGGCGTGGAGATCGACTGGTGCGCCCCGCCCTCCGGCGCCAGCGTGATGCCCGACGGGGTGGAGACCAGCATGAAGCGGGCATCCTGGTAGCAGGCATAGTTCAACGCATCCAGCCCGCGCGAGATAAAGGGATCGTACAGCGTGCCGACCGGCAGCAGCTTCTCGCCGAACAGCGGCCCGGCCAGGCCCAGCGCCGCCAGCATGATGAACAGGTTATTCTCGGCGATGCCCAGCTCGATATGCTGGCCGGCGAGCGAGCGCGCCCATTTCTGCGCCGAGACAACCTTTTCCGTGCGGAAGATGTCGTCGCGGGCGCGGCGGCTGAACAGGCCGCGCTGGTTCACCCAGGGACCGAGATTAGTGGAGACGGTCACGTCCGGCGAGGTCGAGACGATGCGCCCGGCCAGCTCGCTCTGCCCCTTGCCCAGCGCGTTCAGGATCGTGCCGAAGGCGGCCTGGGTGGATATCTTGTCCGCCGTGACGGTCGGGAAGTCAGCCGGCACCGGCACCGGTGCGCTGTCCTTGATACGGCTGCCCTGCTGGTTGAACGGAGCCTGGGCGATGAATTCGCGCAGGCTGGCGACGGGCATGTCGCGATCGTCCAGCGGGTCCCATTCGGCCCCGTCGGCGATGCCCATCTGCTTCTTGAAGCTCTCCATCTGCTCGACGCTCATCAGCCCGGCGTGATTATCCTTATGGCCGGCCTGCGGCGTTTGCGCGCCCTTGATGGTGTAGGCGATGAAGCAATGCGGCATGTCGTCTTCGGCCTGCGCGAAGCCCTCGCGCACGGCTTCCATGTCGTTGCCGCCCAGATTGGTCATCAACTGGTGCAGGCCTTCATCGTCATATTCCGCCAGCAGTTGCGGGATGCCGTTATGGCCCGCCAGATCGGCCAGGATGCGCTTGCGCCAGCCGCCCGGCGCGCCGTTCTGGCCCTTGAACACCAGGGCGGAGTAAAGGTCGTTCGGGCAATCGTCGATCCAGGTGCGCAGCGCCTCGCCGCCGGGCTTCTTGAACGCCTCCTCCTGCAGCTTGCCGTACTTGATCATCACGACCTTCCAGCCAACGGCGGCGAAGAAGCCCTTGATCTTCTGGAACAGCTGGTCGTTCACCACGCCGTCCAGGCTCTGGCGGTTATAATCGATCACCCACCAGGTGTTGCGGATGTCGTATTTCCAGCCTTCCAGCAGCGCCTCGTAGATATTGCCCTCGTCCAGCTCGGCGTCGCCCATGATGGCGATCATCCGGCCGGCCTTGCCGCTATCCTTCTCCGGGAAGTGCTGGCGCACGTAATCCTGGGTGATCGAGCCGAACAGGGTCATCGCCACGCCGAGGCCAACCGAGCCGGTGGAGAAATCCACCTCGTCCTTGTCCTTGGTGCGCGACGGGTAGGATTGTGCGCCGCCCAGCGCGCGGAAATTCTCCAGCGCGTCACGGTCCTGGCGGCCCATCAGATACTGGATGGCATGATAGATCGGGCTGGCGTGCGGCTTCACCGCAACCCGGTCCTCCGGCCGCAGCACGTCGAAATACAGCGCCGTCATCAAGGTGGCGACCGAGGCGGAAGAGGCCTGGTGGCCGCCAACCTTCAAGCCGTCGCGCGAGGGGCGGATATGGTTGGCGTTATGGATCATCCAATGGGACAGCCATAGAACCCGCCGTTCCAGCGCCTTCAGATAGGCCAGCTTGTCCGCCGGCTCATCCTGCGAACCGTTGGAGATCAGCGTCAGTTCCGCCTTGCCGGCCATTGGATATCTCCCAAAGGTATTGGATATACCCGGCAATATGGCGAAACCGACAAGAGATTGCCAGACATGACGCAAGCAACGGGGGGTTGCGCAATTTTATTACACGCCTACGCCTCAACCTCGCCGTGAATCTCGATAGTCTCGGATTTGTCGACGAAGGGCAGCGGCGGGAAATGCGGCGTGGATTGAAAGCTGACCTGCCCCTTCAGCCCGACCTGCTCGGCCGTTTCGATGAACAGTGTGTCGATGTCGCGCCGCACCTCCATCGGCAGGCGGCGGTGGGTGCGCACGATCAGATCCAGCCTGTCCTTGCGGGCCAGCCCGTCGAGCTGCAAGGCCCCCAGGCGGCTTAAATCCAGGTCGATGAGGAAGCGGTGGCCCTGGCCGCCGCCCTCCTCCCCGCCCTCGCCCTCATCGTTCGGGCCACGCATGAACAGCCTTATCTGCTGCAATTGCTGGCCGTCGAACATCGGCAGGTAATAGCCACGCCATTCCTGGCCGCTGGAATCCGGGGCATCGCGGCTCATCCGGCCCATATCGTCGCTAAGCCGGCCGATCAGCGGCGTGCGGCCGTCGCGTCCGCCCAGCGTGCGCACCGCGCTGTCGCCCAGCAAGCCGCGCAGATCGCCGCCCCGCATCGCCGCCATGACGAACAGCAGCGCACCGGCAAGCTGAGGGCCGGGCTGCGGAATGGCGGATTGCAGCACGCTCTGCGCCAGCGCCGGATTCACCTGCGCCAATTGCGCCAGCGCCTCCTGCAAGGCGGGCCATTGCCGCCCCAGGCCGCCGGGGACCGTCGCCGCCTGCGGCAGCGCCGTGGGCTGGCCGCCGCGCGCCAGCGCCTCCAGCCCGCGCAGCGCCTCAGGCGACAGGCCCAGCGTCACGCCGCTGCCCAACGGCAGGCCCTGCGCGCCCTGCACCGTCACCAGCCCAGCCGGGGTCTGCAGCAACGGTTGGCCCGCCGCCGTCCGGCCGACGACGCTGGCCTGTATCGCCACCCCGCCGCCCGGCAAGGGTTGCAGGCCCATCGGCAAGGGCGGCTGGCCGGCGGCGGGCGGCGGCTGGATGCCGGTCACGCTGGCCTGAATCTGCGCGCCGGTCGGCAGCGCCTGGAGAATCTGCGTCGGGCTTGCCGCCACCGTGAGCGCCCCTTGCGGCGATGCCGATGGCGGCGTGAACACCGCCGGCATCGGCCCGGCAGCGGGCGGCCCCGCGGCAATCTGGCTGGCCGGGGTTTGGCCGATACTCAATTGAGGGGCGGATGCCTGTCCCGGCTGGGGAGGAACTGGTGTCCCTTGCGGCGGTGTCGCTTGTGGCGGTGTCGTTCCCGCTGGCGCGGCAGCGGCCGGCGGCGCTTGGCCAGGTATCGCCGGCGACGGCGTTGCGGTGGATGCCGGGGCGGTAACGGGGGTGGGCGTAACGGGGGTGGGCGTGGCCGGCGCTGCCGCAGCCGGGGCTCCAGGCGCGGCGGGGGTCGACGGGGCCAAGGCGGCGGTTTGCAGCAGGATCAGCTGCGCGGTCTGCCCGGCCTGCAAGGGCTGGAGCGGCTGGGTCGCGGTCGCCAGGGCCGGGGAGCCGGCAACGGTAACAGCGGGCGGTATGGAAGGGGGAGCCGGGATCGCCGCGCCGGGCGCCGGCGTGGCTGCCGGTGTAGGCGCGGGCGTGGCAGCGGGCGCCTGGCCTGTCGGGACCGGCTGTCCCGGCGCAGGCTGCGCCACGGCTTGACCCGGCACAGGTGCCGGCTGACCGGCCGCTGGAGGCGGCGCGGAAGGTTGCGGCAAGGGCGCCGGCCCGGCGGGAGGGGTTGCGCCCTGGCCGCGCCCGGCGGACAGGATGATGACCTGGAGGCTGTCCCCGGTGGCGCGCACTTCCAGCGTGACCGGGGTGCCGGGGCGGATATAGTTGGGCGTCTTCACCGCGACCGCGCCCTGGTCGGTGCGGATCACCAGATTGCCCTGGCGGTCGCGGCCTTCCACTGTGCCCTTAACCACCGTGCCCGGATCGGCGTTGCGCAGCGAGGTCGGCGGGTCGATCGCGGTGCCGACCGCCGCCGAGGGCGCCTGGACGGCGCCCGTGACAGGCGGTGTCGGCGGGACCGAGCTCATTGTGGTTCCAGCAGGTTTTCCAACAGCTTTTCGATATCCCGCGCGGCCTCGCAATTGGGCGAGCGGGTCAGCAGCGACGTCTGGTGGCGGATCGCGTCCGCCACCTTGCGGTCGCGCCTGATGATGCCAGCCAGCGGCGGCGAGACTTTCAGGAAGCCCTGGCACGCCTTGAGCAGCGTCTGGTAGGTGCGCTGCCCTTCCGACACGCTGTCGACCATGTTGACGACGATGCGGATATCGGCCTTGGGGTCGGCCTGCGCGGTCAGCTTGATGAAGGCGTAGGCGTCGGTCAGCGAGGTCGGGTCGGCGGTCGCCACCACCAGGCTGGTGCCGGCCCAGCTGGACAGCGTGCGCACCGTGCGGTCGATGCCAGCCCCGAGATCGAGGATCACCCGGTCATAGCCGCGCGCCAGCTTCAGCAGCTCATCGCCCAACCCCACCAGCCGCTGCGGCGGCAGCATGGCGAGATTGCCGGAACCGGAGCGGCCGGCGATCACGTCGAAGCCGAATTCGGGATGCGGGGTAATGGCTTGCTCCAGCAGCAACTTGCCCTCGATGAAGCCGCCCAGATCGCGCTTCGGCATGAGGCCGAGTTGCACATCGATGTTCGCCAGCCCCAGATCGCCGTCGAACAGCAGGGTGCGGCGGCCCATGCGCGCCAGCGCGTGGGTCAGCGTGACCGATAGCCAGGTCTTGCCGACGCCGCCCTTGCCGGAGGCGACGGCGATGATGTTGGTCGCCTGCCCCACCGCATGGGGCAAACGGGCCGGCGGCGTGCCGGAATAGCTAGAGGGTGGAACTGCGTTGCTCATCCGAAGGCCATATCGCCATAGTGGGAGGACTTGACTCCTGCCTCAGCAGGAAGCAACAAGCGTGCCAGGGAAACCGGGTTGAGCGGGGCCAACCCCTCCGCCACCTGCGGCGATGTGCAGACATAAGAAAACCGTAGCCCGCCAACCTCCGCCGCCACCAGCATGAAGCCCAGCCGCCGGGCCATGTCGAGCCGTGTCGCCATCAGCCTGGTGATCGACAGCGACTTCAGCGAGTCGGCAATTTCTGCCGCCTCGCCCGGATCGCAGCCGGCCGGGAGCACCAGCATGGGTTCCGCCCCTACCGCGTCGATCATCGCTTTCAGCGCGGCGACGTCGTCGCGGTCATAGGGGTTGATGCCGGCGGTGTCGATCAGTTGCAAGCGGTCCGTCCGGCCGGCGCACAGCCGCTTCAGATCGGCCGGGGTTTCCGCGGTCAGCAGCCGCAGCTTCAGCACCGCGGTCAGCGCCTGCAACTGCTCCACCCCGCCCGCCTTGATAACGTCTGTGGTGATGACGCTGACCGGCCGGCGGGCCAGCACCGCGCGGGTCGCCAGTTTGGCCACGGCCACGGTCTTGCCGGCGCCGGGCGGGCCGATCAGCATGACCGGGCGACGAAAATCAGTGTCCGACAAGGTCGCGAAGTGGAAATGCGCGTCCAGCGCACCGGCCAGCGCCAGCACCGGATCGGCGGCATGCAGGCTGTTGGCGGTGCGCAGCAGCCGGTCGGTCAGGCGACCCGGCACATTATGCCGTTCCAGCGCCTCGGTCAGAATATCGGTGAGATCGGCGGCGACGGGGCCGTGGCGATGATCCATCACCGGATCGTCCAGCTCGTCCACCATATCCAGCGCTGCGGTCACGCGCACACCGCCGCTCTCGCCCTTCTGGGTCGAGACGATGATGGCATCGTCGCCGAGCTGTTCGCGGATCATCCGCATGGCCTCCGCCATTGTGGGGGCGTTGAATGTCTTAAGCCGCATCTATGGCCCCAGCTTCCCCTGCATCCATGATCGATGTCGCCTTTCCGGTCGATCAGACCTGCCCCAGGGTCTTGATCTTCGCCTTCGGGTGGATCTCGTTCTGCGAGAGCACGACCGTGGACGGGCGGAACCGCTCGATGATGGAACGCACATAAGGCCTAATTGCCGGGCTGGTCAACAGAACAGGCGCTTCGCCCAGCGCCGCCATCTGCTCGAAGGTCTGCCGCACGGAGCCGATAAATTGCTGCAGCTTGGTGGGCTGCATGGACAATTGCTTCTCTTCGCCCTGCCCGACGATGGAATCGGCGAAGGCCTGCTCCCAGTCCGGCGACAGGGTGACCATGGGAATATGGCCTTCCTCGTTGGTGTATTGCTCGCTGAGCTGGCGGGCCAGGCGGGCGCGCACATGCTCGGTGATGGTGGTCACGTTGCGGGTATAGGTGCTGGCCTCGGAAATGCCTTCCAGGATGGTCGGCAGATCGCGGATCGAAATCCGCTCGCCCAGCAGATTCTGCAAAATGCGCTGTAGCCCGCCGACCGAGATATGCGTCGGCACCACGTCGGCGACCAGCTTCTGATGCGTGCCCGACAATTCGTCCAGCAGCTTCTGCGTCTCGGTGTAGGACAGCAGGTCCGACATGTTGTCGCGTACAATCTCGGTCAGGTGCGTGGTCACCACGGTCGGCGGATCGACCACCGTATAGCCGCGGAACAGCGCCTCCTCCCGGTGGCTGGGATTGATCCACATGGCGGGAAGGCCAAAGGTCGGCTCGCGCGTCGGCTCGCCCGGCAGATCGATCTTCTGGCCGCGCGGGTCCATCACCAGCAGCATGTTGGGGCGGATATCGCCGCGCCCGCTCTCGATCTCCTTGATGCGCAGCAGATAGGTGTTGGGCGGCAGTTGCAGATTATCCTGGATGCGCACCGACGGCATGATGAAGCCCAGCTCGGTCGCCAATTGCCGGCGCAGCGCCTTGATCTGGTCGGTCAGCCGCTGGCCGTCGGTGCTGTTGATCAGCGGCAGCAGGCCATAGCCCAGCTCCAGCCGGATCAAATCGATATGCAGCGCGGTCGAGATCGGCTCCTCCGCCGCCGGAGCGGGGGCGGAATCGATGGCGATGGCCTCGGCCTTGCGCACCACCTCCTTCCGCTGCTGGCGCGCCATGAAATAGGCAGCCGCCCCCGTGATCACCGCCAGCAGGAAGAACGGCGTGAAAGGCAGGCCCGGCAGCACGCCCAAGGTCAGCATCAGGAAGGAGGACAGGCCCAGCGCGGTGGGATAGCCGCCCAACTGCCTGATGAGCTGCTTGTCGGCCGTGCCCGGCGCGCCGGACTTCGAGACCAGCAGGCCGGCGGCGGTGGAGACGATCAGTGCCGGAATCTGGCTGACCAGCCCATCGCCGACGGTCAGCAGCGTGTAGGTGCGCGCCGCGTCGCCAAAGCCCATGCCCTGCTGGGCCACGCCGATGATCATGCCGCCGATCACGTTGATGAAGGTGATCAGCAGGCCGGCCACCGCGTCGCCGCGCACGAATTTGGACGCACCGTCCATCGCGCCGTAGAAGGTGCTCTCCTCCTCCAGCTCCTTGCGCCTGGTGCGCGCCTCGTCCTCGGTGATCAGGCCGGAGGACAGGTCGGCGTCGATCGCCATCTGCTTGCCCGGCATGGCGTCCAGGCTGAAGCGCGCGCCGACTTCCGCGATACGCCCCGCGCCCTTGGTGATGACGATGAAGTTCACGATCACCAGGATGGCGAAGACGATGGCGCCAATGACGTAATTACCGCCCATCATGAAGGAGCCGAAGGAGGCGATGACATCGCCCGCCGCCTGTGGCCCGGTATGGCCCTCCGACAGGATCAGCCGCGTCGAGGCCAGGTTCAGCGCCAGCCGCAGCATGGTGGCGATCAGCAGCACGGTGGGGAAGGCGTTGAAATCCATCGGCCGGTGAATGAACATCACCGTCATCAGGATCAGCACCGAGAAGGTCAGCGACAGGGCCAGCGCGATATCCAGCAGCCAGGTCGGCATCGGCAGGATCAGCACCGACAGGATACCCACCATGCCCAGGGCGACGGCGATATCCGGACGGTTGAACATGCCGCCATAGCGGCCGAGCAGATCGTTGAACGATCCGCCGCCGCCTGGGCTGCCCTGTTGCGAGGTATCCGCCATCCGCTAGCCTATCATGCCTAAGCCGGCTCCGCCTCACCCGGCATCGGCACCGGGATGCCCTCGTCCGTATACTGGCGCAGCTTGTTGCGCAGCGTGCGGATCGAGATGCCGAGGATGTTCGCGGCGTGGGTGCGATTGCCCAGGCAATGCTTCAGCGTGTCGATGATCAGGTCGCGCTCCACATCGGCCACGGTGCGGCCGACCAGGGAGCCGAGGCCCAGCGCATCGGCCGCCGCGTCGGCCACGGCACCCGGTGTTTCCGCCGCCGCCTCGCCGGTCAGCATGATCGCCTCCGGCCCGATTTCGTCGCCGCTGGCCAGCAGCACTGCGCGATGCAGGGTGTTCTCCAGCTCGCGCACATTGCCCTTCCAGTGATGCGCCTGCAGCCGCGCCAGCGCCTCGGCGGCGATCGGCCGTTGTGCCACGCCATTGGCCTCGGAATATTTCTTCACGAAATGCTCGGCCAGCGCCTTCACATCCTGCGGGCGCTTGCGCAAGGGCGGCAGCGCCAGGTTGAAGACGTTCAGCCGGAAATACAGATCCTCGCGGAAATTGCCGTTCTTCACCTCCTCGTCCAGATTGCGGTTGGAGGTGGCGACGAGGCGGACATTCACCTTCACCGGCGTGGTTCCGCCAACCCGGTCGATCTCGCGTTCCTGGATCACGCGCAGCAGCTTGGCTTGCAGGCGCGGGTCCATCTCGCTGATCTCGTCCAGCAGCAGCGTACCGCCATTGGCTTCCTCGAACTTGCCGATGCGGCGGGCGACAGCCCCGGTGAAGGCCCCCTTCTCATGCCCGAACAGCTCGGATTCCAGCAAATTCTCCGGGATCGCGGCACAATTGACGGCGACGAATTTCTGGTTCGCCCGGCGGCTCTTGGCGTGGATGTAACGGGCCATCACCTCCTTGCCGGTGCCGGACTCCCCGGTGACCAGGATGCTGGCGTCGGACGGTGCTATCTGGTCGGCCAGCTTGATCACCTGGGCCATCACCACATCCTTGAAGATGAGGGCGTTGGATTCCTCGGCGACCGCTTGCAGCACGGCGGCGATCAGCTCCGCGTCGGGCGGCAGGGGCACATATTCCTTGGCCCCGGCCTTGATCGCGCGAACCGCCGTCTCGGCATCGGTGCCGGTGCCGCAGGCAACCACCGGAATGGTGATGCGCTCGGCCTTCAGGCTTTCCATCAGCCGGGCGATCGGCAGCTTGGCGTCGATCATCACCAGATCGGCGCCCTGCCCGGCGCGCAGCGCCTGCAAGCCTTTTTCGATGGTGTCGGCATGGCTGACCTTGGCCCCACGCGCCAGCGCGATCTGGCTGGCGGCGGTCAAGTGCCC
Organism: Oceanibaculum pacificum; assembly: GCF_001618175.1. Taxonomy (GTDB): domain Bacteria; phylum Pseudomonadota; class Alphaproteobacteria; order Oceanibaculales; family Oceanibaculaceae; genus Oceanibaculum; species Oceanibaculum pacificum. The sequence continues at coordinate 12,826 of NZ_LPXN01000002.1, read as the reverse complement.
TTCAAGCGTGCCGAGGATAAGCAACCGCATTATAACTCTCCGTCAAGCCCCGATCATCCGGCGCCGCTCAGTCGAAAAAACTCACCCGCCCGGCGGGCGGCAGGATGGTGTTCACCTGCATCTCCAGCCGGCGCGGATGTTCCTGCCGGGCGATGGAGAGCGCCCCCAGCAGGTAGATCTGCCCGACCATCTGCTCCTCGCCCAGATTGCGCTCCAGCTTGGACGCCAGGGGGGCGAAAATCATGTAGGCCAGCACCGCGCCATAGAAGGTCGTCAGCAGCGCTATCGCCATCGCCGGGCCGATGCTGGTGGGATCGTTCAGATTGCCCAGCATCTGCACCAGGCCGACCAGCGTGCCGATCAGCCCCATCGCCGGGGCGATCTCGGCCGCCTTGCGCAGCACGCTTGCCGTCTTGGTCTGGCGCGCGACATTGGCCGCCATCTCCTGCCGCAGGCTGCGATCCACCTCCTCCGCCGGGGAGCCGTCGACCACCATCTGCACCGCGCGGTGCAGGAAGGGCTCGCGCTGCATATCGGCCAGATAGCGCTCCAGCGCCAGCACGCCCTGGGCGCGCGCGGTTTCCGACAGGTGCAGCATCCAGGTCGCCGCGGTCCGCGGATCGCGCGCCACGCGGAACAGCGTGCGGTACAGCACGTCCCGGGTCTGCATCACCTCCTGCAGCGAATAGCAGATCAGCACCACCGCCAGCGTGCCGCCCAGCACGATCAGCACCGAGGGAATATCGACGAAGGAGCCGGCCGAGCCGCTGAGCGACATCGCGGTACCGATCAGCGCGAAGCCGCCGATCAGGCCGAGCAGCGTCGCCACATCGAGCACGGTGCGCGAGCCGGGCGGCACGATATCCACCTGGCTGGCGACCACGCGCGCCGGTTCTGGCGCGGCACCGGCGCGACTGGCCCCCGCCTTGCTGAAAGCGTCCGACATCCCCTTCTGCCCCCCGGATAGCGCGATCAGGTCGCGCGGTCGGACTTGATGATTTCTGTCATGGTGACGCCCAGGCGTTCATCCACGATCACCACCTCGCCGCGCGCGACCAGGCGGTTGTTCACATAGATATCGATCGCCTCGCCGACCTTGCGGTCCAGTTCCACCACCGCGCCGCGACCCAGCTTCAAGAGCTGGCTGACCTGCATGGTGGCCTTGCCCAGCACCGCCGAGACCTGGACGGGAATGTCGTACACCGCCTCCAGGTCGCGCGCGCTGCGCTGGGTCTCGTCCTCGGCCGCGCCGTCATCGGCGCCGAAAGGCTGTTCCTGGCCTTCCAGTTCGGACAGCTCCAGATCGTCATTATCGGGCGCCATGCTGTTCTCCTTTGTTTCGTTACTCTGCCGTCGCCGGCGTCATCTCGTTGCCTTCGGGCATCCTATCGCGAATTTGCGGCGTATGGCCGATCAGCCGTTCCAGCGCCGCATCGATGCGGCGCCACAGCTCCCGCGACACCCGTTCCGCGCCGCCATCGGCCCATTCCAGCCGACAATCGCCTTCCGCCAGCGATTCGTCGCCGCGCAGCACCAGTTGCCCCTCGAAGCCATTGCGCGCCGCCGCCTCATCCAGCCGTGGCGCGATGCCCACCAGCATATCGGGATGCACCCGCGCAATCACTTTCGGCTCGTCGCGCAGATTATGGAATATCTCGGCGATCACCGCCTCGATCTCCGTCAACCCGCCCCGGCGGGCCAGTTCCGGCGACAGGCGGCGCAGCAGCGTATAGGTCAGTTCCAGCATCTCGCCGGCCATCTCATCGAAGGCGGCGCGCTGGCCGCGCAGCAACCCGTCGATCCGGTCGCCGACCGCCTGGCAGGTATCGGCCTGGCGCTGCTCGATGCCGGTCATCGCCTCGGCCCGGCCCTGGGCGATGCCGCGCTGGAACGATTCTTCCGCCACCTGGTCCAGCTCTTCCTGGCTGTAGCTGGGCGGCGGCGGCGCGGCGGCGATGGCGGCGGCCTCGGCCTCGGCCGTCTCGCGCGCCTTCGCCTCGGCCTCGCGACGACGGCGAATCTGCGCCGGGTCGACGTCGAAGTCCCGTTCGAACAGGAAAGGTTTCATCGCCCGGGACATGGGCCTACCCCCGCTGCGTCGGATTAATAGACAAGCTGATCGTCGCCCTTGCCTTCGGAGATCACGATCTCGCCGCGGTTCGACAGATCCTTCGCAGTCTGCACCATGGCCATCTGGGCGTCTTCCACATCCTTCAGGCGGACCGGGCCCAGCGAGGCCATATCCTCGCGCATCAGCTTGGCCGCGCGTTCGGACATGTTGGAGAAGAACAGGTCGCGCAGCTCTTCCGTCGAGCCCTTCAACGCGATCGCCAGCTTGTCCTTCTCCACCGTGCGCAGCAGGGTCTGCACGCCGCCGGGGTCGAGCCGACCCAGATCCTCGAAGGTGAACATCAGCGCCTTGATCTTCTCCGCCGAATCGCGGTTGCGCTCCTCCAGCGCGGTGACGAAGCGGGTCTCCGTCGCGCGGTCCAGGCTGTTGAAGATATCGGCCATCATCTCATGCGCGTCGCGGCGGTTGGACCGCGCCAGATTGCTCATGAACTCGGTGCGCAGCACGCGCTCCACATCGTTCAGAATATCCTTCTGCACGGCCTCCATGCGCAGCATGCGCATGACGACTTCCATGGCGAAATTCTCCGGCAGCAGCGCCAGCACCTTGGCGGCATGGGCCGGGTTGATCTTCGACATCACCACGGCCACGGTCTGCGGATATTCGTTCTTCAGATAATTGGCCAGAACGATTTCGTTCACATTGCCCAACTTGTCCCACATGGTGCGACCGGCCGGACCGCGAATCTCCTCCATGATGTCGCCGACCCGGTCAGGGTCGAGCACCTTGGACAGTAGCCGCTCGGTCGAATCGAAGCTGCCGACCAGCGAACCTGTGGAGGAAATCTGCTCGGCGAATTCGACGAACAGCCGCTCCACGATGTTCGAGCTGACGGTGCCCAAATTGGCCATGACCTGAGAGACTTCCTTGATCTCCTCGTCATCCATCAGCGCGAAAATCTTCTGGGCATGCTCCTCGCCCAGACTCATCAGCAGGATGGCGGCCTTTTCCGGCCCCCCCAGCGAGCGATAATCTTCTCTCACGCGCATTTCGCCACCTCATCCGTCCTGTGGACGGCGCTTCACGTCAGAATTTCGGCTCAGCCCTGGTCCTGGTACATCCAGTTGCGCAGGATCGACACCGCCTCTTCCGGGTGCTTGTCCACGATTTCGCCGATCTTGCGCAGCGAGGAAGCGCGGACGCGGCCCTCAACGCGGGTGATGTCGATCATCGTGTCCAGGATATCGTCCTCTTCCTCCTCCGGCGGGGCCAGGGCCGCCATGCCTTCAAGGCCGGGCGCCATGCCTGGCATACCCGGCATGCCGGGGCCGGCCAGCGCCGCCGCCGCGGCGGCGCCGCCGGAGGAGCCGCCAGGCGTCTTCGACGTATCCCAGGGGTTGCGGGTGATGCCGGTGACCGGGCTGTCGGTCACGCCCTTCCAGCCATATTCCGGCGTCGTGGTCTTGCCGAGCAGGACCGCCCCTTCCTCGCGCAGGCGGGCGACGGCGGGGGCGTCCTCGCTCCATTTCCGGTTGCGGTCGACGGTCTTGCTGCCGCGCAGGGTGGGCCAGCCATCGCTGAGCAGCAGGTCTTTCACGGTGGCGGGAATGCCGTCGACCATGCCGCGCGGCTCGCGCTGCATCCAGCGCGCCTCTGAGGTGCGGGCGGCGGCGATGGCGGCGTCATGGTCGACCAGGCAGAAGGCGTTCACATGCCGATCCACCGCCTCGATGCGCGCCAGCACCGCCTTGGTCACCTCGACCGGTGACAGCGTCTTGCGCTGATAATGGCGCAGCAGCTCCGTGGCGGAGAGGTAGCAGAGATCGGCGTGCTTGCTTGTCATCGGTCTTACCCTGTTCCGTTCAGGGCGACCTTAGCGAAGCTGGAGGCGGTTTGACCAGAGGGCGGCGCTTACACGCCTGTCAGCCATAGGGCGGCTTGTCCCATCCCTTGGGCGACAGGGTGAAGATTTCGTAGCCGGTCTCGGTCACGCCGATGGAATGCTCGAACTGGGCCGACAGCGACTTGTCCTTGGTCACGGCGGTCCAGCCATCGGCCAGCACCTTCACGTCGTAGCGGCCGGCATTGATCATCGGCTCGACGGTGAAGAACATGCCCGGCCGCAGCTTGATGCCATGGCCCGGCTTGCCGTAATGCAGCACCGACGGCGCGTCATGGAACACCCGGCCCAGCCCGTGGCCGCAGAAATCGCGCACCACGGAGAAGCGGTGGCTCTCGGCGTAGCTCTGGATCGCATGGCCGATATCGCCCAGCGTGGCGCCCGGCTTCACCGCCTGGATGCCGCGCATCATCGCCTCGTAGGTCACCTCGGTCAGCTTCTGCGCCTTCACGCCGACCTTGCCGACATAGAACATGCGGCTGGTGTCGCCATACCAGCCATCCAGGATGACGGTGATGTCGATGTTCAGCGCGTCGCCCTCGATCAGCTTCTTGTCGCCGGGAATGCCGTGGCACACGACATGATTGACCGAGGTGCAGATCGATTTCGGGAAGCCGCGATAATTCAGCGGCGCGGGAACGGCGCCATGCTCGACGATGTAATCATGGCACAGCTTGTCCAGCGCGCCCGTCGTGACGCCGGGGACGACATGTGGGGCGATGAAATCCAGCACCTCGGCGGCCAGGCGGCCGGCCCGGCGCATGCCCTCGAAGCCTGCCGAATCGTAAATCTTGATGCTGCGCTCTTCGCGCCGGAAGTCTTCCATATTCGCCTCGTCGTCCATCGGAAACGCCTATGCCGGCGGCCGGGCTATAAGCCTTCGGCCATTATCTGTCCAGCCTATCCAGCTTAGACGCTTGTGATTCGAGCACTATAGCACACTTCGCCGGCCTGTGGCGCATCAGGCGACGATAGGCCGCGCCCAGGCTACCAGCGTCGCTCGCTGCCCCCCGGGATCACCCGCAGATCGCCGTCCAGCAGCGCTTCTTCCTTATCGCCCTTCAACCGGCCGATACGCGGCATGATGCAGCCGATGATGGAGGTCACATGCGTGCCGTCCGCCGACAGCGGCAGCAGCAGCCTTTCGTAGGAGGCGAACCAGAGTCCCATATAGAAGCGCTGGGTGCTGCAGGTCGGCGCGCGGCTGTCCACCACCTCGCGATAAGCGGCCGAGGCGACGCGCCGGAACAGCGGGTTCGGCATCTCGTCGATATAGGCGCCTTCCGGGTTTTTGCCGTACAGCCGCTGCAATTCCACCCCGATCTTGCGATAGCGGAAACGCTGGGGGTCGCGTTCGATCTCGACATGCATCATATGATGCAGATACTCGGTCAGGTCGATCGGGCTGATCCAGCCGGGATCCGGCATGCGATAATCGTCGCTCGCCTTCAGCCACAGGGCATAGAGCCGCTGCAACTTCACATTGCGGATCGTCATGGGGCGCGGCTTGATGGCGGCGCTTGTTTCGGCCACGAGTCCAACCTTCTAACTAGCACTGTCGGAAAGCCCGTAAGCGAACTATCTTCCCGACACATTGAATGAGAATTAGAGGCATCTGCGATGGAAGCAATACCCGTCAGCGCATCCCTGGTCATTATCGGCAACGAGGTGCTCTCGGGTCGCACCAAGGATGCAAATCTTGCCTATCTTGGCGCGCAGTTGGCGGAGATGGGCATCCGCATGATGGAAGTCCGAATCGTTCCCGATATCGAGGACCGGATCATCGAGGCGGTGAAGGCGCTCAGCGCGCGCTACACCTATGTCTTCACCACCGGCGGCATCGGGCCGACGCATGACGACATCACCGCCGCCTGCATCGCCAAGGCGTTCGACGTCAGGCTGATCCGCCATCCCGAGGCGATGCGCGTGCTGGCCGCGCATTACGCCGCCAGCGGGGCGGAGTTCAACGACGCGCGCAAGAAGATGGCCGAGGTGCCGGAAGGCGCTGTCCTGGTTGACAACCCGGTCTCCAAGGCGCCGGGCTTCCGCATCGCCAATGTCTATGTTTTCGCCGGCATTCCGCGCGTCATGCAGGCGATGTTCGAGAGCATCCGGCACGAGCTGACGAAGGGTGCGCCGATCGAATCGCGCACCGTCTCGTGCCGGCTGGGGGAGGGCACGCTGGCCGCCGGGCTGGGTGCTGTGCAGCAACGCTACGCCGATATCGACATCGGCAGCTATCCCTATTTCGTCGCCGGCGGCTTCGGCGTGTCGCTGGTGCTGCGCGGCACCGACACCGACCGGCTGCAACAGGCGGCGGACGAGGTGCGCGCGCTGATCCGCGATCTCGGCGGCGAACCGCTGGAGGGCGAGCCGCAGCGCGATGCGCCCCAGCCGGCGGCATAGCTTGGCACGATCCCTGCGTGTCGATCCGGGCGATAAACGCCTGTTGGATTGTTGGCGCAGCATGTGCTAATGTGATTTGTAACTGCTATCAGGCGGGCAAAATGTCTGCCGGGTGGTTTTGACTGGATGAAGTGACAGAAACGTCATGGTAGCGAATGTCGCCTTCATGTCGGGCCTGCCAGGGCTGACGACTTTCAATATGCTGCAACAGAATCCTGTGCAGCAACTCGATCAATTCGCGAAAACCGCGCAGATCGTGCGTGAAGTCGAGTACTTCAAAAAAGCAGCCGCCAAGATCACCAACGTCGACGATTTCATGAAGGATCGCCGGCTCGTCACCTTCGCCTTGTCCGCCTTCGGGCTGGATGAGGAAATCCAGTATCCCGCCCGCCTGCAGAAAGTGCTGGAGAGCCCCAAGGACGACCCGGCGGCGCTGGCCAACCGGCTGGCCGACCCGCGCTATCGGGAGATTTCCCAGGCTTTCGCCTTCGGCGACGAGGGGATGGATAAGCTCAGCGACCCGGCCTTCCTGGAGGATGTGGCGCAGAAATACATTCTGAACGAGTTCGAAAAGACACTCGGCCAGAACAATCCGGCGCTGCGCGAGGCGACCTATTTCCTGCGCAACATTGGCAATGCCAGCACGGCCTACGATGTGCTGGGCGACCCGGTGCTGCGCTCGGTCGTGACCTATACGCTGGGTCTGCCGACGCAGATCGCGGTGCAATCGGTCGAGACCCAGGCGCGGCTGATCGACGCCCGCTTCGACATCAGCAAATATAAATCGGCCGACCAGAACGACACGATCTCCGGCGCCAATGGCGGCAATGTGCGGGTGAACGACGCGCGCAACGACCAGAAGCTGTTGACCGAGGGCGTCGCGCTGTCGACCAAGGCGCTGAAGCAGGTCGATTCGATCATCGAGCAGATCGAGCTGCTGAAGGCCGGCTATGGCGCGCTGGACGCGGTGCAGGACCCGGCCGGCGAATATCAGGACGAAATCCCGGTGCAGGAGCAGGCGATTCCCGGCCTGCTGCGCCAGCAGGGTCTGCTGGAGGCGGCACGCGAATCGCTGGGCCGCCTCAATGGCTATGTGGCGCGGCAGCAGGCGCTGGTCGATCTCGCCGCCGATCCCGCCAACGCCAACAAGCTGGACAGCTACAAGACCGAATTCGCGGAGCTGACCGACAAGATCACCGCCGCCGTCGGCCAGGCCACCTACAGCTATGACGATGGCGACCCGGATGCGGCCGGCACGCTTGAGAATTTGCTGGACGGCACGCTGGGCAACATCGCCGTCGAATACACCTCCGGCGGCGATATCCTGACCGCCCGCGGCCAGGATTTGACCGGCTTCCTGTCCGGCATCGCCCAGGCCAACGCGTCGTTCCAGAATGTCAGCGACGCGGACGACGCCGCCAACCTGTCGACCGCGCGGGGCGCGCTGGCGGAGAACAAGACCGAGCTGAACACCGTCCGGCTGGAGGTGCAGACCGACCTGAACGAGCTGAAGGCCGGCATCGATTCGGTCGAGCAGTTCGCCGCCTCGCTGAATTCCGCCGCGCTCTATCCCGGCGCGGAAGCGGTGCGCGACGCCGGCAGCCGGCTGACGCAAGTGAACATCCTGCTGGGCGAGCTGCGCGTGGTCGCGACGAAGTCGACCGGCCTGGCCGTCGATGCCGACCGCAGCGCGCTGCAGACGCAGTATGACGACATCGTCAACCGCCTGTCCGATGTCATCAACACGACTGGCACGCCGGGGCTGGCCAATCTGCTGGCTGGCGGCAACCAGAGCTATGAATTGCTCGACGGCTTCAACCTTGAGGCGCGCGGCCGCGATTTCAACGCCAGCATTCTGGGGGAACTGGCCGGCCGGGACGTCTCCTCGCTGGGCAATGCGCAGGAATTGCTGGGCGCGCTGGACAAGGAGATCGGCACGGCCACCGGCGACGCCTTCCGCGAAATCGCCACCGACGCCAGCGTGTTCAACCTGGCCTCGGAGAAGCTGGACCCGCGTTCCGGCGTCGACAGCGCCTATTCCCGCCTGGCCTCGACCCTGGAGGACATCATCGGCGCGGCCGCCGTGGGCGACCGCAACCTTTTGTCCGCCAGCCAGAGCGATGTACGCTACCGGGTGGAGACGACGGGCCGGAACTTGACCATCGACGCCATCGACCTCGATGGCGCGTTCGGCGCCATCCTGCGCGACGCGGTCGCCGGCCTGCCCAGCGACGGCGGCGATTCGTCCGGCGCCATCGCGGCGCTGGATACCGCGCTTTTCTCGATCAACCGCCTCCGTGGCGAGCTGAACAACGATCTGATCGCGCAGAACTCGGAAAAGAAGGTCGTGGACGGCTTCATCGCCCAGCAGGAATCGGTGGTGGCGGAGCGGGAATTCGCCGATCCCTATGCCAACATCTCCCAATCGGCCATCGACTTCGTGAAGCGCTATCTGACGCTGAAGGATTCCGAGGCGATCAGCACCAATCTCGGCCTTAGCAACGCCAAGAACGCCTATGTGCTGAACCTGGTCCAGCCGATCAATTTCAACTTCGACGTCTGAGCGTCCAGCCGCCCGGCTGGCCTGCCATGCGCCTCTTTGGCTGGTTTCGCGCGCCTGGCCTCGTGTAGGCTCCTGGGCATCAATCCAGGAGGAAGCGGCGTATGAAGCCTGAGGTCACCTACACATTTGCCGATCTGCCGGGCGATGGCAGCGCCATGCGCGTGGCCGACGGAGTCTATTGGGTGCGCATGCCGCTGCCCTTTGCGCTGAACCACATCAATCTGTGGCTGCTGGAGGATGGCGATGGCTGGACCATGGTCGATACCGGCATCGGCGGCGAGAAGGTGCGCGCGCTGTGGGAGCAGGTGTTCGAGGGCACGCTGGCTGGCCGGCCGATCACCCGCATCCTGGTCACCCATTTCCATCCCGACCATATGGGCCAGGCCGGCTGGCTGACCGGCCGCTGGAACGCGCCGATCTGGATGACCCAGGCGGAATGGCTCTATGCCCGCCATCAGCATTCCAAGGATCTGGCCGGCCGCATGGAGGCGGGCCAGGCGTTCTACCGCCGCGCCGGCGTGCCGGAGGCGCAGTTGCCGGCGCTGCTGCAGCGCTTCGGGCGCTACCGCGAAGGGGTGGAGCCGGTGCCCGCCAGCTATCGCCGCATCTTCGGCGGCGAGGAAATCCGCATCGGCACGCGGAACTGGCAGGTCATCATCGGCGAGGGGCATTGCCCGGAACATGCCTGCCTGGCCTGCCCGGAGGATAAGCTGTTGATCAGCGGCGACATCGTGCTGCCGCGCATCAGCCCGAATATCTCGCTGTTCCCGCAGGAGCCGGATGGCGACCCGCTCAGCCGCTATCTGGACTGCCTCGGCCGGTTCGGCCATCTGCCGGAAGATACGCTGGTGCTGCCCTCGCACGACACGCCCTTCACCGGCCTGCATGCCCGCATCGACAATCTGCGGGAGCATCACAAGCACCGGCTGGACCTGATCCTGGAGGCCTGCGCTGGCGCGCCGCAGACCGGCCTGTCGGTCATGCAGGCGATGTTCACGCGCGAGCTGGATTCGCTGCAACTGGGCTTCGCCATCGGCGAGGCGCTGGCGCATCTGAACCTGCTGTGGCGGCGCGGCACGCTGGCGCGCACTCTCGGCCCCGACGGCGTCGACCGCTACACGCTGGCCTGAGGAGCCATTTCTGCCGGGTGGCCGATCGCGCCCGGCAAATCCTGCCCAAGCGGCCGGGCGGGATTCTGGAAATGGCGGATTTGCTGGATTTTCCGACTGGCACGGCGATTGCTCTTCTCCCGGCATGGCTCAACACCCATGCCGGGAGGCAGATATGTCGCTGATGACCGTTACGCGCTTCGCGCCGAAGAAGGACAAGCCGATTGCCGAGGAACCCGCGGCGGCGGCCCCGCGCCGCCCGGTGCTGCGTGCCATCCCCGACGCGCCTGTCGCCACGCCGCATTCCACCAAGGGCCCGCAGCAGGCCGCCTGGCTGGCCCCCAGCAGCCTGCCGAAGGCCGGCGTCAGCGTGCCGCAATATCTGCGCGAACTGGACAGCTTTCAGCGCCAGCAATTCTCCACCGAGACCCGCAAGATCGTGATGGACGTGTCCTCGCGCGAGGTGGAGGGCGTCGTCGCCCTGGCCGCCAAGCTGCGCGGGCGCTATCTCGCCAAGCTGCTGGACGCCGCCGGGCATGGCCGCGTCGCGGTCAGCGAGACCCAGATGAAGGAAATTCAGCGCTGCCGCGAAATGTATGAGGAGGCGATGCGCGGCATCGACGAGCTGAAGCTCGCCCTCAACAATGGCGAGATCGCCATTCCCGGCATGGATCGTCCGTAGCCTTTTCCCGTTTTCCCTGGTGCCCAGCCTTGCGGGTGCGGTCGCTTCGGCGGTCGCGCCCGTTTTCTTTTCAGCAGTTTTTCTTTAATTTCAATAGTATATGTATAGTGTTGCGGCTTAGCGGTTGACACGCGGGCCATTCGCCATAATCATTATCGCTCACCTGCGGGAGTTGCCCCGAAGATTAGGGGCTTTGCCGAATCAACTAAGAATGAGGATTTTTCTGTCTTGTGCCGTGATTACACGCGCCAATGGCAGCTTTGACTCTTCTGTATTGGCGTCGCGTTACAGCAAAATTGCTTGCTTGGTATTGAGTGTAAAAATTGACTTTATGCCACCGCGCTTCGTCTCACCGTAAATCCGGGGGAACCGACTATGAGCGATAAGTCACGCAAGGACATGCATCCGTATATTCCGACGCTGGCCAAGCAGCTGGGCGAGGGCCGTGTCGGCCGGCGCGATTTCCTGCGCACCGCCGGCCTGCTGGGCGTCTCCGCCACTGTCGCCTATGGCATGGCCGACAAGATCATGGGCACCTCGTCCGCCGCGCTGGCGCAGACCGCCACCCCGAAGAAGGGCGGCACGCTGCGGGTTTCGATGAATGTGAAGGAGATCAGCGATCCCGCCATTTACGATTGGTCGGAGAAGGGCAATATCGGCCGGCACATCGTCGAATCCCTGACCCAGGTCGGCTCGGACAATGTCACCCGCCCGCATCTGGCGGAAAGCTGGGAGGCCTCCGACGATCTGAAGACCTGGACCTTCCGCCTGCGCAAGGGCGTGAAATGGTCGAATGGCGACGATTTCATCGCCGATGACGTGATCTTCAATTTCGAGCGCTGGCTCGACCCCGCCACCGGTTCGTCCAATCTCGGCCGCTTCAGCTCGATGACGGTCGAGGAGGGCGGGAAGAAGAAGATGGCGCCGAACGCCATCGAGAAGGTCGACGCCCACACCGTGCGCTTCAATTTGCAGACCGCCGATATCGCGCTGCCGGAATCGATGGGCGATTATCCGGCGCTGATCGTGCATCGCGGCTTCACCAAGCAGGGCGGCAATCTGGCCGAGAGCCCGGTCGGCACCAGCCCCTTCGCGCTGAAGCAGTTCCGCGTCGGTGAGACGGCGGTGTTCGAGCGCCGCGAGGGCGCTTATTGGGGCGGCGACGTCTATCTGGACGGCATCACCTATATCGACCATGGCGACGATCACTCCGCCTGGCTGTCGGCGCTGGCGTCCAACCAGGTCGATTTGTTGTACCGCCTGATCGCGCAGAACGTGCCGGCCATCAAGCAGATGCCGCATCTGCAAATGTTCGAGACCGTCACCGGCCAGACCGGCGTGGCCCGGATGAAGGTGACCGAAAAGCCGTTCGACGATATCCGCGTGCGTCAGGCGATCCAGGCCTGCATCGATCATCAGCGTCTGCTCGACGTGGCCTATCAGGGCCTCGGCGTGCCGGGCGAGGATCATCATGTCAGCCCGGTGCATCCGGAATATGCGGAAATCCCGAAGCTGAAGCAGGATTACGCCAAGGCCAAGAAGCTGCTGGCCGAAGCCGGCCACGGCAATGGCCTGGACATCGCCATCGACTGCGTGACGCAGCCGGCCTGGGAGGCCAATACCTGCCTGGCGCTGGCCGAGATGCTGAAGCCGGCCGGCATCAACCTGAAGGTCAACATCCTGCCCGGCGGCACCTATTGGGACCGCTGGACGACGACGCCCTTCGGCTTCACCTCCTGGACCCATCGCCCGCTGGGCGTGCAGGTGCTGAACCTGGCCTATCGCTCCGGCGTGGCCTGGAACGAAAGCTCCTATGCCAATCCGGAGTTCGACAAGCTGCTGGACGCGGCGATGGGCGTGCTCGACCCGGCCAAGCGCAAGGAAAAGATGGTGCCGGTGGAAAAGCTGCTGCAGCAGGACGCCGTCATCATCCAGCCTTACTGGCGCTCGGTCTTTACCGCCGCCAGCAAGAAGGTGCAGGGTTTCCAAATCCAGCCCGCCGAGGAGATGCACCTGAACAAGGTCTGGCTCGACGCTTGATCGGGCAAAGGCCGGTGTGCCACCCCCACCCCAACCCTCCCCCCTCAAGGGGGAG
>NZ_LPXN01000001.1 GCF_001618175.1 Oceanibaculum pacificum | reverse complement strand
TCGGAAGGGGAGAGGGATGCGGGAGCTTGGCGACGAAGGAGCCTAGCGGAAGCTGGGTGAGGGGAGACACTCCCTCCGCCGCGCGAGGGACCGCCGATGCGTGACATGCCGGGCTCCGTGCTGTTCGCCTGTTCGCTGAATGCGGTGCGCTCGCCGATGGCGGAGGCGATCCTGAAATTGCTGTTCGGCAAGAAGGTCTATGTCGATTCGGTCGGCGTGCGCGGCGGCGATCTCGATCCTTTCGCGGTCGAGGTGATGAAGGAGATCGGCATCGATATCTCGCGCCACCGCTCCAAGAGCTTCGACGAGCTGCTGGACACCTCCTTCGACCTGGTGGTCTCCCTGTCGCCCGAGGCGCAGCACAAGGCCGTCGAGATGACTCGCACCATGGCCTGCGAGGTCGAGTACTGGCCGACGCTGGACGCCACCGCCTATGAGGGCAGCCGGGAGGCGCGGCTGGCCGCCTATCGCCAGGTGCGCGACAGCCTGATGAAGCGCATCAAGGAGCGCTTCCCCGCCGTGCCGGCGTCGCAGCTTTAAGCCGCCGCCCGTTCTTTCGGGATGGAGGGCTTGACGAAGGGCGCGGGCCGCGCAACTGATCCGGTGCCGCCATGAGGCGGTTCGTCCTTTGGGGGAAACAATGTCCAGCTACACGCTTTACGGGGCCTTCCTGTCGATGCCCTGCGTCAAGATCGGCCTGATGCTCGATCTGTGCGGCCTGAAATACGATTACAAGCATGTCAATCTGCGCGCCGGCGAGAACAAGACGCCGGAATTTCTGGCGATGAACAAATGGGGCCAGGTGCCGGTGCTGGTCGAGGATGGCGCGGCGATGGCGCAGTCCGGCGCGATCCTGATCCATCTGGCCGAGAAGACCGGCAAGCTGGACGGCGCCACCCCGGCGGAAAAGCAGCAGGTGCGCGAATGGATCTTCTGGGACGCCGATTTGCTGCATCCGGGCATCGCCGGCCCGCGATCCCAAATCCTGTTCCTGAACGGCGCGCCGGAGATCGTCGCCTTCGGCCAGGCGCGCGGACAGCGGGCGCTGGGCATGCTTAACGAGGCGCTGGAGGGCCGGCAGTATCTGGTGGGCGACAAGCCGACGATCGCCGATCTGGCCTGCTTCGTCACCGCCTCCTACGCCGCCGACGCCAAGATCGCGCTCGACGCCTATCCGAACGTCCGCGCCTGGCTGGCCCGCATCGCCGCCCTGCCGGGCCTGAAGACCCCCCAGGAGGCCCTGCCGCGCCCGGCGGCGTGAGACTGCTTGCCCCTTACCCGCCCGGCTTCTGCCAGGGCGGGACGGGGTTATAGCGGGCGACCAGGAAGTCCAGGAAGGCGCGGACCTTGGCGGAGAGGTGGCGGGCGGAGGGAAAGACCGCCTGAATGACCGTGTCGGGCACGGTGTAGTCCGGCAGCACATGCACCAGCCGGCCGGCGGCGACATGGTCGCCGACCATGTATTCCGGCAGCACGGTCAGCCCGCCGCCGGCCAGGCAGGCCTCCAGGATCGCCTCGACGGAGCTGAGCTGGATGTGCCCCAGCACATGCAGCATGCGCGTTTCGCCGTCGCGCGTCAGGCTGAGATCGAGCAGCGGCGAGCCGGGCGGCTGGGTGATCAGCTCGTGGCTGTCGATGTCGGACGGCGATTGCGGCGCGCCCTTGCGGGCCAGATAGTCCGGCGAGGCGTAGAGCCGCCGATGGTTCGAGGCCAGCTTGCGCGCCACCAGGCTGGAATCCTTCAGATTGGCGATGCGGATGGCGAGGTCGAACCGCTCCGCCACGATATCCACCACCGCGTCGCTCAGCACCATCTGCACCGTCACCTCGGGATAGGCGGCGCGGAAGGCGGGCAGGGCCGGGGCGACATGGCGCTGGCCGAAGCTGATCGGCGCGGAGATGCGCAACAGCCCGCGCGGCTGGCCCTCCAGCTGGCTCACCGTCTGGTCGGCGTCGGCCAGGTCGGTCAGGATCCGCGCCGCCTTCTCGTAATAGGCCTCGCCGATCTCCGTCAGCCCGATGCGCCGGGTCGTGCGGTTCAATAGCCGCGCGCCCAGATGCTCCTCCAGCGCCGCCAGGTTTTTCGACACGGCGGAGGGCGACAGGCCGAGCTTGCGACTGGCCCCGATCAGGCTCTCGGATTCCACGACGGCGGTGAATACCTGCAAGGCGAGGAAACGATCCATTTGTCTTTCATTCCTCTGCGGAACTAGTTCCTGCACAGATCAGCCGATTATCGCGGGGCCTGCAATCCCCTAAATCTGGGGCAGGAAATACGTAAGGAGGACTGACCTATGTATGCGCTGCACACCGACATTTCACCCCGGCTGATCGATCGCTATATGGTCCAGGGCCGGCAATTGCGGGCCGATGCGATGGCTGCTGGCTATCGCGCCGCGCGGGCCTTCCTGAAGCGACTGGTCACCGGCCGCCCCGCGGCCGACGGCAGCCTCTCGCTCGGCTGATTGCGGAAGCGCTTTCCGCTCGGGGGCCCCATGCCGCGAGCGCACTTGCGGGGGAAGGGCCGGGCGCGCTAGCACTAGCGCCATGAGCAAAAACTTCCCCGACGCGTCGCCCGAGACGCTGGCCGCGCAGGCGCTTGGTGTGACCGAGCCCCTGACCGGCGCCGTGACCCCGCCGGTCTATATCGCCAGCACCTTCGAGCGCGAGGCGGACCTGGAATACAAGAATGGCTTCATCTATGGCCGTCCCGACAATCAGACCGTGCGGCAGGCCGAGGGCGTGCTGACGGCGCTGGAGGGCGGGGCGGCCAGCCTTCTGGTCGCCTCCGGCATGTCGGCGGCGACCGGCGTGTTCCTGGCGCTGAAGCCGGGCGACACGGCGCTGGTGCCGGAAGTCATGTATTGGGGCATCCGCAAATGGCTGAACGCCTGGGGCGCGGAATGGGGCGTCGCGATCGTCTATTACCCGAATGACGACATGGCGGCGCTGCAGGCGCTGACCCAGAAGCACAAGCCGGCGCTGATCTGGGCGGAGACCCCGTCGAACCCGATGTGGAGCATCACCGACCTGAAGGAGGCGGCGCGCATCGCCCATTCGGTCGGGGCGAAGCTGGCGGTCGATTCCACCGTCGCCACCCCGGTGCTGAGCCGCCCGCTGGAGCATGGCGCGGACATCGTCATGCATTCCGCCACCAAATATCTGAACGGCCATAGCGACGTGATCGCCGGCGCGCTGGTGACCCGCGAGGCCGACGATTTCTGGCAGCGCATCGTCGGCATCCGCAAGGATATCGGCACCATCATGGGGCCGTTCGAGGCCTGGCTGCTGCTGCGCGGCATGCGCACCCTGCATGTGCGGGTGCGCGCCGCCTCGGCCAACGCCATGGCCATCGCCCGGCATTTCGAGAAGCACCCGAAGGTGGCGCAGGTGCTCTATCCTGGCCTGCCCGGCCATGCCGGCCACGCCGTCGCCGCCCGGCAGATGACCGGCGGCTTCGGCGGCATGCTGTCGATCCGCGTGACCGGCGGCAAGGAAGGGGCGGTGAAGGCCGCCGCCGGCCTGAAACTGTTCAAGCGCGCCACCTCGCTGGGCGGCGTTGAGAGTCTGGTCGAGCATCGCCGCTCCATCGAGGGGCCGGAAAGCCCGGTGCCCGAGGATCTGCTGCGCTTCTCCATCGGCATCGAGAGCGAATCCGACCTGATCGCCGATCTGGAGCAGGCCCTGGCGGCGGTGTAGGGCGGGCGCGGGATCGATCCTCGCTGGCTGTTCCCTCTCCCGGCGGACTGGCCTAAGGTGCGGGCCATATTCCGCAACCATTGGGAGTCGACGATGATCGATCTCTATAGCTGGACCACGCCGAACGGCCGCAAGGTCTCGATCATGCTGGAGGAGGTGGGGCTGCCCTACAAGGCGCACGCCGTGAACATCTCCAAGGACGAGCAGTTCGCGCCGGATTTCCTGAAGATCAGCCCGAACAACAAGATCCCCGCCATCGTCGATTCCGACGGGCCGGGCGGCAAGCCGATCAGCCTGTTCGAGAGCGGCGCGATCCTGTTCTACCTGGCCGAGAAGACCGGCAAGCTGCTGCCGGCCGACCCGGCCGGGCGCTACGAGACCATGACCTGGCTGATGTTCCAGATGGCCGGCGTCGGCCCGATGTTCGGCCAGGCGCACCATTTCCGCCGCTTCGCCAAGGAACAGGTGCCCTACGCCATTGAGCGCTACACCAGCGAGACGCACCGCCTGTACGGCGTGATGGACAAGCGCCTGGGCGAGGCGGCCTATCTGGCCGGCGATTATTCCATCGCCGACATCGCCACCTACCCCTGGATCGCGCGCTGGGAATGGCACGGCATCGAGTGGGCGAACTACCCGAACCTGAAGCGCTGGTTCGACGCCATCGGCGCCCGCCCGGCGGTGCAGAAGGGCATGGCGGTTCCCGGCTAAAGGTTTATTTCGGTTTGGCGACGCGCCCGCCCCCATCTCTCGTTGACAGGGATGGGGGCGGCCTACTAGAAGAAGCGTCCGCATACGTCGTGAACGTAAGCCGCTCACGGCGGAGGGGTGGCCGAGTGGCTGAAGGCGACGGTTTGCTAAACCGTTATACAGGTTAAACTGTATCGTGGGTTCGAATCCCATCCCCTCCGCCAATTTACCTTCAAGAATACTTCTATCGATCCGGCTCCGGCCGGATTTTTTCGTTGTTCTCGCAGGTTATGCGGGAGAGGCTGAGCACTGGCTAGGCCGGCGGCAGTCCCGGAAGCGGTCTCTCATGGTCGATATTCTCCGGACCTCATGACTGCGCCGATTTGGTGAACAGCTGCTAGAGCCATGAAAACTCTAGAGCTTCTCTTTGGAACCCAAGCGCTTCGAAGCTGGTCCCGGGTGGTCCATAACGTGACCGTATTCGAACGGTGGTTATCGCTGAGCGATTCAAGCCAAGCCACTACCCTGCATGGAAAAATCCCGTGCGACGCATCCCAAGGCTGGCTCATCTATATCTCCACGACAACTGCGCGACAATCGTTGGTGCTATAATTTTTCTGCGACTATCGTGGGATTGACATGCTTATCTTTCCGTGAGAGAAGGCCGGCAGTCAAAGTTTCTTAGGAGCATGCAATGAGCTCAGGTCGAAAGAACTATCTAAGCCACGAGACCGTCGTCGGCGGCCTGCGGTCTCTCGCATCACAGTCGTTCAAACGTTCCGGCCGCACCGCCGCGATGGGTTATCTTATGCTGAAGGCAAAGGAGCCATCCAAGGGGGATGCATTCGAGCTATTTTCGAATGGAAGCGATAGTGTCGAACCGGAGCTAAAGCGCTTCTTCCGGATTCTTCCAGGAACGCCGCTGCCCGACGTCAATCCATTCGGCCAGCGAGAGGGTGCGATCGAGTTCCTGGCCCCTGGGTATGAGCGCCGTGGCACGTACACCCATTTGTACGAAGGACGAAATTTGAACTCCCTCTTAGAAGTGACCCCGACCGATGGACACTTCTCGATTCGCATTCCTGATGACGCTGCAGAAAAAATCGCTGAACTGCTGGGAGACAAGATCCCATTGAAGGCAGCGGCTGCTTTTCTGCTTAGGGGGGAGCCGTTTGACGATGGGGTGACTGACAAGGATGTCATCGATCGGTTCAAGTCGGTATTCAAGTTGTCCGACAAAGAGGTGAGCGCGCTCTTCAAAAAGGATGCTCTCGGCTTTTCATTCTCTGAGCAAAAGTATGATGAGAGCTTGGCATCTCTGCCCCCGGATCTTCAACCGCGCTCTCAGAGCACTAGCCATGCTACTACGGCTAGAGCAGCGAAAGAGCTGGTTCCAATGGCTGCTTCGAGTGAAGTCGATTTGGTCATCAGCGGTGATGTACGCCGCCGGATTTGTAGGGCAGTTGCATCTTCCAAAGCTGTGGCGCTGGTGGGCGCGCCGGGTACTGCGAAGTCACGGCTTTGGGCTGAGCTGCTAGAAGAAGCCGTCACGGATCCCTCCTTGCTCGGGTTAGACAACTCGCCAAACTACGTGTGCTACACTGCGGAAATCGACTGGACGGCTCGCACGCTGATTGGCGGTTACTATCCCCAAGAAGACGGGCGCCTCGCATTTCGCGAGGGCTATCTTCTCCGGGCAATCCGCGATAACCAGCTGTTCTGGATCGACGAGATGAACCGCGCCGATCTCGACCGAGTTCTTGGGCCGGTTCTTACCTTCCTTGCCGGCCAAAGCGTTGATTTAGGACCTACGCATCTTGGTAAAGGCGAAGGCGCAGAAGCGCCGAAGTCAATGGTCTTAATGTGGGCCAAGGGTGAGAAGAGCGGTGTGAAGGAGGATAATGAACAGCGCGTGTATTATGTTGGTTCCGATTGGCGATTGCTCGGCACCTACAACAACGTTGACCGAGGGCGGGTATTCCCAATGGGATCAGCCTTGCTTCGGAGATGGGCGCTCGTTCCCGTGCCACCAATTGATGTGGCAGCCTTCGAAGGCCTGATTGCGAAAATCACGAAACTTCGTGCGCCCGTCGCAAAACTTCTCTCGGCCGCTTATGCGCTACACCTTGATGCCCTTTCTATCGGGCCAGCTCCTTTCTTGGACATGGCTCGGTATGTCTCGCGAGAGGCAGAGGCATCGGCGGATACTACAGCCACGGCAGATGAGAAACAGCTGCTGCAAGACGCCTATATCCTCTACATGGGTCAACAATTGATGCGATTGGACCCAGAGAAAAGGGAGGACTTCTTCGATGGTCTCGGCGGTATTTTCGGACATGACCTCGCCAGTGAAGCCGCCAGCCTTTGAGGGTGCTTCCGCCTCTATTCCTTGGAAAGGGGTATCGGCTCTTTCCTCTCATTGGGCAGGTGCTGGCTCACTTTACGATTGGTTCCGGCCTGATGAGCTTGAGATCGCAAGGGATTGGGCACCGGAAGTCGTCCGCGCGAGGATGGTCGAGGTGGCTTTACTGCATATTCAAACCACTTTAGGGAGACATCTTCCGAGACATGCTGGTGAATGGCTGGACCTCATTGGCCAACAGACGCAGCGTGCGGTAGATTATGTAGATGCACCGTCAGCTCACACTGATTGGCAAGCGACGATCGCGGTCTTCGGCAGATATCCGTCTGAAAGCTATATCGAGAAGCGGCCCGTTTACACGCATGACACAAGCTTTACGCGATTACTGAAGTGGACGGCGACATCCATCGCACGGGCCGAATCCCTAATTTGGGCTCAGTTTGGCCGGCGCACACTTGAGCCTGCTATGCGGCAACGTTTCTCGTCCGCGCTCGAACTTCCGGAAGTCGCCACTGCCGCAGACGAGCTTGACGGACTGTCAGAGTACGATCGAGATGCATGTCGCCAGGCGGGGGGTGTTTGGCTCGTACTTGCCAAGATAGCGGAAATCCTGATGGGGCTTTGGACCGGAAGTGCGTCGGCTCAGTTGCTCGCGCTAAGACCAATCCTCCCCGAATTTGCGCACCAGCTTTTCGAACTTGGTACGCTTGGCACTATTTCATCTCGACTGAAAGAGACTGCGAGCGAGCAAGTGTGGACTTCGAAGGCTCCCTTCGCTGCGGCACATGGAGGGCGTCCCTCGCTGAGCCTCGATGCCAAACAAGGTGAATGGCACGCCTTCTATCAGACAGTTCCGCGAGAGTACCGTAGCGTTGCATCACCTTACCGATCCGTTACGCGAGATTTGGAGGGAGCTCCTCTGCGGCCCGACCTCTGGATTGAGCAGACTGTGGCGGGCAAACGAACCGAATTAATCTTCGAATGCAAATATTCACTGAACTCCTCTTATGTGTCGACTGGGGTGACCCAGTGCTTTGCATATGAGGTCGAGTTTCCGCCCCAAGGCGGAGCGAGAAGGCTTCATATCGTTGTCGGACCGGAAGAGGTCGTTGCAAGGCCTCGATCCTGGAGTGGGCGCTTTGCCGTTGCTGACCCTTCTGCAGCGAGTGAGCTGTGTGCTCAGGCATTTGCGGGTAGACTAGAAGCGATCGTGACTGCTTGGGAAGAGTAACGACTTCTCATTCCAACGGATCGGGAGAAGTATTCTCCACGAGAGTCGGCAAATCGGAAAGCGGAACCTCTCTCCGATCGGTTGTCGCTGCATTCAGTTTCTTGCGCGCAGTCTCGAGATACTTTTCGGAAACGTCTATTCCAATAAAGCGTCGCCCAAGTGCAAGAGCTGCTACGCCGCTATTTCCTGCGCCGACAAATGGGTCCAAGACGAGGTCGTCTTTATCAGTCGTTAGCGCCAAACATCTTCCTGGCAGCGCGACGGGAAACTGCGCACCGTGGCCATCTCGTCCGCTAGAGGTTGGCAACGTCCAAACATCCGAGAGTTTATCCGTCTCCCATCCGTTATTTCTGCCACCAAGGGCCGCTGGAAGGCGTCGGTATATTTCCTTGTTGAATTTCGGAGTCCGGACCTTAGACAGATGAATGACGTATTCAAGATTTCGACTTACTCGTGAATTTTGGGGCTCCGGGAGAGTCGCTGTTTTAGCCCACGTAACCATAGACTTTACGAAGAATCCCATGCGCGATGCGCGCTCCGCAATCCTGCTTGGAATTAGGCATTGCTCCCCATCCTTGAGGTAAGCATGCCCCGCGCTGTAGCGGCGGCAATCATGCTCGCTCCACTTCCTCTTATCATTACCCTGCATCGCTCGCAGAGCTTCGACTGCGTTGCCTCTGATTTGAGTTCGGGTGTTGAAGGAGTCCATCACATTCCACCAGACTGAACCGTCGTGCTTCAGAACCCGGAGGATTTCATACAGAATTTCAGTCGTGTGACGGATGAAGCCCTCAGGAGTTTGCTCATGGCCGTATGAACACCGGTCATCATCGGCCCAATTGCTCGCAACGGGTGTGTCGTAAAGTCTCAAACCCCAATATGGTGTTGATGTTACAACACATTGAATTGAAGAGGATGGTAGTGAACGTAAAATTTCAATAGCATCGCCCTTGAGTAGGACGAATTCATTTGTGATATCCAGTTTTTTTTCGCTGGTCATTTGGTATCTGTTTCTTGTCAGATATTGAATGATCTTGCTGCGCGGGACGAATGTTTCGCTGAATGCATCTTGGTCTAGAAGCTTGACAACGTCGGAAGCGTCGAGGCGTTGCTTCCGTCCCACCACCTTGTTGATGAATGTTCGAGAGAACCCAACGACAGGGGCAACATCCTCGATTGCGAAATCAAAGTCACTGTCCGCAAAGAGCGTGCGATCGAATGAGCTTACGGGGGTTGTTGGCTTAATATCCGGAAGCAGCGCTTTATCTCCGCCATCAATGAGTTCAATTTTTTCTGGACCCGCTTCCACCGCGACATTGTTGAATTTCTTAAGCATCAAGAAGTCGTCCTTTGTAGTCGCGGCGTTTCTGGAAGCATACCGTATGTAGTTTTTCTATCAAGCCGATAGGCCAGATATGGATCCAAGGTTCGCCAAGCTAGCGCTTCGTGCTCTAGATGCTGAACCACGTGGGCTCTCCAATGCCTGTTGCCGACCGTCATCTGGGGCGTACCTCCGGTGGCAGCGGCGTTCCAGCTACTGTGTCTACAGGGCTTCGGGCTGGTCGGAAAGCGGGGTTTCGAGGCGCTGACTCCACCACTCCACAGGAAACGTCTCCAGCACCTGCGCGAGCGTCACCTCTGCCCTGTGCTTCCCGTCTAGGATCGCCTCGACGAGATCCGGTGCCAGAAGCGTCAAGCGCAGGACGCGGGTCATGTAGGACTGGGCAATGCCCTCGCTCTCAGCCAGTTCGGTGATGGTCGCGAATTCGCCCGCCTCTAGCATCCGCTTCCAGCGGAAGGCACGGACCAGCGCCTTGACGAGTGTGCTGTCTGTCCTTGGGAGTTCTGATGCACCTTGAGGCAAATGCATTTCTTTCCGACCGCCACGCTTTACGATGCGGAACGGAATGTGGAGGGTGATCGTATCGGGGCTGGAGGTGCCGCAGGTCATGCGGGCGCCCCTATGTCGCTGGCCATCATCTCGCGCGCAAGGCCGCCGAGGCCGCCGCGCGTCCGGCCAGCCAGCAGGCGCGTCCGGCCGGCACCCGCACGGCGGACGATGCCGGCGCGCGTGCCGCGGCGAAGATGGTCGATGTCGTTGCCGCGCCGGAAGAAGACGACGATGGCGGTCGCCGCCGCCGCAGCGGTGGCGGCGCCGGTGGCGCCAAGCCCGAAGTGCGCCGCGCAGCGCCCGCCGCCCGGCGTGGCGAGCCGCGTCGCCGTGGTGGCAAGGTCAATATCAACGAGGCGTTGGACGACAGCGAGCGGCAGCGCTCCCTGGCCTCCGTGCGACGCCAGCGCGAACGCGAAAAGCAGCGCCAGATGGGTGCTGCCCAGGAGCGGCACAAAGTGGTACGCGACGTCACCATCCCCGAGACGATCACCGTGCAGGAACTGGCCAATCGTATGGCCGAGCGCGGCACCGACGTCATCAAGGCGCTGATGCGCATGGGCGTGATGGCGACCATCAACCAGCCGATCGACGCCGACACGGCGGAGCTGCTGGTGGGCGAGTTCGGCCATAATGTGAAGCGCGTGTCGGAATCCGACGTGGAATTCTCGATCCGCCGCGCCGCCGATGTGGGCGAGACGCTGCAGTCGCGTCCGCCGGTCGTCACCATCATGGGCCATGTCGATCACGGCAAGACCTCGCTGCTGGACGCCCTGCGCAAGACCGATGTGGCGGCCCGGGAGGCCGGTGGCATCACCCAGCATATCGGCGCTTATCAGGTGAACCTGCCTTCGGGCCAGAAGATCACCTTCCTCGATACGCCGGGCCATGAGGCCTTCACCGCGATGCGCGCCCGGGGCGCCAACGTGACCGACCTGGTCGTGCTGGTCGTCGCCGCCGATGACGGCATCATGGCGCAGACGGTCGAGGCGATCACCCACGCCAAGGCGGCGAAGGTGCCGATCATCGTTGCGGTCAACAAGATCGACAAGCCGGGCGCCAATTCCCAGCGCGTGCGCCAGGAATTGCTGCAGCACGAGTTGGTCGTCGAGGAGCTGGGCGGCGACATATTGTGCATCGACGTCTCGGCCAAGACTGGTGAGAATCTCGACAAGCTGGAGGAGGCCATTCTCCTGCAGGCCGAAATTCTCGACCTGAAGGCCAATCCGGAACGCCAGGCCGAAGGCACCATCGTGGAAGCCAAGGTTGAGCGCGGCCGCGGTTCCGTCGCCACCGTGCTGATCCAGCGCGGCACGCTGAATGTCGGCGACGTGTTCGTCGCCGGCGCCGAATCCGGCCGCGTCCGCGCGCTGCTCGATGATAAGGGCCAGCCGATCGACAGCGCCGGCCCGGCGCAGCCGGTCGAGGTGCTGGGCCTGAACGGCACGCCGCAGGCCGGCGACGAGTTCATCGTCGTCGACAATGAGAACCAGGCCCGGGACATCGCCGAGTACCGCCAGGCCAAGGTGCGCCAGCAGAATGCGGCGACCTCGGGCCGGGGCACGCTGGAACAGATGTTCACCCAGCTTGCCGAGGGCGCCAAGAAGGAGCTGGCCGTCATCATCAAGTCCGACGTGCAGGGCTCGACCGAGGCGATCCGTGCCAGCCTGGAGAAGCTGGAGACCGACGAGGTGGCCGTGCGCGTGCTGCAGGCCGGCGTCGGCGGCTTCAACGAAAGCGATGTGACTCTGGCCAAGGCGTCGAACGCGCTGATGATCGGCTTCAACGTCCGCGCCAACCCGCAGGCCCGCGAGATGGCGCGCCGCGACGGGGTCGAGGTGCGCTACTACTCGATTATCTACAATGTGGTCGACGACGTGAAGGCGCTGCTCAGCGGCATGCTCTCGCCGGTGGTGCGCGAGACCCATATCGGCAATGCCGAAATCCGCGAGGTCTTCAACATCACCAAGGTCGGCAAGGTCGCCGGCTGCATGGTCACCGAAGGCACCGTGAAGCGCGGCGCCAAGGTCCGCCTGCTGCGCGACAATGTCGTGGTCCATGAGGGCACGCTGAAGACCCTGCGCCGCTTCAAGGACGAAGTGCGCGAGGTCAATAACGGCTATGAATGCGGCATGGCGTTCGAGAATTACGAGGACATTCGCAGCGGCGATGTCATCGAATGCTTCGAAGTGGAGGAAGTGGCCCGCGCCTTGTGATCAAGGGCCGGCTTAGGCCGGCCCCGTCACGCAAGCAGGCCCTTTTGTCGGCATGGTAAAGCGCAAACCCCAGAGCAATGCGGGTCCGAGCCAGCGTCAGCTGCGCGTCGGCGAAGAGCTGCGGCATATCCTGTCGCAGATATTGATGCGCGACATGCTGCGCGATCCGGTGCTGGAGGGTATGTCCATCACCGTGACCGAGGTGCGCATCAGCCCCGATCTGCGGAACGCGACCGCCTATATCATCCCGCTGGGCCAGGCCGCCCAGCCCGTCGAGGGCGGCGAAAACGGCAATATCCGGGACATATTGAAGGCGTTGAACCACGCCGCCCCCTTCATCCGTGGGCAGATCGGCCGCGAGGTGACGCTGCGCCATGTGCCGGCGATTCATTTCGTGAACGATACGGCCTTCGCCGTTTCCGCGCGCATCGACAATCTGCTGCGCCGCCCGGACGTCGCCCGCGACCTGGATGCGGACGAGGCCGAGGACACCCCCGATGGCGCGTAAGCGCCGCGGCGAGAAGGTCGATGGCTGGCTCATCCTCGACAAACCCGAAGGGCTGAACTCCACCCGCGCCGTCTCCGTCGTCCGGCGCGTCTTCAACGCCGCCAAGGCCGGCCATGCCGGCACGCTCGACCCGCTGGCGACCGGCGTGCTGCCGATCGCCCTGGGCGAGGGCACCAAGACCGTTCCCTTCGTCATGGATGGCCGCAAGAGCTATCGCTTCGAGGTACGCTGGGGCCAGGCCACGGCCACCGACGACCGCGAGGGCGATGTGACCGCGACCAGCGAGACGCGGCCGACGGCAGCGGAAATCCAGGCCGCCCTGCCCGGCTTCCTGGGCGAGATAGAACAGGTGCCGCCACGCTATTCGGCGATCAAGATCGACGGCGAGCGCGCCTACGACCTGGCCCGCGCCGACGCGCCGGTGGAGATGAAATCCCGCATCGTCACCGTCACCCGGCTTGAGCTGATGCGCATCGTCGATGCCGACACGGCGGAATTCGAGCTGGATTGCGGCAAGGGCACCTATGTCCGCTCGCTCGGTCGCGACCTGGCGCTGGCGCTGGGCACGGTGGGGCATGTGCACAGCCTGCGGCGGCTGCGCAGCGGGCCTTTCACCCTGGAACATGCGATTTCCCTTGATTTACTGGACGGGCCGGAGCAAGTTCCCGCCCCTCAGTCGCACCTGTTGCCGATCGAGACCGCGCTGGACGACATCCCGGCCCTGGCCTTGAACGGCATGGAGGCAACCCTGATGCGCAACGGTCAGGCCGTTCCCCTGTTTCGGGCGGTCGATCTGCAGCGCCTGGGAGATCTGGAGGAAGGCGACATGGTCTGCACCGTGTCGGACGGCAAGCCGGTCGCGCTTGCCCGCTTCAGCCAGGGACGCCTGCACCCGGTGCGTGTTCTCAACCTCTGATATTGGAGGAACTGACGATGTCGATTACGGCCGAGCGCAAGCAGGAACTGATCAAGGAATATGCCCAGGGCGAGCACGATACCGGCTCCCCCGAGGTGCAGGTTGCGATCCTCACGGAACGCATCCGCAACCTGACCGACCATCTGAACGAGCATAAGAAGGACTTCCATTCCCGTCGCGGCCTGCTGGTCCTCGTCGGTCAGCGTCGTCGTCTGCTCGACTACACCAAGAAAAAGAGCCAGGGCCGCTACGAAGCGCTCATCGGCCGCCTGGGCCTGCGCCGCTAACCGGCCGCAGCCTGGAAGAAACAAGGGGCGCCCCGGGAAACCGGTGGCGCCCTTTTCTTTGCGGTCATTTGGCCCACATCCCGCTTGGCATTGACCTTAACCGCGTTCCGTGACATAGAACGGGCGCGCAAAAGAAGAGATAGATAGATTAGGAACCCGACCATATGGGTCGACGCCGCCGCCCGGCATCGCGGCTGACAAGGGTCAGCATGACGATAGGGCCGCTCAAACGCCCCCCATATAGCCCTGAACTCTTCTGACCGGACGCGCGGGTTCCGCACGACGAGGATATACCTGTATGTTTACCGTTTACCGTAAAGAGATCGACTGGGGCGGCCGCAAGCTGGTCCTTGAGACGGGCAAGGTTGCCCGCCAGGCGCATGGCGCCGTGATGGCCACCTATGGTGAGACCACCGTGCTGTGCACCGCCGTTGGCGCGAAAGCGCCGAAGGAAGGCCAGGACTTCTTCCCCCTGACCGTGAATTATCAGGAGAAGACCTTCGCCGCGGGCAAGATCCCCGGCGGCTTCTTCAAGCGCGAAGGCCGGCCGACCGAGAAGGAGGTTCTGACCTCCCGCCTGATCGACCGCCCGATCCGCCCGCTGTTCCACCCCACCTACCGCAACGAGACGCAGGTCGTCTGCACCGTGCTGAGCCACGATCTGGAGAATGATCCGGACATCGTGTCGATGATCGGCGCCTCCGCGGCCCTGACCATTTCCGGCATGCCCTTCATGGGTCCGATCGCGGCTGCCCGCGTCGGCTACATGAATGGCGAGTATGTGCTGAACCCGCTGCAGCAGGACGTGAAGGACTCGCAGCTCGATCTCGTCGTCGCCGGCACCGTCGAAGGCGTGCTGATGGTCGAATCGGAAGCCCATGAGCTGTCCGAGGAAATCATGCTGGGCGCGGTGGTCTATGGCCACACCGAGATGCAAAAGGTGATCGACGCGATCATCGAGCTGGCCGAACAGGCCGCCAAGGACCCGTGGGACCTCACCCCGCCGGCCGCCGGCATCGACACGCTGCAGGCCCGCGTGCGCGAGCTGGGCTACGACAAGCTGGTCGAGGCCTACAAGGAGACCCAGAAGGCCGAGCGCTACGCCAAGGTCGGCGCGGTGAAGGAATCGGTCAAGGCCGCCCTGGCGGATACCGAGGAGCTGCCGCTCGACAAGTTCGGCGGCGTCTTCAAGGAGCTGGAAGCCGACGTCGTCCGCAACGCCATCCTGGATACCGGCCTGCGCATCGACGGCCGCGACACCAAGACGGTCCGCCCGATCGTCTCCGAGGTCGGCGTTCTGCCGCGCACCCATGGCTCGGCGCTGTTCACCCGCGGCGAGACCCAGGCGATCGTGGTCACCACGCTGGGCACCGGCCAGGACGAGCAGATCATCGACGCGCTGGAAGGCGAGTATCGCGAAAACTTCATGCTGCATTACAACTTCCCGCCCTACTCGGTCGGCGAGGCTGGCCGCATGGGCTCTCCGGGCCGTCGTGAAGTCGGCCATGGCAAGCTGGCCTGGCGCGCCGTGCGTCCGCTGCTGCCCGCCAAGGAGGACTTCCCCTACACCATCCGCATCGTCTCCGAGATCACCGAGTCGAACGGCTCCTCCTCGATGGCGACGGTCTGCGGCAGCTCGCTGTCGCTGATGGATGCAGGCGTGCCCCTGAAGCGCCCGGTGGCGGGCATCGCCATGGGCCTGATCAAGGAAGGCGACCGGTTCGCCGTGCTGTCCGACATCCTGGGCGACGAGGATCACCTCGGCGACATGGACTTCAAGGTCGCCGGCACGGAAGAGGGCGTCACCTCCCTGCAGATGGACATCAAGATCACCTCGATCACCAAGGAGATCATGAAAATCGCCCTGGATCAGGCGAAGCATGGCCGTCTGCACATTCTGGGCGAGATGGCCAAGGCCTTGACCGGGGCCCGCGAGGGCGTGTCCGAGAATGCGCCGCGCATCACCACCATCTCCATCCCGAAGGACAAGATCCGCGACATCATCGGCCCGGGCGGCAAGATCATCCGCGAGATCTGCGAAGTGACCGGCGCCAAGATCGACATCGACGATGACGGCGTGGTGAAGGTTGCCGCCGTCAGCGACGAATCGAGCCAGAAGGCGATCAACTGGATCCGTGAGATCGTGGCGGAGCCGGAAGTCGGCGTGGTCTACACCGGCAAGGTCGTGAAGGTGATGGATTTCGGCGCCTTCGTGAACTTCCTCGGCCCGAAGGATGGCCTGGTGCACATCTCCGAGCTGGCCGAGGGCCGGGTCGGCAAGGTCACCGACGTCGTCGATGTCGGGGCTACCGTGAAGGTGAAGGTGCTGGGCTTCGACGATCGCGGCAAGGTCAAGCTGTCGATGAAGAAGATCGACCAGGAGACCGGCGCCGACCTGTCGGCCAAGGACGACGCGGCCGAGTAAATCGGGCGCTTGTCGGAATGACACAGAGGCGGCACCTTCGGGTGCCGCCTCTTTCATGTCTAGCGCCGGAAAGCATGGCGGCCAAAAGAACGGTTCGAACGACAAGGCATCGGGAGCAAACGCGTGACCTACCCTAAGATCATCGGCCATCGCGGCGCCGCCGCCCTGGCCCCGGAGAACACCCTGGCCGGCTTCGCCAAGGCCGCCTCGCTGGGGGTGAAGATGGTGGAGCTGGACGCCAAGCTGTCGGCCGACGGCGAAGTGGTCGTGCATCACGACGACACGCTGGGCCGCACCGCCAATGGCCAGGGGCCGGTCGCCCAGGCCAGCTTCGCCGCGCTGCGGGCGCTGGATGCCGGCGGCTGGTTCGGCGAGGCCTATAAGGGCGAGCGCATCCCCACCCTGGCGGAAGCGCTGGACGCCATCGCCAAGGCCGGCATGGGCGTGAATGTAGAGATCAAGCCCTGCGCCGGCCGCGAGGTCGAGACGGCGGAGAAGGTCATCGCCGTGGCACGCGCGCAGTGGAAGGGAGACGGCCCGTTCCAGTTTTCCAGCTTCAAGCGCCCTTGTCTGGAGACCGCGCTGGCCCAGGCCCCGGACTATGAACGCGGCTACCTGACCGACAATTTCGCCGAGGGATGGCTGGAGAACGCCCAGGCGCTGAAATGCGCCAGCGTGAACGGCAATTTCCGCGGCTATACGAGGGAGCGGATCGCCGCCACCCACGCCGCCGGCCTGCTGGCGCTGACCTATACGGTGAACGAGCCGGCCATCGCCCGCCAGCTCCTGGCGAACGGCATGGACGGCATCATCACCGATGTACCGGACCGGATGCTCGCGCTATAGGCCGGCTTATTCCTCTTCCGCCTGCTGGCGGTTCGGATGCGGGATCGCCGTCACGTTGAAGCCGCTATCGACATAGAGCACTTCGCCGGTAACGCCCGACGACAGATCGCTCAGCAGATAAAGGCCGGCACCGCCGATTTCGTCCAGCGTCACATTGCGACGCAGCGGCGCGTTGGTCTGGGTGAAACGATAGACATAGCGCGCATCGCTGATCGCCGAGCCGGCGAGCGTGCGCATCGGGCCGGCGGAGATGGCGTTCACCCGGACATTCTGGTCGCCCAGATCGACCGCCAGATAACGCACGCTGGCTTCCAGCGCCGCCTTGGCCACGCCCATGACGTTATAATTTGGCGTCACCCGCTCAGCCCCCAGATAGGACAGGGTGACCAGGCTGCCGCCATCGGTCATCAGCGGTGCCGCGCGCTTGGCCACGTTGGTGAAGGAGAAGCAGGAGATATCCAGCGTGCGGCGGAAATTCTCGCGCGTGGTGTCGAGATAGCGCCCCTTCAGCTCCGACTTGTCGGAGTAGGCGATGGCATGGACGACGAAATCCAGCTTGTCCCAGCGCTTCGACAACCCCGCGAAGGCGGCGTCGATGCTGTCGTCCGAAACCACGTCGCAGGACAGCAACAGGTCGGAGCCGACGGATTCCGCCAGGGGCGCGACGCGGCGGGCGAAGGAATCCGCCTGATAGGT
Source organism: Oceanibaculum pacificum (assembly GCF_001618175.1). GTDB lineage: Bacteria > Pseudomonadota > Alphaproteobacteria > Oceanibaculales > Oceanibaculaceae > Oceanibaculum > Oceanibaculum pacificum. The sequence goes on along the minus strand of NZ_LPXN01000001.1, from coordinate 167,845 downwards.
GAAGGCCAGCTCCGCCCCTTGCGCCGCCAGGGCCTTGGCGATGCCCCAGGCGATGGAATGATCGTTCGCCACGCCCATGATCAAGCCGCGCTTGCCGGCCATCAAGGGCTGGGCGGCCGTGTCGGCGGGGCTTGCGGCTTCAGCCGCGCTTTTGGGATCGATGGTCATGCGCGGGTCAGCCGTTATAGCGCTTCATCGCCAGGACGGCATTGGTGCCGCCGAAGCCGAAGCTATTGGAAAGGGCAAGGTCAACCTGCTTTTCGACCAGCTTCTGGGCGATGGGCAGGTCGGCGAACGCCTCGTCGAGCGTTTCGATATTGGCCGAGGCGGCGATGAATCCATTCTGCATCATCAGCAGCGTATAGATCGCCTCATGCACGCCGGCGGCGCCCAGCGAATGACCGGTCAGCGATTTGGTGGAGGCGATCACCGGCAGGTCCTTGCCGAACACCTGGCGCAGCGCATCGGTCTCGCGCTGGTCGCCCACCGGCGTGGCGGTGCCGTGGGTGTTCACGTAATCCACCTTCCCCTCGACGCCCTGGAGCGCCATCTGCATGCAACGCACCGCGCCCTCGCCGGACGGCTGCACCATGTCGTAACCGTCCGAGGTGGCGCCATAGCCGACGATCTCGGCATAGATCTTGGCGCCGCGCGCCTTGGCGTGCTCCAGCTCTTCCAGCACCAGCACCCCGCCGCCGCCGGAAATCACGAAGCCGTCGCGGTTCGCGTCATAGGGACGCGAAGCCTTCTCCGGCGTATCGTTATATTTCGACGACATGGCGCCCATGGCGTCGAACAGCACCGACATGGTCCAGTGCAGCTCCTCGCCGCCGCCGGCGAACACGATGTCCTGCTTGCCAAGCTGAATCAGCTCCGCGCCATTGCCGATGCAATGCGCCGAGGTCGAGCAGGCCGAGCTGATGGAATAATTTACGCCCTTGATCTGGAAGAAGGTCGACAGGCAGGCGGAGTTGGTGCTCGACATGGCGCGCGGCACCATGTACGGCCCGACCCGCTTCGGCCCCTTCTCGCGCGCCGTGTCGAAGGCCAGCATCATGTTGCTGGTCGACGGCCCGCCCGACCCCATGATCAGGCCGGTGCGGATATTGACGACATCCTTCTCCTCCAGCCCGGAATCGGCGATGGCCTGCTCCATGGCGAGGTAGTTGTAGGCAGCGCCCGGCCCCATGAAGCGCAGCAGCTTGCGGTCGATCGCCTGTTCCAGGTCGATCTTCAGCGAACCATGCACCTGGCAGCGGAAGCCCATCTCGCGATATTCATCGGCCGGGGCAATGCCCGACTTACCGATGCGCAGCGATTGAGTCACCTCTTCCGCGTTATTGCCGATGGAAGAGATGACGCCCAATCCGGTGACGACGACGCGTCGCATGTTCAGCCTCCGGCGGCCATCGCGGTGTCGGGCTGGAACAGGCCGACACGGATGTCCTTTGCTTCGTAGATCGTTTCCCCGTCGCACTCGACCCGGCCATCGGCGATGCCGAGGACCAGCTTGCGGCGGATGACGCGCTTGATATCCAACATATAGGTGACCTTCTTGGCGGTCGGCAGCACCTGGCCGGCGAATTTCACCTCGCCCACCGCCAGGGCACGGCCCGCGCCTGGCGCTCCCACCCAGCCCAGAAAGAAGCCCAGCAACTGCCACAGCGCATCCATGCCCAGGCAGCCAGGCATCACCGGATCGCTCTCGAAGTGGCACTTGAAGAACCACAGGTCCGGCTTAATTTCGAACTCGGCCTTCACGACGCCCTTGTCATAAGCGCCGCCCTCTTCGCTGATCTCGGTGATGCGATCAAACATCAGCATCGGCGGCAGCGGCAGGCGGGCATTTCCGGGTCCGAACAGCTTGCCATGCGCACAGGCGAGCAAATCCTCGTAGGTGTAGTTGTCCTTGCGGTCGGCCATCTCGGCTAGGCTTCTTTCCTGGTTGTTGCGACCCAATCATTCTTGCCGATCAGGCCCGTGAACGGAGCGATTCCCCTATCGCTGGCCAGCGACTTTACCGGAACACTTCCCCGAAACGGAACAGAAATGGCAGTCTCGATGCCGCAACGCAACCCGGAAGGCCGGAAAAGCGCAGCGCGGCGCGATTGAATCCCCTGTGGAAATCTCATAGAAGAATTACATATTACAGTTGCACGAGCTTTTTCGTGACGGTTTGCGGAAAACCGACAGTAACTGAACCCTGGTGGCCGGAATGCAGATAGATACGACCCGCCCCTACACCCACAGCATCGAACGCCTTAAGGCGGCGGGCCTGCGCCCGACGCGCCAGCGGCTGGCCCTGGCCCGGCTGCTGTTCGAGGGTTGCGACCGCCATGTGACGGCCGAACAACTGCATGGCGAGGCGCTGGGCGCCAATGTGCGGGTTTCCCTGGCCACGGTTTATAACACGCTGCACCAGTTCACCGATGCTGGCCTGCTGCGCGAAGTGGTGGTCGAGGCCGGCCGCTCTTATTTCGACACCAACACCGGCACCCATCACCATTTCTTCTTCACCGATTCCGGCGACCTGCTGGATATCGCCTCGGAGGATATCGGGCTGGAGCGCCTGCCCCAGGCGCCGACGGGCACGATCATCGACAGCGTCGACGTCATTATCCGGGTCCGGCGCGGCTGATCCCGGCTTTTGCCAGCGATTCCGCTATATTAGCGCCAACGCTTGTTTGAGAATGATTTTCATTCAAAATATTGTTTCAGATTAAGCACTTAAAATCGTCTTTAGAGCCATTCAAAGGCGTTGACTTGTCATAATCTAGCGTCCATATCCCTAGCTGTTGATAGTGATCGACCGCCCGGAGCCGTCCCAGCCCCGTCGATCCGCCCGCGATCCGCCTCTGCGAAGACCGATCAGGGGCAGCGTTCGAGCAAGGCAGCTCCGGCCGATGAACCGTGACAGGAAGGAGTAAGCCATGTCGGATCTCAAAGGTTCGAAGACCTTCGATAACCTCAAGGAAGCGTTTGCCGGCGAGAGCCAGGCCAACCGCCGCTATCTGTATTTCGCACAGAAGGCCGACGTTGAGGGCTATAACGACGTTGCCGCCGTGTTCCGCTCCACCGCCGAAGGCGAGACCGGCCATGCGCACGGCCATCTCGAATTCATGGAGAGCGTCGGCGACCCCGCCACCGGCGAGCCGATCGGCGCGACCGACCTGAACCTGAAGGCCGCCATCGCCGGCGAAACCCACGAGTACACCGACATGTACCCGGGCATGGCTCGCACCGCGCGCGAGGAAGGCTTCGACGAGATCGCCGACTGGTTCGAGACCCTGGCGAAGGCTGAGAAGAGCCACGCCGGTCGCTTCCAGAAGGCCCTCGAAACCCTCAACGGGTAATGAGGCTCCGCCCCCGCCGACGCCGACAAGGGCGTTGGCGGGGGCTGCTTTTTTATCGCGCCGCCCTACCTCGGTAGGCGCAGCGGCGTTCGAATGGGGGAGGGAAGCATGAAAGAAGGCAGTCTCGAAGCACCGATCCGGCACCCGCTCGCCTGGACCGATCCGGATTTTTACGACGAGGCCAAGTTGGATGAGGAGCTGCGTCGCGTCTTCGACATCTGCCATGGCTGCCGGCGCTGCTTCAACCTGTGCGACAGCTTCCCGCGCCTGTTCGATCTGGTCGATGAATCCGCCACCGGCGAGCTGGATTCGGTGCAGTCGGCGGATTTCAAGCCGGTCGTGGATGCCTGCACCCTGTGCGACATGTGCTTCCTGACCAAATGCCCCTATGTGCCGCCGCACGAATTCAACCTCGACTTCCCGCATCTGATGCTGCGCTACCGCGCCATCGAGCATAAGAAGCAGGGCACCCCCTTCGTGCTGAAGCAGGTCACCGAGACCGACCGCAACGGGAAGATGGCGGCCCCGGTCGCCGGGATCGCCAACTGGGTCAGCGATCGCAAGAACGGCATGACCCGCGGCGCAATGGAATCGGTCGCCGGCATCGACAAGCGCGCCGATTTGCCGAAATTCCACGCCAAGACCTTCACCCGCGCCGCCAAGAGCGACGTGCCGACGGTCAATGCACAGGCTCCGGCCTATGGCCGCAAGGCCGCCCTTTACGCCACCTGCTTCGTGAATTTCAACAATCCCGACACCGGCATGGCCGCACGCCGGGTGCTGGCGAAGAATGGCGTCCAGACCGAGGTGGTCTACCCCTCCTGCTGTGGCATGCCGCAGTTGGAGCAGGGCGATATCGCCGCCGTGGCGGAGAAGGCGAAGAACGTGGCCCGCGAGATGAAGCCCTGGATCGACCAGGGCTACGACATCGTGTCGCTGACGCCCTCCTGCACGCTGATGTTGAAATTCGAATGGCCGCTGATCCTGCCCGACGACGAGGATGTGAAGCGCCTGTCGGCCGCGACCAAGGATATCAGCGAATATCTCGTCGATATCGCTAAGAAGGAAGGTCTGGCCGAGGGCATCCGGCCACTCGATGGCGGTGTGACTGTCCATATCGCCTGCCATGCCCGCGCCCAGAATATCGGCCAGAAGGCGGCCGAGATGCTGCGCCTGATCCCGGAGACCAAAGTGTCGGTCATCGAGCGCTGCTCCGGCCACGGCGGCTCCTGGGGCATCTTCAAGGAGAATTTCGACATTGCCCTGAAAGTCGGCAAGCCGGTGTCGCGCCAGGCCCTGAAGGAGGCGAACAAATATGTCGTCTCCGAATGCCCGCTGGCCGGCATGCACATCCTGCAAGGCATGGAGGCCATCGACGAGAAGGCCGCCATCCCGTCGCAGTCCGAACATCCCATTGAGCTGGTCGCCAAGGCCTACGGGCTTTAGGCCGGCCGCAAAACCCACCGGAGGTCCCATGATGCCTGCTGCAGCCAAGCAGATCACGCACGCGGATATCCTGCCGCTGCCTGATTATGTAAAGATCCGCGCCGACCGCCGCCGCGCCGTGGTCGCGCTGAAGAAGAACCGCCGCATCGAGGTCGGCCCGCACGCCACCTTCTATTTCGAGAATTTCGAGACGATGCTGAGCCAGGTTCAGGAGATGCTCTACATCGAGAAGGGCGGCGACGCGCAGATCGAGGATGAGCTGAGCGCCTACAACCCGCTGATCCCGCAGGGCAAGGAGCTGGTCGCCACGGTGATGTTCGAGATCGACGACGAATATCGCCGTCGCCGCATCCTGGGCAAGCTGGGCGGCATCGAGCATCAGATGTTCGTCAAGGTTGCGGGCGAGACCGTGAAGGGCGTGGCCGAGGACGATGTCGACCGCACAACGGCCGATGGCAAGGCATCCTCCGTGCAGTTCGTGCACTTCCCGTTTACCGAGGCGCAGATCGCCGCCTTCCGCAAGCCGGAAACCGAGGTGATCGTCGGCTTCAGCCACCCGGAATATCCGCACATGTCCGTCCTGCCCGCCGCCATGCGCGACTCGCTGGCGCAGGATTTCGACTGACCCGATAAGAAGAAGCGACGCCCCAAGACTCCCCGTCCCGCCGTCAGGCTGGGCGGGGTTTTCTTTTGCCTCTTGTCAGCGGGCCAAACTCTGCTCAAATACGCATCAGCATCGTATTTCGCCAAATAATACACATCGGGAGCGTATTATGTCCGACCAGAAGCCGGTCTTTCGCGGCAAGATCTATGACAGCATCGTCGATACGATCGGCGCCACCCCGCTGGTCCGCGTGAAGCGGCTGGCCGACCGGCATGGCGTGCAGGCTGAGATCGTCGCCAAGCTGGAATTCTTCAATCCGCTGGCCTCGGTGAAGGACCGCATCGGCGCGGCGATGATCGAGGCCGCCGAGGCCGAAGGCAAGCTGAAGCCCGGCGCCATCATCGTCGAGCCGACCTCGGGCAATACCGGCATCGCGCTGGCCTTCGTGGCCGCCGCCAAGGGCTACCGGCTGATCCTGACCATGCCGGAGAGCATGTCGGTCGAGCGCCGCAAGATGCTGAAGCTGCTGGGAGCGGAACTGGAGCTGACGCCGCCGGAGAAGGGCATGAAGGGCGCCATCGCCAAGGCGGAGGAGATCGTCGCCAACACGCCCGGCGCCTTCATGCCGCAGCAATTCCAGAACCTCGCCAATCCGGCCGTCCACCGCCGCACCACGGCGGAGGAAATCTGGGCCGATACCGGCGGCCGCGCCGATGTGCTGATCAGCGGCGTCGGCACCGGCGGCACGCTGACCGGCGTGTCCGAGGTGCTGAAGCAGCGCAAGCCCGGCTTCCGAACCGTCGCGGTCGAGCCGGAGGATAGCCCCGTCCTGTCCGGCGGCCAGCCCGGCCCGCACAAGATCCAGGGCATCGGCGCCGGCTTCGTGCCCGACATCCTGCAGACCGGCCTGATCGACGAAACCATCCGCATCGGCAACGAGACCGCCTTCAAGATGGCGCGTGAGGCCGCCCGCACCGAGGGCCTGCCGGTCGGCATCTCCTCCGGCGCGGCGCTTGCCGCCGCCATCGAGGTTGGCAAGCGCCCGGAAATGGCCGGCAAGCTGATCGTCGCGATCATCCCCTCCTTCGCCGAACGCTATCTGTCGACCGCGCTGTTCGAGGGGCTGTAAGGCGGCCTATCCCAGCAGGGCCGGCAGCACGGCGTTCAGCCGCTGGCGGCCCTCGGGCGTGGCGCGCAGGCCAGCTTCGTCGGCGACGAGGAAGCCGCCCTCAACCAGGCGCGCAAGACGGCCGGCATCCAGAGCGGCGCGCATCTCCAGGCCGGTCTCCCGCCGGAAGCGCTCAGCCGGCACGCCTTCCGCGGTGCGCAGGCCCATCATCAGCATCTCGGTCAGGCGCTCTTCCAGGATCACCGGCAGCTCGGCCTGCGTGGCGTGGCCATCGCGCTCGACCCGCTCCAGCCAGATGGCAGGCGCGCGGTGCTGGCGGGTCGCCCGCTTCTCGCCGCCGATAGTCAATCGGCCATGCGCGCCGGGGCCGATGCCGGCATAGTCGCCATAGCGCCAATAGGCCAGATTGTGCCGCGATTCCTCGCCCGGCCTGGCATGGTTGGAAATCTCGTAGGCCGGCAACCCCGCCTCGCCCAGAACCGCTTGCGTCGCCTCGTAAAGCGCGGCGGCGGTGTCCTCGTCGGGAATCCGGAACTCGCCGCGCGCATGGCGGGCATAGAAGGGCGTGCCCTCCTCGATGGTCAATTGATAGACCGATAGATGCCCGACGGCATGAGACAGCGCCTGGCGCATCTCCGCCACCCAGCCCTCCACCGTCTGGCCCGGTCGCGCATAGATCAGATCGAAACTGAAACGATTGAACAGCCGCCCCGCCAGATCGACCGCCGCCAGCGCGTCGCGCGCCGAATGCTCGCGGCCGAGGAATTTCAGGTCGGCATCGTTCAGCGCCTGCACGCCGAGCGACACGCGATTCACTCCGGCATCGCGAAACCCGGCCAGGCGCGCCGATTCGACAGAGGTGGGATTGGCTTCCAGCGTGATCTCGACGCCCTCATCCAGCCTCCAGCGCCGGCCGATATGCTCGATCACCGCCGCCGTTGTCGCCGGCTCCATCAGCGAGGGCGTGCCGCCGCCGAAGAAGATGGAGATGACGAGGCGTCCCGGCGTGCGGTCGGCGTAATGATCGATCTCGCGCAGCAGGGCGGCGCGCCAGCGGGCATGGTCGATGCCGGCCGCGACATGGCTGTTGAAGTCGCAGTACGGGCATTTCGACAGGCAGAACGGCCAGTGCACATAGACCGCCAGCGTGTCCGGCCCGGCCATGGGTCAGCCCTTGAAGCAGCGATCGACCAGCTTGGCGAAGGCTGCGGCGCGGTGGCTGGTGGCGTGCTTGTCGGCCGGCTCGATCTCGCCATAGGTCAGGCTCTGCCCGGCCGGCTGGAACATGGCATCGTAGCCGAAGCCCTTTTCCCCGCGCGGCGGCCAGACCAGCGTGCCGTCCACCGTGCCCTCGAAGGTCTCGACATGGCCGTCCGGCCAGGCCAGCGCCAAAGCGCAGATGAAGCTGGCGCTGCGGTCCGTCTTGCCCGACAGCCCGTCCTCGACCTTGTGCATGGCCATCTGGAAATCCTTCGACGGGCCGGCCCAGCGGGCGGAATAGATGCCGGGATCGCCGTTCAGCGCCGCTACCGCCAGGCCGGAATCGTCGGCCAGCGCCGGCAGGCCGGCGGCCTCGGCCGAATGCCGGGCCTTCAGCTCGGCATTGGCCAGGAAGGTCAGGCCGGTTTCCTCCGGCTCAGAAATGCCGAGATCGCCGGCCGACACCACCGCGACGGCGAAAGGCGTCAACAGCTCGCCGATCTCGCGCACCTTGCCGGGATTGTGACTGGCGATGACCAGCTTTCCCTCGGTGAAACGACGCGCCATGGCTTACAGCCCCAGCGCCTGCCGCTGCAGCACCGCCAGCTCGCCGATGCCCTTATTGGCCAGCGCCAGCAGCTCGGAAAGCTGCGCCTGACTGAACGGCGCGCCCTCGGCGGTGCCCTGCACCTCGACGATGCCGCCCATGCCGGTCAGCACGAAATTGGCGTCGGCGTCGCAATCGGAATCCTCCGGATAATCCAGATCGAGCACCGGCTGGCCCTTATAGATGCCGCAGGAGATCGCCGCGACCGAATCGCTGAGCGGGATTTCCTTGATCATGTTCAGCCGCTTCAGATGCTGGAATGCCTGATACAGCGCCACATAGGACCCGGTGATCGCGGCGGTGCGGGTGCCGCCGTCGGCCTGCAACACGTCGCAATCGATCTTGATGGTGATCTCGCCCATCTTCCCGGTCTGAGTGATGGCGCGCAGCGAGCGGCCGATCAGGCGCTGGATTTCCTGCGTGCGGCCGCTCTGCTTGCCCTTGGCGGCCTCGCGGTCGGTGCGGGTGTGGGTCGAGCGCGGCAGCATGCCGTATTCCGCCGTCACCCAGCCCTTGCCGGAGTTGCGCATGAAAGGCGGCACCCGGTCCTCGACCGAGGCGCTGCACAGCACATGGGTATCGCCGAATTTAACGAGGCAGGACCCCTCGGCATATTTGCACGCACCCGGCTCCAGGGTGACGGCGCGCATCTGGTCGAGCGCACGGCCTGACGGTCGCATCCTTACCTCCGATTTTTCTGGATCATGGCGGCGGAAGCTACCGCTTGAGCGCCTGCCCGTCCAGCCCGACGCGCCATCCGCCGAGGACGCATTGACGCCCCACCCCCGCGTACCTAGATTCGGGTGGCCCTGACCATTAGCGGAAGCCAGCGGATTTGTTCGGATTTTCCAGCCCTGCACCCAATTTGATGATCAGCCAGCTGAACGAAAGATCACGCGAGATTTTCCGGCACATCGTCGACGCCTATATGGAGACGGGGGAGCCGGTCGGCTCGCGCACGCTGTCGCGGCGTCTCGATATGTCGCTGTCGCCGGCCACCATCCGCAATGTGATGGCCGATCTGGAGGAAGCCGGGCTGCTCTTCGCGCCCCATACCTCTGCCGGCCGCCTGCCGACCGATGCCGGACTGCGCATGTTCGTGAACGGGCTGCTGGAAGTCGGCCGGCTGAACGAGGGCGAACGCAGCGCCATCGAGGCGAAATGCGCCGCCGTCGGCCGCTCCTTCGGCGATGTGCTGGACCAGGCGACCACCACCCTCTCCGGCCTGGCCAACTGCGCCGGGCTGGTGATGGCGCCCAAGCTGGACCAGCGCCTGAAGCACATGGAATTCGTTAGCCTGGCGCCGGACCGTTCGCTGGTCGTCATGGTTTCCGACAATGGCATGGTGGAGAACCGGGTGATCGACCTGCCGCCCGGCATGCCGCCCTCCGCCCTGATGGAGGCCAGCAACTACATGAATGCGCGGCTCAACGGCCGCACGGTGGAGGAGGCCCGCAGCTTCATCCAGCAGGAGCTGGTGCAGCAGCGCGCCCAGCTCGACGCGCTGACCCAGAAAGTTGTCGAGGCCGGCCTGGCGAACTGGACGGCCGGCGACGGTTCGGGCTATCTCATCGTCCGCGGGCAGTCCCGGCTGCTGGAGGATGTGACGGCACTGGAGGATCTGGAGCGCATCCGCACCCTGTTCCAGACGCTGGAAACCAAGGAAAGCCTGGTCCGGCTGCTGGAGGCGACCAACAAGGGCGAGGGCGTGCAGATCTTCATCGGCGCGGAGAACGAGCTGTTCGGCCTTGCCGGCTGTTCGATGATCGTCGCGCCCTACGCCAACAGCCGGGAACAGGTGCTGGGCGCCATCGGCGTCATCGGACCCTCCCGGATGAACTATGCGCGGATCATCCCGATGGTCGATTACACGGCCAAGATCATCGGGCGGATGATCGGTTGATTTGAGAAGACGGAAACCAGAAGAAGCCATGACCCAGAACAAGCAGCACGACGAGACCCAGGCTCATCAGCAGGACGAGGCCGACATCGCCGACCTGACCGATGCGGAGATCGCCGAGGCCGAGGCCAGCGACCAGGAAGCCAAGGCGGCCCAGGACGCCGCCAAGGAGGCCGAGCCGGACCGCGCCGAACAGCTCGCCCAGGAGCTGGCCAGCACCCGCGACCAGCTCCTGCGCACCGTGGCCGAGCTGGACAATGCCCGCAAGCGCTTCGAGCGCGACCGCGAGCAGGACCGCAAGTTCGGCCAGTCCAATTTCGCCAAGGACATGGTGACCGTGGCCGACAATCTGCGCCGGGCGCTGGAAAGCGTGCCGGAATCGGCGGCCGACAACGAAGCGGTGAAGGCGCTGGTCGAAGGCGTGGAGATGACCGAACGGTCCCTGCTCTCCGCCTTGGAGAAGCACGGCGTGCAGCGCATCTCCCCGGCCGCGGGCGAGCCGTTCGACTATAACCAGCACCAGGCGATGTTCGAGCTGGAGAATACCGGCCATCCCGCCGGCTCCGTCGTGCAGGTGCTGCAGCCGGGCTATATCATCCACGAACGGCTGCTGCGTCCCGCCATGGTCGGCGTCGCCAAGGGCGAGTCGACGGCGAAGCCGCAGCGGGTCGATACTTCAGCGTAAGGCCAGGGGGCCTGAGCCCATGGAACTCGACGAGCAGCAATTCCACCGCTATGCCCGCCACCTGATCCTCGACGAGGTCGGCGAGGAGGGGCAGGAAAAGCTGCTCGACGCGAAGGTGCTGGTGGTCGGCGCCGGCGGGCTTGGCGCGCCGATGCTGATGTATCTGGCGGCGGCGGGAATCGGCACGCTGGGCATCGTCGATTATGACGAGGTCGAGCTGTCGAACCTGCAACGCCAGATCATCCACGGCACCGCCGATCTGGGCCGCCTGAAGGTGGACAGCGCGATCGACACGGTGACGGCGCTGAACCCGGGCATCAAGATCGTCGCCCATCGCGAGATGCTGACGGCGGAAAACGTCGCCGGTCTGGTCGCACAATATGATGTGGTGGCCGATGGCTCGGATAATTTCGACTGCCGCTATCTGCTGAACGATGCCTGCTATTTCGCCGGCAAGACCCTGGTTTCCGGCGCGCTGCTGCGCTTCGAGGGGCAAATCTCGGTGTTCAAGGCGCATCAGCCGGGCAATCCCTGCTATCGCTGCCTGTTCCCGGAGAAGCCGCCGGCCGACATGATCCCGCGCTGCTCCCAGGCCGGCATATTGGGCGCGGTCGCCGGCGTCGTCGGCACGCTGCAGGCGACCGAGATCCTGAAGGAAATACTGGGCCTGGGCGATAGCCTGGCCGGCCGGCTGATGCTGTACGACGCGCTGACCAGCCGGTTCCAGAGCGTGAAGGTGCCGAAAGACCCGGATTGCCCGCTCTGCGGCAGCCAGCCCAGCATCAGGCAGGTCGCGTAAGCCCCAGCCGGCGCAGCAACCGCCCGTCTATCGCCGCCAGGCCGCAGAGGATGGCGGCGAGGCCCAGCAGCTGCCGGGCTTCCAGCCGCTCGCCCAGCACCAGCGCGCCGAGTAGCACACCGCTGGCCGGCACCAGGAAGGTGACCAGCGCGATGTTGGTCGCCCCCGCCTTGCCGAGAATCCGGAAGAAGATGACATAGGCCAGCGCCGTGCTTAGCACCGCCAGCGCCAGGATCGCACCAACCGCCTGCATCGGCGGCATGGCCAGCGCGCCCAGGAACCCCCACGGAACTTGGGTCGCCAGGATCACCGGGGTGAGGATCAGCGTCGACATGGAGAGCTGGCCGGCCGCCAGCGCCATCGGCGGGCGGGCCTTGAAGCGCCGGCCGAAGATGTTGGCGAACCCGTAGGACAGGGCCGCGCCCAAGATGGCGAACTGCGCCAGCGTCGCCCCGCCAAGGCCCTCCAGCGCGTCCGGGCCGATCATCGCCGTGACCCCGGCGATGCCGATGGCGAGGCCAACCAGCTTGCCGCCGCTCAACCGCTCGTCCCCGGTCAGCAGATGCGCCAGCAGCACGGTGAAGAACGGCACGGTGGCGTTCAGGATCGAGGCGAGGCCGGCGCCGATATGCACCTGGCCCCAGAAGATCAGCGCGAAGGGGATGACGTTGTTCAGCACCCCCATGATCGCGACATCGCGCCAGAACCGCCCGTCGCGCGGCAGCTTCACGCCGAAGGCCGGCAGCAGCGCCAGCAGCAGCGACGCGGCGATCAGCACCCGTGCCCACACCACCACCAGCGGCGGCACATGCGTCACCGCCATCTTCGCGAACAGGAAGGAGCCGCCCCACAGCACCGACAGGGTGAACAGCAGCAGCCATTCCACCGGCCCCATCAGTGGGGCGGGGTCGGGCGAGTGGGATGTGCGCATGGTGGCTTTCTCCATTGAATGCCAGCATTCAATCCTATGCGCCTGCCGCTCGCTATCCGCTTCTTGTCCTGGAAACAATGCGGCGTCGGCGGCGTTACTGGCTCATGCCCATCGACATCGCCGCCATCGACATCCCCACCGCCATCGGCTTCGCCGCCGCGATCTGCTCCACCACCAGCTTCGCGCCGCAGGCCTGGAAGATCATCAAGACGCGCCAGACCGCCGATCTGTCGCTGCCGATGTATGTCATCACCGTGCTGGGCTTCGCCCTCTGGCTCGGCTATGGCGCGATTCTGGGGCAATGGCCGCTGATGCTGTCCAACGGCCTGTGCTTCCTGCTGTCCGGCTTCATCCTGGTGATGAAGCTGGCGCCGCGCCGGATGAAGAACCGGATAGCCGATGCGGTCGACCCGGAGGCCCCCGGGTCTTAGAACATCTGCTCCAGCACCCGGTCTGGCGGGGTGTGGCCGTCGACGAAGGTCTTGATGTTGATGATGACCTTCTCGCCCATATCGATGCGGCCCTCGATGGTGGCCGAGCCCATATGCGGCATCAGCACCACATTATCCAGCTCCAGCAACTTCGGGTTCACCGCCGGCTCATGCTCGAATACGTCGAGGCCAGCCCCGGCTAGCTCGCGGCCGGCCAGCGACTTCGCCAGCGCGTTCTCGTCGATCACCTCGCCGCGCGAGGTGTTGACCACAATGCTGGTCGGCCGCAGCAGCTTCAGCCGGCGCGAGGACAGCAGATGGTAGGTCGCCGGCGTGTGCGGGCAGTTGATCGAGATCACGTCCATGCGGGCCAGCATCTGGTCCAGGCTGTCCCAATAGGTCGCCTCCAGCTCGTTCTCGATGTCGGGATGGACACGGCGGCGGTTGTGATAATGGATCGACAGGCCGAAGCCGCGCGCCCGCCGGGCGACCGCCTGGCCGATGCGCCCCATGCCGATAATGCCCAGCCGCTTGCCCCAGATGCGATGGCCCAGCATCAGCGTCGGACCCCAGCCTTCCCAGCTACCGGCGCGCACCAGCCGCTCGCCCTCGGTCAGCCGGCGGGAAACGGCGAGGATCAGCGCCATCGTCATGTCGGCGGTATCCTCGGTCAGCACGCCTGGCGTGTTGGTGACCGTCACCCCGCGCTGGCGGGCCGTTGCGAGATCGATATGATCGACGCCGGTGCCGAAGGAGGCGATAAGACGGAGCTGCGGGCCGGCCTGCGCCATGATCCGCGCATCGACACGGTCGGTGACAGTCGGCACCAGCACCTCGGCCACCTTCACCGCCTCGATCAGCTCGGCCGGGCTCATCGGCCGGTCGTCCAGGTTCAGCCGTGCGTCGAACAACTCCATCATCCGGGTTTCAATGGCGTCCGGCAGCTTGCGGGTGACGACGACAATCGGCTTCTTGACGCTGGTCGGCATGCTTTCTTTCCGTCCCTGTTCGGACCTTCCGACGATTTCCCCGACCCTAGCATGAGCGCCGCTCGCGCGGCACCTGCTATGGCGCGGATATGCCTGCGGCGCTTTTCTTGACCCGCCGGAGAACGGCTTCGTTATAATGCGGCCCGCTCCTCGGTCCAGACCAGAATCGACGATTCCGCCGGCCATGCCGTTTCCAGAAAGCTTCCCCCCGATGGCCCGACCTTTTTTGGCCCGACCTCTTTCGGCCAGCCCCGCCCTGCTCACCCTGCTGGCCGCCTTCCTGTTCCTGCTGGCCGCGCCGATGGCGGAAGCGCAGGCGCAATCGGGCCTGCCGATCCCGCGCTTCGTCTCACTGCGCTCCGGCGAGGTGAATATCCGCACCGGACCGGGCGTGCGCTATCCGGTCGACTGGGTGTTCCTGCGCAAGAATTTGCCGGTTGAGATCGTCGCCGAGTTCGATACCTGGCGGCGCATCCGCGACAATGAAGGCACGGAGGGCTGGGTGCACCAGTCGCTGCTGTCGGGCAAGCGCACGGTGATTTTCACCGCCCCGCTGGCCAGCCTGCGCCGCGAGCCGCGCGAAAGCGCCCCGCTGGTCGCCCGGGCCGAGCCCGGCGTGGTCGGCGAGCTGATCGAATGCCGCCCCGCCTGGTGCCGCGTGCGCGCCGCCGGCCTGGAAGGCTGGGTCCAGCCGATCGAATTCTGGGGGACCTACCCGGACGAGAAGGTGCAGTAGCGAACGCGGCCCTTAGATCGTGAAGTCCAGCGGGGCCTTGGCGGCGCTGTCGATGCCCTTCTGGCGGGCCTGCTCGCACAGATCCTCGATGCTGATGGCGTCGAGCTTTTCCAGCAGGGCCGCCTGCATTTCGGCCCAGAGCGGGCGCACCACCTCGCGGCCCAGATCGGAGCCCTCTGTGTCCTCCAGCGCCTCCTGCTGCTCGACGCTGCCGGATTCGACGATGCGGCAGATTTCGCCCAGGCTGATGCGCCGGCGTTCGCGGGCCAGGCGGTAGCCGCCGCGCGGGCCGCGCACCCCGGTCAGGATGTCGGCGCGGACGAGCTGCTGCAGCACCGGTTCCAGATAGCGCCGGGGAATGCCCTGGCGTTCGGTGATGTCGCGGCTCTGCACCGGTGTGTTGGCGGCGTTATAGGCGATGTCCAGCACCGCCTCGATGGCGAACAGCAGCTTGCGGGAAGCTTTCAGCATCAGCGCCCTCCTGTACCAGTGGCGGTTCCGGTGGAGCCGAAGCCGCCGGCCCCGCGCGCGGTCTCGTCCAGATCGGCGACCGGGCGCCACTCGATCCGGGTGACCGGCGCGACCACCATCTGGGCGAGGCGCTCGCCGCGCCGCACGGTGAAGGGCTCCTGGCCCAGATTGATCAGCAGCACCTTCACCTCGCCGCGATAATCGGCGTCGATGGTGCCCGGTGTGTTCAGCACCGTGATCCCATGCTTCAGCGCCAGGCCGGAGCGCGGGCGAATCTGCGCCTCGAATCCGGCCGGCAGAGCGATGGTCAGGCCGGTCGGCACCAGCGCCCGCGCGCCGGGGGCCAGGACGACCTCCTCCGCCACCGCCGCCACCAGGTCGAGGCCGGCGCTGTGCTCGGTCTGGTAGGCCGGCAGGGCCAGCCCTTCACCATGCGGCAGGGTGCGGACGGATACGGGAAGGCTCATGCCGGAAGGCTCCTGAAATGCTCGGCGATGCGGGCGGCCAGCCGGTCGGCGACCTGCTGCTTGGTGAGGCGCGGCCAATCCTCGACGCTGTCGGCGGTGACCAGATGGATGGTGTTGGCGTCGCCGCCGAAGGTGCCGGTGCCGGTCGAGACATCATTCGCCAGCATCCAGTCGCAGCCCTTGCGGGCGCGCTTGGCGACGGCGTTCGCCACCATATTCTCGGTCTCGGCGGCGAAGCCGATCACCAGGCCGGGGCGGCCCTGCGCCAGCCGGGCGATGGTGGCGAGAATATCGGGATTCTCCGCGAACTCCAGGCGGGGCGGCTGCCCGCCTTCCTGCTTCTTCAGCTTCTGCGGCGCTTGCCCCGCGACCCGCCAATCGGCCACGGCGGCGGCGAAGACGGCGATGTCGACCGGCAGGGCGTCCTGGCACGCCGCCAGCATCTGCCGCGCGGATTCGATGCGCACAACCTGCACACCCTGCGGGGCCGGCTCGGCCGTCGGGCCGGTGATCAGCGTGGTTTCCGCCCCGGCCCGCGACAGGGCGGCGGCGATGGCGTGGCCCTGCTTGCCGGAGGAGCGGTTGCCGATGAAGCGCACCGGGTCGATGGCCTCATAGGTCGGGCCGCTGGTCACCAGCGCGCGGCGGCCGACCAGCGGCGCATCCTTGCCGAAATAGGCTTCGATGGCGGCGACGATCTCCATCGGCTCGGCGACGCGGCCGGGGCCGAATTCGCCGCAGGCCATGTCGCCCTCGTTCGGGCCGACGAAGCGCACGCCCCGGCTTTTCAGCGTGGCGAGATTGGCCTGGGTGGCGGCGTGGTTCCACATCCGCACATTCATCGCCGGGGCCGCCAGAACGTCCTTGTCGGTCGCCAGCAGCAGCGTGGTGGCGAGGTCGTCGGCGATGCCGCCGGCCATCTTCGCCAGGATGTTCGCGGTAGCCGGGGCGATCACCACCAGGTCGGCCTGACGGGAGAGGTTGATGTGCCCCATCTCCGATTCGTCGGTCAGGGAGAACAGCGCGCGATAGACCTTGTCCTCGCTGAGCGCCTGCAGCGACAGCGGGGTGACGAACTGTTCGGCCGATTCAGTCATCACGCAGCGCACGGCGGCCTTGCGCTCGCGCAGGCGGCGAATCAATTCCAGGCTCTTATAGGCGGCGATGCCGCCCGAGACGATCAGCAGGATGCGCTTGCCGGCCAGCATTCTTGTTCCCTCGGTTCTACACCAGCGGTCAGGACAATAGCGCGATCGCCAGCACAAGCGCCAGAGCCGCCCAGACCGGCCATTGCGCGACCAGCCCCGCGCGCCGGCGGCGCAGCAAGGCGGCGGCGGTATCGGGATGCAGCTTCACCCCGGCCGGATCGGCCAGCCGGTCGGCCGCGCGCTCCATCTGGCCCAGCAGGGCGGGCAGGCGTTCGACGACATGGCCGATATCCAGGGCGGCCTGGCGGATGCGGGCTTCCGGGCCGCGATGCTCGCGCATCCAGCGCTCGATCAGCGGGCGCGCCAATTCCCACATATTCAGGCGCGGGTTCAGCCGGCGGCCCACCCCCTCGGCGACCAGCATGGTCTTTTGCAGCAGCAGGAGCTGCGGCTGGGTCTCCATCTGGAACGCCTCGGTCACCTGGAAAAGCTGAGCGAGCAGCCGGGCGACGGAAATCTCGTGCAGCGGCCGGCCCAGGATCGGCGCGCCGATGGAGCGACAGGCCTGGGTGAAATCGTCGATCGACTGGTCGGCCGGCACATAGCCGGCCTGGAAATGCACTTCGGCCACCCGGCGGTAATCGCCGTTCAGGAAACCCACCATCATGTCGGCCAGGAAATAGCGGGTCTTCACGTCCAGCCGCCCCATGATGCCGAAATCGACCGGGCGCAGATCGCCGGCCGCATCGACGAACATGTTGCCGGGATGCATGTCGGCATGGAAGAAGCCGTCCCGGAACACCTGCAGGAAGAACACTTCGGCCGAGCGCTTCAGCAACAGGTCGGGATCGTGCCCCGCGGCCAGCAAGATCTCCACATCGTCGATCCGATGGCCGTCGATACGCTCCAGCGTCAGCACGCGGCGCGCGGTGCGCGGCCAGTCGATGCGCGGCACGCGGAAGCCGTCATAATCGGCGAAATTCTCCGCCAGCTCGGCGGCGGCGGCGGCCTCGAAGCGTAGATCCATCTCGGCGCGCACCGTGGCGGCGAAGATGGCCACCACCTCGCGCGGCTTCAACCGGCGGAGCTGCGGCTGGGTGCGCTCCACCAGCGCGGCGATCCAGGCGAACAGGTCGAGGTCGCGCGCGAAGGCCAGCTCGATGCCGGGCCGCAGCACCTTCACCGCGACCTTCTCGCCCTCCAGAGTCTCGGCGAAATGCACCTGGCTGATCGAGGCGGCGGCGACCGGCGCCTCGTCGAAGGCGGCGAACAGGCTTTCCAGCGGCTGGCCCAGCTCCAGCTCGATGGTGCGGCGGGCCTCGACGCCCGGAAAGGGCGGCAGCCGGTCCTGCAGGCGCGACAGATCGGCCGATATCTCCTCGCCGATCAGGTCGGAGCGGGTGGCCAGCGTCTGTCCCAGCTTGATGAAGCTGGGCCCCATCTCGTGCAAGGCAGCCGCCAGCCGCTCGCCGGGCCGGCCCGGCACGCCCTTGCGGGAGAAAATCCGCGACACCCAGCCCAGCAGCGGATAGGCGGGAAACAGCTCCAGCGGGAACAGCGCATCGTGCCGAGCCAGCGTCCGGCCGATCCGCAGCAGCCGGACCGTATTGCGAAGAGCGCGGATCATCGCGCTATAGACGCCAGCCGGAATGCAGCGCCGCGATCCCGCCCGACAAATTGCGGTAGCTCACCATCTCGAAGCCCACGGCGCGGATGCGCGCGGCCAGATCCTCCTGCGGCGGAAAGGTGCGGATGCTTTCGGCCAGATAGACATAGGCCTCGCGGTCCTTGGCCACATACTGGCCCAGCGCCGGCAGCACGCTGAAGGAATAGGTGTCGTACAGCTTGTCCAGCACCGGCAGCACCACCTGGCTGAATTCCAGGCACAGGAAGCGCCCGCCCGGCTTCAGCACGCGGAACGCCTCGGCCAGCGCCTTGTCGATCCGGGTCACGTTGCGCAGGCCGAAGGCGATGGTGTAGGCGTCGACCGAGCGGTCGGCGACCGGCAGCTGCTCGGCGTTGCCGGCGACCCAGTCGATGCCGCCCTCGGCGAAGCGCGTCAGCCGCCCCTTGTCGATGGCGCGGTCGCGGCCCACCGCCAGCATGCCCGGCGTCAGGTCGCAGACCATGACTGGCCCGCCGCCCCGCTCCTGAAAGCGGAAGGCGATGTCGCCGGTGCCGCCGGCGACGTCCAGCAGAGTCATGCCGGGACGCGGCGCCAGCCAGTCGAGCATGGCGGATTTCCACAGCCGATGAACCCCGCCGCTCATCAAATCATTCATCAGGTCGTAATTCTGCGCCACCCCGTCGAACAGGGTCTGCACCAGCCCGTGCTTCTCCGACGCCGCCACCTCGCGGAAGCCGAAGGGGGCCTTCTCCTGGTCCGTGCTCGCCTGCATCTGCGGCCGTTTATCCTGGTTCTGTCGGGACATGCAGCAGGAAGATAGCGTCTGGAAGCCGGTTTCGCTACGGTGACGCCGGTTGCAACAGAGGCGCTTCCCCCGCATGCCCGAACTCCCAGAGGTCGAAACCGTTCGTCGCGGCCTGGCGCCTTTCCTCGAAGGTCGCCGGCTGGTTCATGTCGAACAGCGCCGGCCGGATTTGCGCTGGCCGCTGCCGCCCGATTTCGTGCCGCGCCTCCAGGGCCGGCGAATCATCGCCTTGCGCCGGCGCGCGAAATACCTGCTGGCGGAAATCGAGGATGGCACGGTGCTGATCGCCCATCTGGGCATGTCGGGCCGCATGCTGATCACCCAGGGCCGCCCAGCGGCGCTTGAGAAGCACGACCATATCGTGCTGGCGACCGAGGATGACGTCTGGCTGCGCTTCAACGACGCGCGGCGCTTCGGCTCGATGGATCTGGCCACGCTGGAGACGCTGGACAGCCACAAGCTCTTGGCCGGACTGGGGCCGGAACCGCTGTCGAACGCCTTCAACGGGCCGGCGCTGGCCGCCGCACTGGCGGGAAAGCGCACGCCGATCAAGGCGGCCCTGCTGGACCAGAAGGTGGTTGCCGGCATTGGCAATATCTACGCCTGCGAGGCGCTGTACCGCGCCGGCCTGTCGCCGCGACGGCTGGCCGCCAGCGTGCAGGGCGGGCGGGCGGAGAAGCTGGCGACAGCCGTGAAGCAGGTGCTGGCCGAAGCCATCGAATCCGGCGGCTCCACCTTGCGCGACTATCGCCAGGCGGATGGCGAGCTGGGCTATTTTCAGCACAGCTTCAAGGTCTATGACCGCGAGGGGCTGGCCTGCGCAGCCGCCGATTGCGGCCGCCCGCTGCTGCGCCTGGTGCAATCCGGGCGGTCGACTTTCTATTGTGCCCGCTGCCAGAGCTGATGGTATAGACGGTCCTCATGAAGGCGTGGCGATGGCTTCCTTTCCTGCTGACGGCGCTGATGCTGGTCCTGGTTCAGGCGGCACCGGCGCGCTCGGCGGAGGCGTTCGTTCCCGGTTTCGAGGATCTGCCGCTGGCCCCCGGGCTTGAGGCGGTTCCCGACACCGGCGTCACTTTCGATTCGCCGGCCGGGCGGATCGTCGAATCCTATGCGGCCGGCCGCATGGCGCAGGAGGACGTTCTGCGCTTCTACGCCGCCACCCTGCCGCAACTCGGCTGGACCGCCGAGACCCCGACCCGCTATGCGCGGGAAGGCGAGGAGCTGACGCTCGACCTGACCCGGAAGGAGGGCGTGCTGAGCGTGCGCTTCTCCCTCTCGCCACGCTGACCGCCAAAACACGAGACACCCGACGATAACGGGAGTGGGGGAATAGATCATGGGCTATGAGAATATTATCGCCGACAAGCGCGGCGCGGTCGGCATCGTCACGCTGAACCGTCCGAAGGCGCTGAACGCGCTGTCCGCCGGACTGATTGCCGATTTGGGCAAGGCGCTGGACGATTTCGAAGCGGATGCGGAGATCGGCTGCATCGTCGTCACCGGCAGCGAGAAGGCCTTCGCCGCCGGCGCCGACATCAAGGAGATGGCCGGCTTCTCCTACATGGACGCTTATAAGCGCGATTTCATCACTGACGGCTGGGAACGGCTGGCGCAGTGCCGTAAGCCGGTGATCGCGGCAGTGGCCGGCTATGCGCTGGGCGGCGGCTGCGAGATCGCCATGATGTGCGACTTCATCCTGGCCGCCGACACCGCCAAGTTCGGCCAGCCGGAAATCACCATCGGCACCATGCCGGGCGCCGGCGGCACGCAGCGCCTGACGCGTTTCGTCGGCAAGTCCAAGGCGATGGAGATGTGCCTGACCGGCCGCATGATGGACGCCGAGGAGGCCGAGCGCGCCGGGCTGGTGAGCCGCGTGGTCCCGGCGGCGGAGCTGGTGGACGAGGCGATCAAGACCGCCGAACGCATCGCCTCGATGTCGAAGCCGGTGACGATGATGACCAAGGAATCGGTCAATCGCGCCTATGAAACCACACTGACCGAAGGCGTGCGCTTCGAGCGCCGGCTGTTCCATTCCACCTTCGCCACGGCCGACCAGAAGGAAGGCATGGCCGCCTTCGTCGAGAAGCGCAAGCCGGCCTTCAAGGACGAATAGGATTATCCACAGCGGTCTTGACGGCATGGGGGGCCGGGTATATAACCCGCCCTCCTTTAGATCAGGCGACAAAAACTACGTAGGCAAGGCACCATGGCCAATACAGCGTCGGCGAAAAAGCGTATCCGCCAGACCACCCGCCGCACCGAGATCAATCGGGCGCGCGTCAGCCGCATTCGCTCCTTCGTGAAGAAGGTCGAGATGGCTATTTCGTCGGGCGACAAGACCGCCGCCGCCGATGCCTTCAAGGCCGCCCAGCCGGAATTGCAGCGCGGCGTCGTGAAGGGCGTGCTGCACAAGAACACGGTCGCGCGCAAGTTGTCCCGGCTGTCGACCCGCATCAAGGCCCTCTAAGAGCCTTCCCTTTCGCGCAGCGCACCGCCCCCCGGCTCACGCCACGGGTCGTCGCTGCGCCTCCTCGACCCCAATAACGGCATCCCGGTGCGGACTCCAGCGTCCGCGGCGTCGATGCCCTATTGCGTTACGCTAACGTGACGAACTTTTTTCATCGTTCCCTTTTCGTCCTGTTGCGAGTCCAAATAGGGCTAGATACATTTTCCACAGGGGCGGCGCTAAGAAGCGAAACAGAATTACGGGACGCGCGGCCTTTAAATTTAAAAGCCAGCAAAAAGCCGGCTAAAGACACAAAAAGCGCCAAACTTGTAATGCTTGCGATTTACTTTACGGGACTGGCAAAGGAACAATACTTTCTTGCTTTTTACCGCCGCCAGACCGCAAAATCGGACGCTTCTTTTTAAGATGACCCGACAAGCAAGCTTCTATTGTAGGTCGTGGGCCGTGAGAGAGTCTTGATTCATCAACCTCTTGCAACCCATTCCCAAAGCGGTGGCACAAGAGAGGCCGCCTCGGCGATCCCCGGCAAAGGATCGTGTCGAGATGGTCATCAAATATAAAACGGAGAAGGCCACAGAAGATGGTTCAGGTCGGCAAGGCGCATATTGAGGAAAGTGTTTTTCCAGGCGAGTTGAGCGCGCAATGGACCCGGGTCCGTAACCGTCTGCGCCACGAGGTCGGCGATTCCGCCTTCCGCAGTTGGCTGAAACCGCTGACGCTGATCGAGGCGACGGCGGGCGGCGTGACCCTGTCGGTGCCGACCCGCTTCATGCGCGACTGGGTAGCCACCCATTATGCCGACCGGCTGCGCGCCTTGTGGGGCAGCGAGGATCCGGCAATCCGCTCGGTCGACATCGTGGCCCGCGCCTCCGCCGCCGCCTCGGCGGAAACGCCGGTCGCCGCCAATCGCGCGACGGCGACGACTCCCCCGACCACCCCCCCGGCAATGCTTGCAACGCCCGCGATCGTGCCGGCGGACGGCGCCCAGTTGCCGGTCGACCTGCTTGACCTCGACGCCAATCTGGACAATCGCTTCACTTTCGAGAATTTCGTCGTCGGCAAGCCGAACGAGCTGGCCTTCGCCGCCGCCCGGCGCGTGGCCGAAAGCTCGACCGTGCCATTCAACCCGCTGTTCCTGTATGGCGGCGTCGGCCTGGGCAAGACGCATCTGATGCATGCCATCGCCTGGCATATCCGCAAGCGCGATCCGAACCGCCGTGTGATCTACATGTCGGCGGAAAAATTCATGTACCAGTTCATCCGCGCCCTGCGCTTCAAGGACACGGTGGCGTTCAAGGAACAGTTCCGCTCGGTCGACCTGCTGATGATCGACGATGTGCAATTCATCAGCGGCAAGGATTCGACGCAGGAGGAATTCTTCCACACCTTCAATGCGCTGGTCGACCGCAACCGGCAGATCGTCATCTCCGCCGACAAGTCGCCGCACGATCTGGAAGGCATGGAGGAGCGGCTGCGCTCGCGCCTCGGCTGGGGGCTGGTTGCCGACATCCACCCGACCAGCTACGAGCTGCGGCTCGGCATCATGCAGGCCAAGGCGGAGAATACCGGCGTCACCATCCCGGAAAAGGTGCTGGAGTTCCTGGCCCACAAGGTCACCTCAAACGTGCGCGAGCTGGAAGGGGCGCTGAACCGCATCGTCGCCCACGCCCAGCTTGTCGGCCGCCCGGTGACGCTGGAGGGCACGCAGGAGGTGCTGCAGGATTTGTTACGGGCCAGCGACCGCCGCGTGACGATCGAGGAAATCCAGAAGCGCGTGGCCGAACATTTCAACATCCGCGTGGCCGACATGCATTCCGCCCGGCGCAGCCGCGCCGTCGCCCGGCCGCGTCAGGTGGCGATGTATCTCGCCAAGCAGCTCACCGCCCGCTCGCTGCCGGAGATCGGCCGCAAATTCGGCGGTCGCGACCACACCACCGTCATGCATGCGGTGAAGAAGGTGGACGAGTTGCGCGCGGCCGACCAATCCTTCGCCGAGGATGTGGAATTGCTGCGCCGGATGCTGGAAAGCTGAGCGCTTGCGCCCTCCCGGCGGGCCGCCGCCGAGGGGGCGTTTTTGGCCTTACAAAACACAATTTGTGTTATAGTGACCGACCTTTTCGGGTGGGGTTGATTCCGCCTGGAATTCGAATGAGAATCTTCACGGAAATCAGGCAGTTATCAGGATGAAGCTGATCATCGACCGGGCCGCTCTGCTGAAGCCCCTGGCCCATGTGCAGAGCGTCGTCGAAAAGCGCAACACGATCCCCATCCTGAGCAACGTGCTGCTGCGCGCCGAGGGCGACATGCTGTCGCTGACCGCGACCGACATGGACATCGACGTCGTCGAGAGCGTCGGCGCTGAGGTCAGCCGGCCGGGCGCCACCACCGCCCCGGCCCATACCCTCTACGACATCGTGCGCAAGCTGCCGGAAGGCACCCAGATCGAGCTGGCGGAGGAAAGCGGCAGCAACCGGCTGACGGTGCGCGCCGGGCGCTCCACCTTCAGCCTGTCGACCCTGTCGACGGAGGAGTTCCCGGCCTTGTCGGGCGGCGAGCTGCCGTATAATTTCGTGCTGCAGGCCGGCGAGGTGAAGTCGCTGATCGACCGCACCCGCTTCGCCATCTCCACCGAGGAGACGCGCTACTACCTGAACGGCATCTACATCCACGCCACCAATTCCAGCGGCGTGCCGGTGATGCGCGCGGTGGCGACCGATGGCCACCGGCTGGCGCGGGTCGAAATGCCGCTGCCGGACGGCGCGGCGGGCATGCCGGGCGTCATCGTGCCGCGCAAGGCGGTGGGCGAACTGCGCAAGCTGGTCGAGGATGCCGAGGGCGAGATCAGCGTATCGCTGTCGGAGACCAAGCTGCGCTTCGGCTTCGGCGACATCATGCTGACCACCAAGCTGATCGACGGAACCTTCCCGGATTACGAGCGCGTCATTCCCGCCGGGAACGACAAGACCCTGCAGGTCAGCCGCAAGGATTTCGCCGACGCGGTCGACCGCGTGGCCACCATCTCGACGGAAAAAAGCCGCGCGGTGAAGCTCTCCCTGCAGAATGGCGCGCTGATCCTGTCGGCCACCAGCCCGGAGAATGGCACCGCCATCGAGGAGCTGGAAGTGTCCTACAGCGCGTCCCCCATAGAGATCGGCTTCAATTCCCGCTATTTGCTCGACATCACCGCGCAGATCGAGGGCGACGAGGCGCAGTTCACTCTGGCCGACGCCGCCTCGCCCACCATCGTGCGCGACCAGTCCGACGAGAGCGCGCTGTACGTCCTGATGCCGATGCGCGTCTGACGCGAACGAGAGTGAACGCCGCCTTTGCCATTCAGCCCCGGCCGACCGGTTCCACCGCCCGGCTGGCGGTACGTCGCCTGACGGTGACCGATTTCCGCTGTTATGCCGGCGCACGGCTGGAGATCGATCAGCGGCCCGTCGTGCTGACCGGCGCCAATGGCGCGGGCAAGACCAACCTGCTGGAAGCGATTTCCTTCCTGTCGCCGGGGCGCGGCCTGCGCCGGGCGAAGCTGTCGGAGATCGACCGGTTGTCGGGCGATGCCGGCGGCTGGGTCGTCGCGGCCAAGGTGGAGACCCGGCAAGGGCCGGTCGATATCGGCACCGGGCGCGACATATCGGCCGCCCCCGGGGTGGAGCGCCGCGTGGTCCGCATCGACGGCGCGCCGGCCAGGAGCCAGAACGTGCTGGCCGATCACCTCTCGCTGGCCTGGCTGACGCCGCAGATGGACCGGCTGTTTCTGGACGGCGCGTCCGGCCGCCGCCGCTTCTTCGACCGGCTGGCCTATGGCGCGGACCCGGCGCATGCCACCCGGGTGAACAGTTACGAGCATGCCCTGCGCGAACGTGCGCGGCTGCTGAAGCAGGGCCGGGCCGACAATGCCTGGCTGACCGCCCTGGAAGAACAGATGGCTGCTGGCGGCATCGCCATCGCGGCCGCCCGGCAGGCGCTGGTGGCCCGGCTGAACCAGGCCTGCGAGGTCGCCGTCGGCCCCTTCCCGCGCGCCGCGCTGGCGCTGGAAGGCGCGGTCGACCGCTGGCTGGAGGAAATGCCGGCGCTGGCCGCCGAGGACCGGCTGCGCGCCGCGCTGGCGGCAAGCCGGCGTCAGGATTCGGAAAGCGGCGGCGCCTCGGAAGGGCCACATCGCAGCGATATCGTGGCTCGCCATGTCGACAAGGACATGCCGGCCGCGCTGTGCTCGACCGGCGAGCAGAAGGCGCTGCTGATCGCCATCACCCTGGCGCATGCGCGCCTGCAGGCGGCGGAAAGCGGCAGTGCGCCGATCCTGCTGCTGGACGAGGTGGCGGCGCATCTGGACGAGATCCGGCGCGCCGCGCTGTATGACGAGATTTGCGCGCTTGGCGCTCAGGCTTGGCTGACCGGCACCGACCGGTCGCTGTTCGAGCCTTTCGCCGGGCGCGCGCAATACGCCACCGTGGCCGATGCCGCGGTGGTTTTGGATTCTTCCGTTTGACGGGACAGATGAGATGAGCACGGAACCAGCCCCGCAGAATTTGCCGGACCGGCACGATGATTCGGACTATGGCGCCGATTCGATCAAGGTGCTGCGTGGTCTGGAGGCGGTGCGCAAGCGCCCGGGCATGTATATCGGCGACACCGAGGACGGCACCGGCCTGCACCATATGGTGTATGAGGTGGTGGACAACGCCATCGACGAATCGCTGGCCGGCTATTGCGACCTGATCCATGTCGAGCTGAACGCCGACGGCTCGGTCACGGTGCGCGACAATGGACGCGGCATCCCGGTGGAAATCCACAAGGAAGAGGGCATCTCGGCGGCCGAGGTCATCATGACCCAGCTGCATGCCGGCGGTAAGTTCGACCAGAATTCCTACAAGGTGTCCGGCGGTCTGCACGGCGTCGGCATCTCGGTGGTGAACGCGCTATCGGAACGGCTGGAACTGACGGTCTGGCGCGACGGGAAGGAACATTTCATCCGCTTCATTCACGGCGTCGCCGAAGCGCCCCTGGCCGTGGTCGGCCCGGCCGGCGGGAAGCGCGGCACCCAGGTGAATTTCCTGCCGGCGCTGGAGACCTTCAAGAATCGCGATTTCGACTTCGCCACGCTGGAGCACCGGCTGCGCGAGCTGGCCTTCCTGAACTCCGGCGTGCATCTGCTGCTGATCGACAGCCGCTCCGGCGAGGAGCCGACCTCGGTCGACCTGCATTACGAGGGCGGCCTGCGCGAGATGGTCAAATATATCGACCGTTCCAAGACCGCCGTGCACCAGCCGCCGATCCACATGATCGGCGAGCGCGACGGCATCACGGTCGAGATCGCGATGGAGTGGACCGACTCCTATCACGAGACCATGCTGTGCTTTACCAACAACATCCCGCAACGCGACGGTGGCACCCATCTGGCCGGCTTCCGCGCGGCGCTGACCCGCACCATCAATTCCTACGCGGTCGAAAGCGGCATCGCGAAGAAGGAGAAGGTGGCGCTGTCCGGCGAGGATGCGCGCGAGGGGCTGACCTGCGTGCTGTCGGTGAAGGTGCCGGACCCGAAATTCTCCAGCCAGACCAAGGATAAGCTGGTCTCCTCCGAAGTGCGGCCGGTGGTCGAGAACATCGCCGCCGAGCGCATGCAGCAATGGTTCGAGGAGAACCCGAACGAGGCCAAGCGCATCATCGGCAAGGTGGTCGAGGCCGCCATCGCCCGCGAGGCCGCCCGCAAGGCGCGCGATCTGACGCGACGCAAGGGCGCGCTGGACATCGCCAGCCTGCCCGGCAAGCTGGCCGACTGCCAGGAACGCGACCCGGCGCAAAGCGAGCTGTTCCTGGTCGAGGGCGATTCCGCCGGCGGCAGCGCCAAACAGGCGCGCGACCGGAAATACCAGGCCATCCTGCCATTGCGCGGCAAGATCCTGAATGTCGAGCGCGCCCGCTTCGACAAGATGCTGGGTTCGGCCGAAATCGGCACCATCATCGCCGCCTTGGGCACCGGCATCGGCCCGGACGACTTCAATGTCGACAAGGTGCGCTACCACAAGATCATCATCATGACCGACGCGGACGTGGACGGCAGCCATATCCGCACCCTGCTGCTGACCTTCTTCTACCGGCAGATGCCGGAGCTGATCGAGCGCGGCTACCTTTATATCGCCCAACCGCCGCTGTATCGCGCCAAGCGCGGCCAGTCTGGCGTCTATCTGAAGGATGACCGCCAGCTCGACGATTACCTGATCAATGAGGGGCTGGAGAATGCGGTTCTCACCTTGGCTGACGGCAGCACGCGAATCGGCCCCGATTTGCGGACCATCGTCGATTCGGCGCGCCGGATGAAAAGCCTGATCGAACCGCTGGGCCGCCGGGTCGGCAGTGCCGCGGTTATCGAGCAGGCGGCTATCGCCGGGGCGCTGAACGCGCCGCTGCTGCTGGACGAAAAAGCGGCCTCGGAAAAGGCCGCCTATATCGCCGAGCGTCTGGACGCGCTGGAGATTCCCTCCGAGCGTGGCTGGGAAGGCACCGCCGATCCGGAGCATGGCTTCACCTTCTCGCGCAAGCTGCGCGGCGTGCGCCAGAGCTTCCGCATCGATGCGCCGGTGCTGGCCAGCGGCGAGGCCCGCCGCCTTGACCAGACAGTCCGTGAGCTGCAGGCGGATTTCCAGCAATCCGCGCGCCTGTCCACCAAGGAGCGGGAAACCACCATCCACGGCCCGCTCGACCTGGCCGACCGGGTGATGGAAGCCGGCCGCAAGGGCATCACCATCCAGCGCTATAAAGGGCTGGGCGAGATGAACCCCGACCAGCTCTGGGAAACCACGCTGGACGCCAATGTGCGCTCGCTGCTGCAGGTGAAAGTCAGCCACGCCGACGAGGCGGCGGAGATTTTCTCCACCCTGATGGGCGATGTGGTGGAGCCGCGCCGCGACTTCATCCAGACCAACGCCCTGAAGGTCGCCAATCTGGACGTCTAGGCCCAGCCTCTAGCCGATGATGGCCCGCGCGCTCGCCCTGCTGCTACTGCTGCTGACGGCGCTGCCCGCCTGGGCGGCGCCGAAAGCGGATTTGTGGGAGCGTTGGGCGGCGTACGACCCCGCCTCCGCCCTGTCGATCGACCATCGCGACTGGGACGATTTCCTGAAGCGCTACCGCAGCATGGGGGCGGACGGCATCGCGCGCTTCGACTATGCCCGCGCCCGGGCGGAGCGCGCCGTACTGGATTTCTATCTGGCCGAGCTGACCATGGTGCCGATTGCCCGCTTCAACCGCGCCGAGCAGCTGGCCTTCTGGATCAACCTTTACAACGCGCTGACCATCCGCACCGTGTTGTCGCGCTATCCGGTGGAGAGCATCCGCGACATCGACATCTCGCCCGGCCTCCTCGCCTCCCTATTCTCCGGCGGTCCCTGGGGCGCGAAGCTGATCCGCATCGACGGCGCTGAACTCAGCCTGGACGATATCGAGCACCGCATCCTGCGACCTATCTGGCGCGATCCGCGCCTCCATTACGCCGTGAACTGCGCCGCCCTCGGCTGCCCCAACCTGCCGCCCGAAGCGTTCACCGCGGAGAACACCGAAAAGCTGCTGGAAGCCGGCGCGCGCGCCTATGTGAACCATCCGCGCGGCGCCTCGGTCACCGGCGACCGCCTGATCGTCTCGTCGATCTATGACTGGTTCCAGGAAGATTTCGGCGGCGACGATGCCAGCGTGATCGCCCATCTGCGCCGCTATGCCGACGGGCCGCTGGCAGACGACCTCGCCCGCATCACGACCATCGCCGACGATCGCTATGATTGGGCGCTGAACGATGTGAAGCGGTAACGGCCGCCCTTATCGGCCGCCGCCGCCAAAAACCCGATCCCTATGGCTTCGGCGCGCGCTTGTTCAGGATTCGCTGCAGGGTGCGGCGATGCATCTTCAGGCGGCGGGCGGTTTCCGAGACATTGCGGTCGCATTGCTGGAAGACGCGCTGGATATGCTCCCATCGCACCCGGTCGGCGGACATCGGGTCGTCCGGCGGCGGCGGCAGGGCTTCCTTATGATCCAGCAAAGCCGCCTCCACCGCGTCGGCGTCGGCCGGCTTCGGCAGGTAATCGACCGCGCCGGCCTTGATGGCGGCGACGGCGGTGGCGATATTGCCATAGCCGGTCAGCATGACGATGCGCATTTCCGGCCGGGCGTCGCGCAACGCCTGAACCACGTCGAGACCACTGCCGTCGGCCAGCCGCAGATCGACCACCGCATAGGCCGGCGCGCGGCCGGCATGGGCGATGGACAGGCCCTCGGCGACGGTTTCCACATCGGTCACAGTGAAGCCGCGCTTTTCCATCGCGCGCGCCAGGCGCTGGCGGAACGGCGTATCGTCATCGACGATCAGCAGCGTCATTTCCGCAGCCGGGCTCAGCGCGGGCATCTTGCGCGGGGATGCGAGTTGATTGATCGGTTCGTCGGCCATGCTGGTATCCTAGACCCTTATGACATCTCGCAATAGTTGGTGTTTTCGTGCGCCAGCACCAGAGCCATTCCGGCGGCTCATTGCAGATAGGCGGCGGGCCAGCGCACCACGATCAACGCCCCGCTCTCGCCCTCGCCGGTGGCATTGGCGAATTCCAGGCGCGCGCCGGCCCGCCCCAGCAGGGTCTGGGCGATGAAAATGCCAAGCCCCATATGCCCGTCGTCACCCGCCCGACTGGACAGGAAAGGCTCGCCCAGGCTGGCCAGCATGGCCGGCGGAAAGCCCGGGCCGTCATCATGGATCTCGACCAGCGCCCCGGCCTCGTCCCAGCAGAGGCGCACCTCCACGGTGCTGCGGGCGAACTGCACCGCGTTCTGCAACAGATTGCCGAGACCGTGCATCAGCTCCGGCGTGCGCGGCAGAGTCGGCTCCTCGCCGGACGGGGGATTGCCCTCCGCGTCGGCCTTCTCGATCAGCACATCGATCTCGTCGCGGGCATAGGGGCCGACCGCCTCCTCGATCACCGCCGAGATCGGCTGGCGCGCGAAGGGCGCCTCGCCGTTAATATCCGGCTGGTCGGCCAGGCGGGCCAATATCTGCCGGCAACGCTCGCTCTCGCTTTGCAGCAGGCGGACATCATCGGCGAATTCGCTGTCCGCCGGCACCTCGCGCCCCAGCTCCTTGGCGATCACGGCGATGGTGGAAAGCGGGCTGCCCAGCTCGTGCGCCGCCGCCGCCGCCAGGCCGCCCAGCGCCGAGACGCGCTGCTCGCGGCCCAGCGCCATCTGCGTCGCCGCCAGCGCGTCGCGCATGCGCCGCGCCTCCTCCGCCACCAGCCAGCCGAACGTGGCCATGAAGATGGTGGCGATCCACAGCCCGGCCCAGATGCCCAGCACATAGGTCGCCGGCAGGTCGAACAGCGCCGGCGAGCCCCCCATCACGCTGGGCAGCGGCAGATGGAAGAAGGCCAGCAGCGACAGGCAGGCCAGCGACAGCACGCACAGCCCGATGGTTGAGCGCGCCGACAGGATGGTCGCCGCCACCGTCACCGGGGCCAGGATCAGCAGCGAGAACGGGTTGGTCAGCCCGCCGGTCACCAGCAGCAGCACCGAGAGCTGCAGGATGTCGAAGCCCAGGAACAGCCCCGCCTCCCGGTCGGTCAGCCGGGCCGTGGAGGGCCGCCGCAGCGACACCGACAGGTTCAGCAGCACCGACAGGCCGACAATGCCGAGCGCCAGGCCCATCGGCAGGTCGAAGCCCAGCCACAGATGCGCGACCAGCAGCGTGCCGGCCTGCCCCACCACCGCGACCCAACGCAGCAGCACCAGCGTATGCAGCCGCACCGGATGGGTCAGCTCATAGGGCGTCAGCATGCCCTCGGGCGCTTGCGGCAAGCTCATGGCGGCCATCACTCCGTGACTCTGTACCCAACGGCCCATGCGGGCCTATATAACCGCTATGCCGCAAACCGCCATCGAAGTCCAATCCCTGCGCAAAGTCTTTTCCGGTGCCCGCGGCGATGTCGTGGCGGTGGAGGATATCGGCTTCTCCGTTCCCGCCGGCGGCACCATGGCGCTGCTGGGCGGCAACGGCGCGGGCAAGACCACCACCATCTCCATGCTGCTGGGGCTGCTGACGCCGAGTTCCGGGTCGATCCGCATCCTGGGCGAGGACATGATCCGGCACCGTTACCGCGTCTTGCCGCGGATGAATTTCTCCTCCCCCTATGTCGAGCTGCCGCACCGGCTGACGGTAGCGGAAAATCTGCACGTCTATGCCCGGCTATACGCCGTGCGCGACCGCAAGCGCCAGGTGGCGGCCATTGCCGAACAGCTCGACATCGTCGATCTGATGGACCGGCCGGCGGGCCGGCTTTCAGCCGGGCAGAAAACCCGGGTGGCGCTGGCCAAGGCGCTGCTGAACCGGCCCGAGGTGCTGCTGCTGGACGAGCCGACGGCCTCGCTCGACCCCGATACCGCCGATTGGATCAGAACCTATCTGGAGCAGTATCGCCGCGAAACCGGCGCCGCCATCCTGCTCGCCTCGCACAATATGGCCGAGGTGGAGCGGCTGTGCGACGGCGTGCTGATGATGCGCCGGGGGCGGATCGTCGATCAGGGATCGCCGGCCGAGCTGATCAGCCGCTATGGCCGCCGGAATCTGGAGGAAGTGTTCCTGGACATCGCCCGCGCCGAGGATGAGAGGGTGCCGGCATGATCGGCTCGATGAACCGCATCGCGGCGATGGTGCTGCGCTATCTCTACATCCTGCGCGGCTCCTGGCCCCGGCTGCTGGAGCTGGCTTATTGGCCGACCGTGCAGATGATCATCTGGGGCTTCATCACCAAATTCTTCATGGGTCATTCCTCCTGGGTGGCGGAGGCCATCGGCGTGCTGCTGGCCGCCGTGCTGCTATGGGACGTGGTGTTCCGCAGCCAGCTCGGCGTCTCGATCTCCTTCCTGGAGGAGATGTGGTCGCGCAATCTAGGCCATCTGTTCGTCAGCCCCCTGCGGCCCTACGAACTGTCGCTGTCGCTGATGGTGATGGCCTTCATCCGTACGCTGATCGGCGTGCTGCCGGCAATGCTGCTGGCGATACCGCTCTATCATTACTCGATCTTTTCGCTGGGGCTGCCGCTGCTCGCCTTCTTCGTCGGCTTGATGATCATGGGCTGGGCGCTGGGGCTGATCATCGTCGGGCTGATCCTGCGCCTGGGCATGGGCGCGGAAAGCCTGGCCTGGATATCGATCTTCGCCTTCGCGCCGATCAGCGGCATCTATTACCCGGTGGACACGCTGCCCGCCTGGCTGCAGCCGGTCGCCTGGGCCACGCCCTCGGCCTATGTGTTCGAGGGCATGCGCGCGGTGATGTTCGAGGGCGTGTTCCGCTGGGATCTGTGGGGTGGGGCGATGGCGGTGAACGCCGTCTATCTGCTGCTGGCGACGCTGTCGCTGCTGCTGGCCTTCAAATCCGCCCGCGAACGCGGCGCGCTGCTGCAACAGGGCGAATAGCCACCCGTTTAGCCCCGGCCGAACGGATCGTCCCGGCGCAGCCCATGCTGGCCAAGCGATTCGAAGTTGCGGATGCTGGCATCGTCCAGCGCCAGCCCGCGGGCGCGCACGATGCTAGCTGCTTCGGCAACGAGGTCCATAAATCGTTCCAGGGGCGAATCGAAGCTGAGCTTCTTGTCCCCGGCGGCCAGGGTGAGCTGCATCCACCCTTCCGAACGGTCGCGGCGGGTGGAGAAATAGGCCAGCTTCACCTGATCGATCTCCGCCCAGGCCAGGTCGCGGCGGCGGAAATCCGCCACCGTAAGCCCCGCCTCCGTGACCGTCACCGCCGTGCGCTGGCGGCGATATGTCCGGATGCCGAACGCCAGGAACAGCAGCGCCAGCCCGGCCAGAATGACCAGGAACACGCCGTGGATGCCGGGCACGAACAGGATCGGCCCCAGCGTGAAACCAAGGCCGACGCCGGCGCGGATATAATCCCAACGGATCGCCGAGCGCTGATAGCGCAGCACTTCCTGCATCAGGCCCCCGTGGCTAGGCGAGATCGACCAGGACGGGCACATGGTCCGAGGCCTTTTCCCAGCCCCGCACCGGCTTCAGTATCTGCCAGTTCTGCAAGGCCGGCTTCAGCTCCGGCGTCACCCAGATATGATCGAGGCGGCGGCCCCGGTCGGACGCCTCCCAATCCTTCGCCCGGTAGCTCCACCAGGAATAGAGCTTTTCCGTTTCGGGAACGAAATGACGAACCGCGTCGACCCAATCCAGCGTCTCCCGCAACTTCGCCATATGCGCCACCTCGATGGGCGTGTGGCTGACCACGTCGAGCAGCTGCTTGTGCGACCAGACATCGTGCTCCAGCGGCGCGATATTCAGGTCGCCGACCAGGATGCGCCGGGTGCCGTCTCCCTTCATTGCCTGGAACCAGGCGGTGATCTCCTGCAGGAATTGAAGCTTGTGGGCGAATTTCTCGTTCACCGCCGGGTCGGGAATATCGCCGCCGGCGGGAATGTAGAAATTATGCAGCTCGATCCCGTCCTCGAAGGTGACGGAGACGTGGCGGCAATCCTCCTTGCCGCACCAATGGCGGGGGCCGGTGAAGGCGAAGGGCCGGCGCGACAGGATCGCCACGCCGTTATAGCTCTTCATCCCGGCCACCGCCTGGTGCGTATAGCCCGCCGCCGCGATGGCCTCGCCGGGAAACACGCCGTTCTCCGCCTTGATCTCCTGCAGGCAGATCACATCCGGCTGCTGTTCCTCCATCAAGCGAAGCAGCAGCGGCAGGCGCAGGCGGACGGAATTGATGTTCCAGGTGGCAACGCGCAACGGCATCTTCCTCAGCCCATCGTCACGATGATGGCGCCGACGCCCTCGACGCTGCCTTCCATCGTCTCGCCCTTGGCGACCGGGCCCACGCCTTCCGGCGTGCCGCTATAGATCAGATCGCCGGGGAACAGCTCCACCAGGGTGGAGAGATAGGCGATGGTGTCCGGCACGTTCCAGATCATCGCCGAGATGTCGGCATCCTGCTTTACGGCGCCATTCACGGAAATCTGGATGCGGCCGGTGGTCGGATGACCGATTTCCGAGGCCGGACGGATATGGCCGCAAGGCGCGGAATGGTCGAAGCCCTTGGCCATGTCCCACGGGCGCGCCAGCTTCTTGGCCTCGGCCTGGATGTCGCGGCGGGTCAGGTCGATGCCGACGGCATAGCCATAGACATGCTCCAGCGCCTTGTCGGCCGGGATGTTCACCCCGCCCTTGCCCAGCGCCACCACCAGCTCGATCTCGTGATGCAGATCCTTGGTCGCCAGCGGATAGGGCGCGATGGCGGTTTCGCCCGTCCCCTTCTCGCACAGCACGATGGCGTCGGCAGGCTTGGCGAAGAAGAAGGGCGGCTCGCGATCCGGATCATGGCCCATCTCGCGGGCATGGGCCGCATAGTTGCGACCGACGCAATAGATGCGGCGCACCGGGAATTCGCCCGCGCCGCCGGCGACGGGAATGCTGATCTGGGCCGGAGCCGGGATCACGAAGCTCATCGGATATTCCTCATAATATTGTCAGGCGAGGCCGAGACGCTGGCGCTCTTCCTCGCTGAAATAGGGATCGGCATGGATATCGCCACGAGGCAGGCCACGGGCGACGAGCATGGAAGCAGCAGCTTCCACCATCGCCGGCGCGCCCGCAAGATAGGCTTTGCAGCCGGCGAAATTCGTAAAATCCGCCGCGACCACCTGATGGATGAAGCCGGTGCGGCGCGCCGTCATGCCCTGGGCCGCCGACAGCGCATAGGTGACCGACAGGGTGGGATGCGCGGCCCGCAAGACCTGAAAACGGTCCTCGTAATAGATGTCCGGCTCGTCCTGAAACCCGGCATAAAGGTGGATGTCGCCGCGATGGCCCTGCTCCAGCGCCGCCTCGACAATGGCGATCATCGGGGCCAGGCCGGTGCCGCCGCCAATGCACAGAATCGACCCCAGATGCTCGCGCCGCCACCAGCAATCGCCATAGGGGCCGGCCAGCTGCACGGCGTCGCCCGGCCTCAGGCCGGTCTGCACATAGGCGGCGGCGGTCTGCTCGCCCATCTGCCGAATATGGAAATCGAGATACGGCAGCCCCGGCGGGCTGGCGATGGAGAAGTCACGCGGCTGCTGGCCGGGGAAGGCGAGCGAGGCATATTGCCCGGCCAGGAAATCGAACCGATCGCGGCCCAGATCGAGCCGCACCCGGCTGGTCGCCCGCGCCAAGGGCTCAACCGAGGCGACCAGGACGGTCCGGCGCTGTTCTGAAATCGGCGCAGCCACGGCTCAGGCCGCGGCTAAGGCTGCGGAGCGTGCGAGAGCGCGGGCGCGACAGGCTTCCCCGAAAGCGGCGAACAAGGCCTTGGAGGTCGGCTCCTCCAGACTCGGCCATTCCGGGTGCCATTGCACCGCCAGGGCGAAGGCCTTGGCATGGGCCACGCTGACCGACTCGATGATGCCGTCCGGCGCCACCGCCTCGACCGTCAACCCCTCGCCCAGCCGGTCGATGCCCTGGGCGTGCAGCGAGTTCACCAGCACGCTGCGCGCGCCCAGCAACCGGTGCAGCACCCCACCCTCGGTAATCTCGATGGGATGGGCCGGCCGGTATTTCGCGTCGAAATCGACGTCGCGGCGCATGCGATGATCGAACTTGCCCGGAATCTCCTGGATCTTCTGATGCAGGCTGCCGCCCATCGCCACGTTCAGCTCCTGAATGCCGCGGCAGATGCCGAACACCGGTACGCCGGCGGCGATGGCGGCACGGATCATCGGCAGGCTGGTGGCGTCGCGGCTGGCGTCGCACGCATCGCCGGGATCGAGGTCCGACCGGGCGTAATTATGCGGCTCGACATTCGACGGGCTGCCGGTCAACAGCAAACCGTCCAGCCGTTCGACCAGGGCCGGCAAATCCAGCCTTTCGGCCAGGGCGGGGATCAACACCGGCAGGCCGCCAGAGGCATCGGTCACGCAGGTGATGTATTTTTCCGACACCGAATGCAGCGGATGATCGCCCGTCGTCTTGCGGCAGGCCGTAACGCCGATCAGGGGCAATATATTAGGCTTTGTCATGGAAATCAGCTAGCACCGCAGACGCGTCAGGGCAAGGGGGCGCAGCACAGACTCTGCCCCTCGCCGCCGGATGGATGAGATATAAATCAGGGGCATGAGCATCGAATCGCTGTTGGCCTGGAAGGCCGTAGCCGTGGGGGTCTGGATCGCGCTGCTGCTGGCGGCCGAACGACTGGTCCCGGCGGCGACGCGGCCAGTGGAGGCACGCGGCTGGCCCAGGCTGGCGCGCAATGGCGGGCTATGGCTGCTGAACGCGGTACTCTCGCCGCTGGCGGTGGTGCCGCTGACGCTGCTCGCCAGCCAGCATACGCTGGATTGGCGGCCGGCGGCCTGGCAGGGATGGCCGGCGCTGCTGCTCGACCTGTTGGTGTTGGATGCGCTGATCTATTGGTGGCATCGGGCCAACCATGTCCTGCCCTTCCTCTGGCGCTTCCACGCGGTGCACCATCTCGACCGGTTCCTGGACGCCAGTTCGGCGGTGCGCTTCCATTTCGGCGAGGTACTGCTGTCGGCCGCCGCGCGGGCGGCCGTCATCATGCTGCTCGACATCCCGCTCGTCTCGGTTCTCGTCTTCGAGGCGCTGGTGCTGATGGCATCGATCTTCCACCACTCGAACCTCCGCCTGCCGGAACGGCTGGAAAAGCTGCTGGCGCGCATCGTGGTGACGCCCTCGATCCATTGGATGCATCACCACCCCTGCCGGTCCGATACGGATTCCAACTACGCCACCATCCTCAGCCTGTGGGACGGGCTGTTCGGGACGCGCAACGCAAAACGCCGCCGAGGCGATCTTCCGATCGGCCTTGAGGGCGAAACGCGGGACGCGGATTTCCTGGGGCTGCTGGCCAAGCCTTTCCGCAAGGGCTAGTTGCGCGGGGCCTGCGGCAGGGTCTGCTGGTGGCGGAACAGGCCGGGATCGAGCTGACGGCCATAGCTGGTATTGTTCAGCGTGATCCGCGTCTGCACGCCCTGCGGATCGGTCACCGTCCATTGCCGCAACTCCAGCGGCACATCGCTGAACACCAGCGAGAGGGAACCGGCATCGCGTTCCTTGGTCTGCACCAGATTGACGCGGATGACGTTGTTCTCCTTCACCATGTCCGTCACGGTCACGTCGCCGGACAGCTTGATGGTGTCATCCAGCAGAAAGGCCACCGGCGTGGCGCTGACCGGCACATAGCTTTCCTGGTTCAGCGTCTGATCGACATAGACCAGCATGGTGCCATTCGCCATCAGGAAGGCGGGATCCGGCTCCTCATACTGCACGCGGATCTTGCCGGGGCGCGACAGATAGAGCGTGCCATTGGCGCTCTGACCGGTCGAGGCCGTCTGCAGGAAATCGGCCTGCATGGTCTTGATATTATTCAGATAATCCTCGATTCGCTGGATCGTCTCGCGATCGACCCGCGAATCAGCGGCCGCTAATTGAACGGGAGGGGTGGTCGCCGGCTCCAAGGCTGCGGAGGGGGGGGCGTGCAGTCCGAGGACACCGGCGACCAGGGCTGCGAGTAGGGGGACACTTCGCATGGATCGGAAATAGGTACCCCATCCCGCCGCAGCAAGCGCCGCCCCCAAAATGCCCTGAATTCGCCTTGCCTCGCCTTCGTGGTTCCAGCGATTCCTCATCTGCGGATCACTCATCCGGGTCCCGCAGCAGCACTTCCCGCTTGCCGACATGGTTGGCCTTGGAAATCATGCCTTCCGCTTCCATCCGCTCGACCAGACGGGCGGCGCGGTTATAGCCGATCTGGAGATAGCGCTGGATGAAGCTGGTCGAACATTTGCGTTCGCGCGCCACCAGCTCCACCGCCTTGTCGTACAAATCGTCGCGCTCCTCGCCATCGCCACCGCCAAGGCCGGCCAGATCGCCGCTGAAATCATCTTCCTCGGTCACCGATTCGATATAGTCGGGCACGCCCTGCGCCTTCAGATGGCGCACCACATCCTCGACCTCAAGATCGCTGACGAAGGGGCCGTGCACGCGCGTCAGGCGTCCGCCGCCGGCCATGTAGAGCATATCGCCCTGGCCCAGCAGGGTTTCCGCCCCGCCCTCGCCCAGGATGGTGCGGCTGTCGATCTTGGAGGTGACCTGGAAGCTGATGCGGGTCGGAAAATTCGCCTTGATCGTGCCGGTGATGACGTCTACCGACGGGCGCTGCGTCGCCATGATGATGTGAATGCCCGCCGCGCGCGCCATCTGCGCCAGGCGCTGGATCGCCGCCTCGATATCCTTGCCGGCGACCAGCATCAGGTCGGCCATCTCGTCGACCACGACGACGATGTAGGGCAGCGGTTCCAGATCCAGCGGCTCGTCCTCGAAGACCGGCTTGCCGGTCTCGCCGTCGAAGCCGGTCTGAACGCGGCGCTTCAGCACCTCGCCCTTCTTGCGCGCCTCCGCCAGGCGCAGATTGTAGCCGTCGATATTGCGCACGCCGAGCTTGGACATGCCGCGATAGCGGTTCTCCATCTCGCGCACGGTCCATTTCAGCGCCACCACCGCCTTGGAGGGGTCGGTGACCACCGGCGCCAGCAGATGCGGGATGCCGTCATAGATCGACAGCTCCAGCATCTTCGGATCGATCATGATGAAACGGCAGCGTTCCGGCGGCAGCTTGTAGAGCAGCGACAGGATCATCGCATTGACCGCCACCGACTTGCCTGAGCCGGTGGTGCCGGCGACCAGCAGATGCGGCATGCGCGCCAGGTCGGCAATCACCGGCACGCCGCCGATATCCTTGCCCAGCGCCAGCGGCAGCTTGGCGGCGCTGCGCTCGTAGCTCTCCGCCTCGAAGGTCTCGCGCAGCAGCACCGTCTCGCGATTCTGGTTCGGCAGCTCAATGCCGATGACGCTGCGCCCCGGCACCACGGCGACGCGCACCGACACGGCGCTCATCGAGCGGGCGATATCGTCCGACAGGCCGATGACGCGCGAAGATTTGGTGCCCGGCGCCGGCTCCAGCTCGTACAGGGTGACGACCGGGCCGGGACGGATTTTCACAATCTCGCCCTTCACGCCGAAATCCGACAGCACGGTTTCCAGCAGCCGGGCATTGGCCTCCAGCGCTTCCTGGTCCGGGCCGACGCGACGGCCAGGCTTCGGCGGCTCCAGAAGGTCGATGTCCGGCAGCTGGTAAGCGCCATCGGGCACGAGGTCGAGGCTGGCCTGCTTCACCGGGGTCTTTTGCGGCTTGCGTTCGACCCGGGGTTCCGGCCGCGATTCGCCACGGGGCGCGCGCTCCAGCGGCGCGTCGATGCGGGCGCGAACGGGGCGCGGGGCCTCCTCTTCATCCTCCCGGTCGCGCTCGATCAGCCGGTCACGCGCCGACGCCCTGCCGGCGAGGCTGGGCTCCTGGCGCACGCCGCGTTTCGCCATATCGAAACCGGCCTTGGCGGCGGCCCCGCCCATCTGCCCGCCGGCGGCGGCGGCGCGGTAGGTCAGCCGGCCGCCGGCCCACAGCATGCGGCCGGCATTGCGCAGGAAGACCCACCATTCGCGGATCGAGAAGCCCAGCACATAAAGCAGCAGGATGGTCGCGAGGCCCCCAGCGATCATGCCGACCAGCGCCAGCGATATCGAGGCCCCGACCAGCGGCAATAGCCCGCTTATCTTCGCCAGCAGCAAGGTGCCGGTGAAGCCGCCCAGGCCGCTGACCAGCGGCCAGCCGGCCGGCGGCGTCAGGGTCGCCAGCGCCATCGCCCCAGCCAGCAGGCCGAACGGCAACAGGGCGGCGCGCAGCCAGGGGTTGGCGAGGCCCAGCCCGGCCGCCAGGCGATAGCCCCAAGCGGCGATCACCAGCGCCAGCAGCCCGCCGCCCAGCCCCAGCGTCTGCAGTAGCAAATCCGCCGTCAGCGCGCCGGGCAGGCCCAGCCAGTTTTGCGCCGGGCCGGCGGTGGCGGTGTTCAGCGAGGGATCGCCCGGCTGATAGCCGGACATGGCGACGGCAAGGGCGAGCGCCAGCCCGATCAGAACAAAGCCGGCGAGACCGATCAACCGCCGGCGCACAAAGGCGCCGAAGCCGGGCGGAAAGAGAACGCTGCGGTTCGTGCTGCTGCCGGTGCTCGCCATGCCCCCTCCTCTCTGTCGCCCTAAAGCGCGCGGGCCAGGCGGCCCAGCGCTTCCTCCGTCACGTCATTGTCGTAGACCAGCGCCACGCGGATATAGGGCGCGCCGGGATTGACGCCCTTCGCATCCGGCACCGCCATATAGGCGCCCGGGATGGTGCGGATCGCCGCCTCCTTCCACAGCCGCGCGCAGGTCGCCTCGCCATCGCCGACATCGAGCCACAGGAAAAACCCCGCCTGCGGCCGGAAATAACCCGCCTTGCCATCCAGCAGCCGGGTCGCGATGTCGAAATTGCCGCGATACATCTTCTGATTCACCGCGACATGCGCCTCGTCGCGCCACACCGCAGTGGCGGCGGCGACGATGGGCAGCGGCATCGGCGTGCAGGCATAGCCGATCAGCTCGGCATAGCGCGCCATCACCCGGGCGTCGCCGGCCATGAAGCCGGCGCGCAGGCCCGGCGCGGAGGAGCGCTTGGACAGCGAGTGAAACACCACGACATTGTCCATCGCCGTGCCATAGGGCCCGTCACCCAGCGCCGCACAGGCCTCCAGCGCGCCCGACGGCGGCTGGACATCGTAAATCTCCGCGTAGCATTCATCGACCGCCAGCACGAAATCATGCTCGCGCGCCAGCTTGATCCAGCTTTTCAGATAAGCGAGATCGCCCATCGTGCCCTGCGGGTTGGACGGCGTGCAGAGATAGCAGATCGCAGTGCGGTCGAGCACCGCCTTCGACACTGTCGCCGGGTCGGGCAGGAAATTGCTTTCGGCCGTCGCCGGCAGATAGACACTCTCCGCATTGGCGGCCATCGCCGCCCCGCGATAGACGTGATAGGAGGGGCTGGGCATCAGCACCACCGGCCGGCCGCCGCCCTTGGACTGCGGAATGGCCACCAGCGCCAGCATGAACAGCGGCTCGCGCGTGCCCGGCACGGGAACGATATTGCGGTCGGGATCGACAAAGCCGGCGGGCAGCTTGTAGCGCATCGTCAGCCAGTCGGCGACCGCCTGCCGGTAGGCCGGGGTGGCCAGCGCCGGCGGATATTTGTTCCATAGATGCGCATTCTCGCTCAGCACATCCTTGATGAAAGCGGGCGGCTGGTTTTGCGGCTCGCCGACCGACAGCATGACCGGCGCGTCGTTGCAGACCGGCTGGATCGGATCGAGCAGGGCGGCAAGCTTGCGGAACGGATAATCGGCGAGCGGGTCGAGCCGGTCGTTGAACATGGGCGCCTGGCAGAATCGCAACATCGGGCGCGGACGATCCACGCCCCCCTCCGCCGTACTATAACTGCGGTCAAAATAAAGACAATACAGAAGGCTAAGGCGATTCGTTCAGAGTCTTTCTGAGGTGAGTGGCGGCGGACAAACAAAAGCCCGGGCGGTTTCCCGCCCGGGCCCTGTTTTACCCCGTCTTCCGGCAGCTTAGGAGCGGCCGAACTCCGGATAGGCTTCCATGCCCAGCTCGACCTTGTCCTGACCGAGCACCTCTTCCTCCTCCGGCACGCGGATGCCGACGGTGAATTTGAGGATCAGCCAGAAAATCGCGCTGGTCACGATCATGAAGATCGCGATGGCGACGATGCCGGTGAGCTGGGTGACCAGGCTGCCGGCGCCGAAGATGCCGACCGCGAGCGTGCCCCAGATGCCGCAGACCAGATGGGCCGGGATGGCGCCGACCACATCGTCGATCTTCAGCTTGTCGAGCAGCGGGACCGCGACCACGACCAACACGCCACCAACGCCGCCGATGACGATCGACCAGAAGTGATTGGTCAGGTCAGGGCCGGCGGTGATCGACACCAGGCCGCCAATGGCGCCGTTCAGGGCCATCGTCAGGTCGATCTTGCCGTACATCAGCTGGGTCAGCAGGCAGGCAGCCACGACGCCGCCGCAGGCCGCCAGGTTGGTGTTGGCGAACACGATGGCCATGGCCGAGGCGTCCAGCGCCGAGCCGAGGGCCAGCTGCGAGCCGCCATTGAAGCCAAACCAGCCGAGCCACAGGATGAAGGTGCCCAGCGTGGCCAGCGGCAGGTTCGAGCCCGGCA
Organism: Oceanibaculum pacificum; assembly: GCF_001618175.1. Classification (GTDB taxonomy): domain Bacteria; phylum Pseudomonadota; class Alphaproteobacteria; order Oceanibaculales; family Oceanibaculaceae; genus Oceanibaculum; species Oceanibaculum pacificum. Next base: position 124,890 of record NZ_LPXN01000001.1, on the reverse strand, counting down.
TCGGCGCGATACGGCCGTCAGCGGTGAACTTGCCCTTGCGCGGGCCGAGGATGATGGCGCCCACCAGCGCCGCCCAGCCGCCCACGGAATGGACGATGGTCGAACCGGCGAAGTCGCTGAAGCCCATCTCGCTGAGCCAGCCGCCGCCCCAGGTCCAGGAACCCTGGATCGGGTAGAGGATGGCGGTCAGCACGGTGGTGAAGATGATGAACGGCCAGAATTTGATGCGCTCGGCCAGCGTGCCCGAGACGATCGAGGCCGCGGTGGCGACGAACACCATCTGGAAGAACCAGTCGGACATCACCGAATAGCCATTCTCGACCACGGCGGCGACCTGCTCGGCCGTCGGCTCGTCGGCGCCCAGGAGCGCCAGCTCGGCGTCCGAGGTGTTGTAGAAGAACGAGATCGAGCCGATCCAGCCGCTGACGTCGGTATACATCAGGCTGTAGCCGATGACGTAGTACATGATGCCGGCGACGGCGTAGATGGTGATGTTCTTCAAGCAGATGGTGGCGGTGTTCTTGGACCGCACCAGGCCCGATTCCAGCATGGCGAAACCCGCGGCCATCCACATGACCAGCGCGCCGCACATCAGGAACGAAAACGTATTGAAGATAAAAGCCGTCTCCTCGGAGACTTCGGCCTTGGCGGGCGACGCCATAAGGGCCAGCGGCGCTGCGATCAATGCGAGCGTGCCGACGGCCTTTGCGAGCCCCTTGTTAAACCCCTTCATCATTGCCTCCTCGCAATCCCTCAAAGCGCGTCCGCGTCGGTTTCGCCGGTCCGGATGCGGATGGCGCGGGCAATCTCCACCACGAAGATCTTGCCGTCGCCGATACGCCCGGTATTCGCGGCCTTCTGGATCGCCTCGACGACCCGCTCGACCAGATCGTCGGTCACGGCGACCTCGATCTTGACCTTTGGCAGGAAGTTCACGGCATATTCCGCGCCGCGATAGATTTCCGTCTGCCCCTTCTGACGGCCAAAGCCCTTCACCTCGCTTACAGTGAGGCCTTGGATGCCCAGCTCGGTCAGTGCCTCGCGCACTTCGTCGAGCTTGAAGGGCTTGATGATCGCCATCACCAGCTTCATGTCGCCCGCTCCCCTTCCTTCAGGTTTCTCTCCCGGCCACACGACCGGACCCGCAATACAATCCAAGAATTGTGCCGGTTTGTGCTGCGTTGCGGAAAAGCTGGCTTTTTTGTGGCTTATCCTGCCCGGGCGACGCGAAAGCGCCTTTTGGACAGGCACTAAATTGCATAAATTTTCATCACATGAATGGAAAACGCCCATTCTTTAGCCGCCATTGCGCGACACTCGGTCCGCTGGACAGCGGCACGGGGTCGACCCACACTAACCCGCATAATCAGGGCGAGCCGGAACCGGGTCGGGGCGATGAAAAACGAGTTGAAGGCGGATGTGGCGATTATCGGCGGCGGGCTGGTCGGGCTCACGCTCGGCCGGGCGCTGGCGTTGCGCGGCATCGCCGCCTGCGTGATCGACCGCCAGCCCTTGGAGATCATGACCGACGCCGCCTATGACGGGCGCGGCTCCGCCATCGCGCTTGGCTCCCAGCAACTGCTGGACTCGCTCGGGCTTTGGGCGGATATGGCGGCGCAAGCCGGACCCATTCTGGATATCCGCGTCTCGGACGGCGATTCCAGGCTGTTCCTGCATTATGACCATCGCGAAATCGGTAGCGATCCGATGGGCTGGATCGTCGAGAATACGGTCACCCGCCGCGTGCTCGCCAAGGCGGCCGGGGAAACCGGGGGGCTGACGGTGATCGCGCCCGCCGCCGTCGAGCGGCTGGAGCGCGGCGCCGGCCGCGTGGTCGCGCATCTGTCGGACGGGCGCACAATCCGCGCCGCCTTGGCGGTCGCCGCCGACGGCAAGCAGTCACCGACGCGGGAAGCCGCCGGCATCCGTGCCACCCGCTGGGATTATCCGCAGACCGGCATTGTCTGCTCGGTCAGCCTGGAACGGCCGCACCGGGGCATCGCGCATGAGCGTTTCCTGCCGGCCGGCCCCTTCGCGCTGCTGCCGATGACCGGGATTCCCGGCCATCCGCACCGCGCCTCCATCGTCTGGACCGAACGGCAAGCACTGGCCCCCGCCATGCTGGCGCTGGACGACGCTGATTTCAGTATCGAAATGAACAGGCGGTTTGGCGATTATTACGGCAGGCTGACCCTGCTGGGCCGGCGCTGGAGCTATCCTCTGTCGCTGCTGCTGGCGTCGCGCACGACCGACCACCGGCTGGCGCTGATCGGCGATGCGGCGCACGCCATCCACCCGATCGCCGGGCAGGGGCTTAACCTCGGATTGCGCGATATCGCGGTCCTGGCCGATATACTGGGCGAGGCGCAGGGGCTGGGCCTCGATCTCGGCGACAAATCGTTGCTGGACGAGTATGCGCGCCGGCGCCGGGTCGACACGCTGGGGCTGATCGCCGCCACGGACGGGCTGAACCGGCTATTCTCCAACGATCTGGCGCCGGTGCGGCTGGCGCGCCGGCTGGGCCTCGCCACGGTGAACCGGCTGCCGCCGCTGAAGCATCTGTTCATGCGCCACGCCATGGGCACGATGGGCGGCAGCCTGGGGATGCTGCTGGGGCAGGGCCCGCGCTAACCGCGCCGTTTCGGTTCGCGCGACAGGCCGCTCTTTTCCAGGGCTTTCAGGTAGTTGCCCCACAGCTCTTCCTGGCGCTCGCCCAGCTCATACAGATACCGCCAGGAGAAGATGCCGGTATCGTGCAGATCGTCGAAGATGATGCGCACCGCGTAATTGCCGACCGGCTCCAGGCGCATGATGCCGACATGGGCGCGCCCGGCGACCACCTTCTTCTGCGACGGGCCGTGGCCCTGAACCTCGGCCGAGGGGCTTTCGACACGCAGATATTCCGCTGGCAGAACAAACTGCCTGCCATTGTCGAAACTGACCTCCAGCGCCTTCTCCGCCTTGCGCAGCTTCAGCTCGGTCGGCCAGTGCTCGGTGTCGAAGCCGTCGCTCATCGCCGCTGAATTTCCTCGTCGGCGAGCTGTCGCGCCTCGTCGATCAGCATGATCGGGATGCCGTCGCGGATCGGGTAGGCCAGCCGCGCCTGGTCGCTGATCAGCTCCTGTCGATCGGCATCGTAGCGCAGGCCCGCCTTGGTCAGCGGGCAGACCAGAATTTCCAGCAGCTTGGGATCGACCCCGCCGCCGCGCCGGGTATCCGTCTCGCTCATCTCGCCTGCCTCATCCTCTCGAAGCGCCGTCAGTGCCGCGCCGGCGCGTTGCCGCCACCCTCGGCCACCGCCATCTCGACCAGCGTGGTGATGACCTGCGCCCGGTCGGCCAGCGTGGCCGCCTCAAGCAATGCCTGTTTTTCGGGCGGCGCGAAAGGGCAGATCATCGCCAGCGAGGTGATCAGCCGCTCATCCGGCGCTTCGCGAATCGTATCCCAATCCGCCTGCATGCCGTTTACCCGGAAGTAACTGGCCAGCGCCGCCTCGAAACGCTCGCGATCCAGCCCGGAGGCGCAGCATGGCTCCATATCCTGCGCATAGGCGGACCAATCCGCCGCCACCCGGCGATAGCCGCGGATGGTGGCGATCTCCTGCGTCGCCGTGAAGCGGCACAGGCCGGTCAGGGTGATAAGATAGCGGCCGTCATCCGTCTCGGCGAAGGCGCTCAGCCGACCGGCGCAGCCGACCGGATAGATCTCCGCAGCCCCCACATCGCTGGTCGCGCCCGGCTTCGGCTGCACCATGCCGATCAGCCGGTCGCCGGCCAGCGCATCCTGGATCATCGCCAGATAGCGCGGCTCGAAAATGTTCAGCGGCAGCCGGCCGCGCGGCAACAGCAGCACGCCGGGCAGCGGAAAAATCGGCAGAGTCGCCGGCAAATCCTGGAATTTCAGGTCGAAGCTTGTATCGCTCATGCAAATAATATGGAGGACAACCTGCGTCTCGACAGGGCCGTGACCGGATCTGTCGGCCCCCAGGCCTCGAAAAATTTCAACAGCTGCTTGCGCGCCGCCTCTTCGTTCCAGGTCCGATTACGCCGGATGCTCTCCAGCAGCGCGTCGGCCGCCCCTTCCATGTCGCCCGTGGCGTAGAGCGCCAGGGCCAGCTGCAAGCGGGCCTCATGGTCGTCCGGATTGGCCGCCAGCTTGCCCTGCAGGCTGGCCAGCTCGCCGGCCGCCGCCGCGGCCTCCTCGGCCAGCGACAGCGCCTGGGCGGCACCCGTCACCTCCGGCGTCTTCGCCAGCTCGGGCGGCAGTTGCGCCAGCATCGCCTTGGCCTGGTCGACGCGCCCGGCGGCGATCAGCGCCCGGATCAGGCCGGCCGCCGCCCCGGCATTCTCCGGATCATGCTGCAGGATGCGCGAATAGAGGGCGGCGGCCTGACCGGCCTCGCCCTGCTCCATCAGCAGCTTCGCCTGCTCCAGCGCCTCGGCCAGGCCATCGTCGGCGCCGCCGCCCGCCGCTTCGATCAGGCGCGCCACGAAGGCCTTCACCTGGCTTTCCGGCAAGGCGCCCTGGAAGGCGTCGATCGGCTGGCCCTGGAAGAAGGCGTAGACGGTCGGGATCGACTGGATGCGCAGCTGCGCCGACAGCTCGGGATTTTCGTCCACATTGATCTTCACCATGCGGACCGCGCCCTTGGCCTCGGCCACCGCCTTCTCCAGCGCCGGGCCGAGCTGCTTGCACGGGCCGCACCAGGGCGCCCAGAAATCGACGATGACCGGCTGCTGGCGCGACGGCTCGATCACGTCGGCCATGAAGCTCGCGGTCGAGCTGTCCTTCACATAAGGGTTGCCGCCGGGTCCGCCGGCCGGCGCGCCGGACTTGTTGCCGCCGATCAGAATATCCATGGTGTCTGGTCCTGGTGCTTGGATTTCCGCCTGGCGCGGAAGCTCTGTTGGGCGATGGCGCGATGGCCGCCGCCGGGATATCCGGAAATGTGGCTGCTGCGCCCGAGACTGACAACCCCGCGCGGCGACATGGCAGCTTAAATCCGGCCGAACCCCGAACGTCAGTCGCCGAGGTCGAGAATCAGCGGCTCGTGGCCGGTGGCGCGCAGGAAGGCGACCAGATCGTCGGGGTGGATGGCCACCGTGCGGTCATTCACCAGCGGATGGTAGTTCAGCGGGTCGCGCGCCAGCATGGCGCTGTCCAGCACGACGCGCACCTGGCCCGCGCGGTCGTTGATCGCGGCGAACGGCGTCACCGCCCCTGGCCGCACGCCCAGCGCCTCCCACAGCCGGTCGGCGCTGCCGAAGGACAGCCGGGCCGCGCCGATCGCCTTGTCCAGGCGCTTCAGATCGACCTGCCGGTCCTCCAGCGTGACCACCAGCCACATCTGTCCCTTCTTGTCCTTCAGGAACAGATTCTTGCAATGCCCGCCCGGCAGGTCGCCGCGCAGCGCTTTGGAATCCTCCACCGTGAAGAGCGGCGGATGGCGATGCTCCACGACCTTGATGCCGCGCTCGGCCAGGAAGGCGAGAAGCTGCTCGGGCGATGTCGGCGGCGGCGGGGCCGCGCTCTCCATTGGATGGCTGTTCATGACGGCGCCAGCCTAGCCAAACTGGCCCCGCCGCCTCAACCGCAAATGCACGGGAATTTTTCCGCGATTCACCGCTTGCAAAGGAGGTCGCAATGGGTATTATCGCGGCCTCGCCAGGGCCTGCGGCTTTCGGCGTACCCAATGCGGGCGTAGCTCAGGGGTAGAGCACAACCTTGCCAAGGTTGGGGTCGAGGGTTCGAATCCCTTCGCCCGCTCCAATTCGAAAAGGACCGGCCTCGCCCGGTCCTTTCGCTTTTCTGGGCCCCGTCTGCACTCCCCGCCTGCATTCTCTCTGCGCGCATATCATTACTTGCGCCGCAAAGCCCAATTTGCCTGGGCTTTAGCGATGCCTAAATTTTGCCCAATTGATGAATTGTTGGGCCGACTTTTGCCACCCCAATACTCATCCGATCTATATTGATGTCGAGTCCGCACAGATTCTTGGCAGGAAATAAGAACCAAGTTGACGCGGTATATTTATTGCAATTTGATGGATGAGTGCATTGCACCAATGAGCGATCCCGTCATCCGGTCGGGCATGTCCCGGGGGATCGAGCGGGCTGGGAACAGGGTATTAGAGCGAGGGGCATAGCAGATGAAGCAGCTACTTCTGGGTAGCACCGCCTTGGTGGCGGTTGGCGTGGTCGCGGCGGCACAGCCCGCCCGGGCGGCCGATCCGATCGCGCTGTCGGTGAACGGCTATTACGAGAATGTGGTCAGCTATACCGACCAGGATGGCGCGACCGACCTGAAGGATGTCGCTTTCCGTCACGAAGGGGAACTGGACTTCAACGGCGAAACCACGCTGGATAACGGCCTGACGGTCGGTTTCTCGGCGCGGCTGGAGATCGTCAATACCGGCAACACCAACGGGCCGATGGACGAAGTCTACATGTATCTGCAGGGCGGCTTCGGTAAGGTGCAGCTCGGCTCGCGCGAGACCGCAGCCTATCTGATGCACTACCAGGCGCCCTATGTCGGCATCGGCGTGAACACGCCGAACTTCGCGCCCTACGAGAATAGCGGCGCGCCGACCTCGACCTATCTGGTGCAGACCGACGACGCCAACAAGATCACCTACTTCACCCCGGAATTCGCCGGCTTCCAGTTCGGTGTGTCCTACGTGCCGGACGTGTCGAACACCTCGGGCAACACCCAGGGCTTCGGCGTGCTGCCGAAGGGCCTGGTCGGGGAGCAGGAGGATTGGTTCAGCTTCGGCGCCAGCTACACCCGCGAATTCGGCGAGGTCGAGCTGGGCCTGTCTGCGGGCTATGAATTCGCCTCGCTGGGGGCGAACGACGCGACCGGCACCTATGACGACTATAAGAGCTACTCCTTCGGCATCAATGTCGGCTTCGCCGGCTTCACCGTCGGCGGCTCCTACGCCAAGTGGAACAACGGCCTGTCCGGCAGCAATGACGGCAAGGCCTGGGACGCCGGCATCATCTACGAGACCGGGCCCTACGGCTTCGGCGTCACCTACTTCAATGGCGAGGACGAGGGCGCGGGGGCGGAATCCAAGCTGTTCGACATCGCCGCCTCCTACACGCCGGTCGAGGGCATCAAATTCGCCAGCGGCGTGATCCTCGGCGATTTCAGCCCCACGCCGGCCTCGGGCGCGGATGACAACGCCCTGGCGGTGTATTTCGGCACCTTCCTGACCTTCTAAGCCAGCGCCTCACACTGGACTGCGAAGGAAGAACGGCCGGCGGCGACGCCGGCCGTTTTCTTTTGTCTAAAAAGCAGTGGCTTCTTTCCCAGACCGGTTTGCGCTAGCGTGAGGCCATCCGCGCCGCCAGGAGGCTGCCGGCGGGCCGTCCGCGCCCACCGCCCTCCGCCACGAAGGCGCCGACTGGGAGGGGTCATGTCCGGGAAGCTGGAAATCCGCAAACAGGAAGTCATCGACAGCGTCGCACGGCTTGCCAGGGACCGGCTGAAGGCGGAGCAGGCCGGCCAGGCCGACCGCTTCCTGCGGCTGCTCTACGCCAATGTGCCGCCCGACGATCTGCTTGAGCGCGAGCCGGAAAACATCCTGGGCGCGGCCTTGTCGATCTGGGGTTTCGCCGCCCAGCGCAAGCCGGGCGAGGCGAAGGTCCGCGCCTTCAACCCGCATTTCGAATCGCATGGCTGGCGCTCCAGCCACACCGTCATCGAGATCGTGAATGACGACATGCCGTTCCTGGTCGATTCGGTGACCGCCGAGATGACCCGGCGCGGGCTGACCGTGCATCTGGTCATCCATCCCATCGTGACGGTGCGGCGCGACGCCAAGGGCGCGCTGGTCGAGCTGATCGACGCCGACGCCAAGCCGAAGAAGCCGAAGGACGATGTCCTGCTCGAATCGGTGATGCTGCTGGAAGTCTCCGAGCAGTCCAACCCCGCCGCGCTGCGCGACATCGAGACCGGCTTGAGCGCCGTGCTGGCCGATGTGCGCGCCGCCGTCGAGGATTGGCGGCGGATGCGCCAGACCATGCTGGCCGAGATTGAGCGCATTGAAAAGCAGCCGCCCGCCGGCCGCCCGGCCGACGAGCTGGCGGAAGCCGGCGATTTCCTGCATTGGGTCGAGGATGGTCATTTCACCTTCCTGGGCTACCGCGCCTATGCCTATGAGGGCAAGGGCAAGCAGGCCACCCGCGAGGTCATCGCGGAGAGCGGGCTGGGCATCCTGCGCGACCCCGAGGTGCGGGTGTTCGACGGCATGCGCGAACTGGGCAAGCTGCCCGACGATGTGCGCGACTATCTGCTCCAGCCCTCGGTCATCGATGTGGTGAAAACCAACCGGCTGGCCACCGTGCACCGCCCGGTGCATATGGATTCGATCGCCGTGAAGCGCTTCGATGCCGCCGGTAAGGTGGTGGGGGAGCATCGCTTCGTCGGGCTGTTCACCTCGGTCGCCTATAACCAGCCGCCGAACCATATCCCGCTGCTGCGCCGCAAGGTGGCGCGCATCCTGACCCGCGCCGGGTTCCCGCCGGCCAGCCATGACGGCAAGGCGCTGGTCAATATCCTGGAGACCTTCCCGCGCGACGAGCTGTTCCAGATCGGCGATGACGAGCTGTTCGAAATGGCGCTGGGCATCCTGCACCTGCAGGAACGCCAGCGCATCGCGCTGTTCGTGCGCCGCGACCCGTTCGAGCGGCATGTCTCCTGCCTGGTCTATGTGCCGCGGGACAATTTCAACACCGACCTGCGCATCCGCATCCAGAGCCTTCTGGAGAAGATTTTCAACGGTAAGCTGTCGGCCTTCTATACCCAGCTCTCCGATTCCGTGCTGGCGCGGATTCATTTCATTATCAAAACGACACGGGGGCAGATCCCGCCCTACGATGTGAAGGAGGTCGAGCAGCGGCTGATCGAGGTTGGCCGCTCCTGGGCCGAAAAACTGTCCGAAGCGCTGGTCGACGCCAAGGGGGAGGAGCAGGGCATGCATCTGTTCCAGACCTATGGCCGCGCCTTTCCGCCGGGCTACGCCGATGCCTTCAACGCGCAATCGGCGCTGCTGGACATCGACCGCATCGAGGCGCTGCGCGAGGGCGCGCCGCTGGCGATGAACCTCTACAGGCCGATGGAGGCCGCCGACAATGAGGTGCGCTTCAAGGTCTACCGCGCCGGGCAGCCGGTGCCGCTGTCCGACATTCTGCCGATGCTGGAGCATATGGGGCTGCGGGCGATCAGCGAGGTGCCGTTCGAGGTGCAGCCGGCCGGCATGGAGCATCCGGTCTGGATTCACGATTTCTACCTGCAGACCGGCGATGGCTCGGGCATCGATATCGGCCGCGTGCGGGCCAATTTCCAGGAGGCCTTCGCCGCCGTGTGGCTGGGCGAGGCGGAGGATGACGGCTTCAACCGGCTGGTGATGCGCGGCGGCTTGACCGTGCGCCAGGCGACCATCGTGCGCGCCTATGCGAAATATCTGAAGCAGACCGGCTTCACCTTCAGCCAGGATTATATCGAGCAGACGCTGGCGAAATACGCGCCGGTGGCGCGCCTGGCGGTCGATCTGTTCACCACCCGGTTCGACCCGGCGAATCAGCGCGATGCGCACACCAAGGCGCGCGGCATCCTGGTCGAGATCGACCATGCGCTGGACGATGTCGGCAATCTGGACGAGGACCGCATCCTGCGGCGCTTCGTCAATCTGGTCGACGTCACCTTGCGCACCAACGCCTTCCAGCCGGACGAGAAGGGGCTGCCCAAGCCCTATATCTCCTTCAAGCTGGACAGCCGGCGGATCGACGAGCTGCCGCTGCCCCGGCCGATGGTGGAAATCTGGGTCTATTCGCCGCGCGTCGAGGCGGTGCATCTGCGCGGTGGCAAGGTGGCGCGCGGCGGCATCCGCTGGTCCGACCGCAAGGAGGATTTCCGCACCGAGGTGCTGGGGCTGATGAAGGCGCAGATGGTGAAGAACGCCGTCATCGTGCCGGTCGGCTCAAAGGGCGGCTTCGTGGTGAAGCGCCCGCCGGCCGACGCCAGCCGCGAGGCGCTGATGGAAGAGGTCATCGGCTGCTACAAGATCTTCATGCGCGGCATGCTCGACATCACCGACAATGTGAAGGGCGCCGAGATCGTGCCGCCCAGCCATGTGGTGCGGCTGGACGAGGACGATCCCTATCTGGTCGTCGCCGCCGACAAGGGCACGGCCACCTTCTCCGACATCGCCAACTCGATCTCCATCGAATACGGCTTCTGGCTGGGCGACGCCTTCGCCTCCGGCGGCTCGGCCGGCTACGACCATAAGAAGATGGGCATCACCGCGCGCGGCGCCTGGGAAGGGGTGAAGCGGCATTTCCGCGAGATCGGCCGCGATATCCAGGCCGAGGATTTCACCGTGGTCGGCGTCGGCGACATGTCGGGCGACGTGTTCGGCAACGGCATGCTGCTGTCGCGCCACATCCGCCTGATCGCCGCCTTCAACCATCTGCATATCTTCATCGATCCGAACCCGGACCCGGTCGCCAGCCTGGCCGAACGCCAGCGGCTGTTCGACCTGGCGCGCTCCAGCTGGACCGATTATGACGCCAAGACGCTTTCCAAGGGCGGGGCCGTGTTCGACCGCAAGGCGAAATCGCTGAAGCTGTCCCCGGAGGCCCGCGCGGCACTGGGCATCGCACAGGAAACCTTGACGCCGAACGAGCTGATGAACGCGATCCTGAAGGCGGAGGTCGATCTGCTGTGGTTCGGCGGCATCGGCAGCTATGTGAAATCGCGACTGGAAAGCAACGCCGAGGTCGGCGACCGCGCCAACGACGCGATTCGCATCAACGGCCTGGATATCCGCGCCAAGGTCGTGGGCGAGGGCGCCAATCTGGGCATGACGCAGCGGGGGCGCATCGAATACGCCATTCGCGGCGGACGCCTCAACACCGACTTCATCGACAATTCCGCCGGAGTCGATTGCTCCGACCATGAGGTGAATATCAAGATTCTGCTGGGCGGTGTGGTGCAGGCCGGCGACATGACGGAAAAGCAGCGCAACAAGCTGCTGACCGAGATGACCGAGGCGGTCGGCGACCATGTGCTGCGGCATAATTACCTGCAAACCCAGGCGATCAGCATCGAACAGGCGATGGCGCCGGAGCTGCTGGACGGGCATACCCGCCTGATGCGCCATCTGGAACGCGCCGGCAAGCTGGACCGGGTGATCGAATTCCTGCCCGACGACGAAACCCTGGCCGACCGCGCCACCGCCCGGCAGGGCCTGACCCGGCCGGAACTGGCCATCCTGCTCTCCTACTCGAAAATCTCGCTCTACAACGATCTTCTGGATTCCGACCTGCCGGACGATCCGCTGCTGGTCGAGGATCTGGTCCGGTATTTCCCGGAACGGCTGCGCGAGACCTATAAGGATCATATCGCCCAGCACCGGCTGCGCCGCGAGATCATCACCACCGTCACCACCAACTCGATGGTCAACCGGGTCGGCAGCGGCTTCGTCGACGCCATCCATGAGAAGACCGGCCGCCCGGCCAGCGATATCGCCCGCGCCTACACCATCAGCCGCGAAGCCTTCGGCCTGCGTGGCCGCTGGGCCGAGATCGAGGCGTTGGACGGCAAGGTGCCGGCCGACATCCAGATCGAGATGCTGCTGGAGCTGGGCCGCCTGACCGAGCGGTCCACGCTTTGGTTCCTGGCGCATGGCGACCAGCCGCTGGACATCGCGAAGTCGATCGCCGCTTTCGGCCCCGGCATCGCCGCCCTGCAAAGCGCGCTGGAGCGCGTGATGTCGCCGGAGGAGCGGGAGCTGCTGACGCAGCGCGCCGCCGCCTACAGCGAACGCGGCGTCTCGCCCGGCCTGGCGACCGAGGTGGCCGCCGTCGATTATCTGGCCAGCGCGCCGGATATCGTGCGCATCGCCTGGTCCGACGACGCCAAGACGATGAAGGCCGACGTGGCCGACGTGGCGCGGATTTATTTCGCCGTCGGCGCGCGCTTCGGGCTGGACTGGCTGCGTCTGGCCGCCGCCGACTTGCCGGTCGACACCCATTGGCAGAAGGTCGCCATCACCAGCGCGGTGGACGATCTGTACCAGCACCAATCCTACCTGACCCGCAAAGTGCTGGATTATGCCGAGGCGCAATCCCTGGCGCCGGATATCGAGGCCATCGAGAGCTGGGCCAAGGCAGAGGGGGAGGCGACCGCCAAGGCCGCCCAGTTGCTCGCCGATCTGCGCAGCACACCCGGCGGCGTGGACCTTGCCATGCTCACCGTCGCCAATGCGCAGATACGGGCGCTGTTGCTAGGATAGCCTCTTGTGACTTTCAGCCCACCTGGCAAGCCCAGCCGCCGCGCCGTCTTCTCCTGGTGCCTGTTCGACTGGGCGAACAACGCCTATCCGACGGTTATCACCACCTTCATCTTCGCCGCCTATTTCACCCGCGGCGTGGCCGAATCGCCGGAGCAGGGCACCTTCCTCTGGGGTCAGGCGACCGGCCTGGCCGGCCTGGCGGTTGCGCTGACCGGGCCGCTGCTGGGCGCGATCGCCGACCGGGCGGGGGCGCGCAAGCCGTGGATTCTGTGGTTCAGCCTGCTCAGCATCGCCGCCAGCATGGGGCTGTGGTTCGTGCATCCCGATCCGGGCGACGTGCCGCTGGCGCTGATCCTGGTGGCGCTGGGGGCGCTGGGCTACGAATATGCCAGCATCTTCTACAACGCCATGCTGCCGGACCTCACCACGCCCGGCCGGGTCGGCCGGCTGTCCGGCTGGGGCTGGGCGGCGGGCTATGGCGGCGGGCTGCTGTGCCTGGTCGTCGCCCTGTTCGGATTGGTGCAAGCCGATCCACCGCCCTTCGGCCTCGACCCCGACGCGGCGGAGCCGGTGCGCGCCACCGCGCTGCTGGTCGGGCTGTGGTATCTGGCCTTCATGGTGCCGATGTTCCTCTGGACGCCCGACCGGCCGAAGAGCGGCCTGGGGATCGGGGCATCGGTCCGCCAGGGCGTCGTGGAGCTGCGCCGGCTGCTGGCGGAAATCCGGCAGTACAAGCCGATCCTGCGCTTCCTGCTGGCGCGCATGTTCTATGTCGACGGGCTGACCACTTTGTTCGCTTTTGGCGGCATCTACGCCGCCGGCACTTTCGGCATGAGCTTCGCGGAGATCATTCAGTTCGGCATCGCCATGAACGTCACGGCCGGGCTGGGCGCGCTGATCTTCGCCTGGATCGACGATTGGATCGGCCCGAAGCGCACCATCCTGATCACGCTGGTCTGCCTGATCGGCTTCGGCATTCCGGTGCTGCTGGTCGAGGACGTCAGCTGGTTCTGGATCTTGACGCTGACGCTGGGCCTGTTCGTCGGCCCGGCGCAGGCCGCAGGCCGCAGCCTGATGACCCGCCTGTCGCCGGAGGGCCGGGAGGCCGAGATGTTCGGCCTGTTCGCCTTGTCCGGCAAGGCGACCGCCTGGGCCGGGCCGATGCTGCTGGGCTGGGTTACCCTGCTGTTTGACAGCCAGCGCGCCGGCATGGCGACGATTATCATCTTCTTCCTGATCGGCCTGTTGATTCTACTGCCGCTGCGGGAGCCGTCGGCGCGGTAATTATTCGCCCGCCAGCTCCGCCCTGATCTGCTGGCGGAAAATATCGATCGGCAGGGACATGCCGTCGCGGGTGACGTGCCAGAAGGTCCAGCCATTGCAGGCCTGCGCGCCCTGGACGGCGGCGCCCACAGAATGGATCGAGCCGACCACGCCGCCATCCTGGCTGCCGTCGCCATCGCGCCCGCCCTCCAGATCGCGGCCCAGGGGTGCGATCAGCGTGCCGTCGGCCCGGATCCGGGCGGACCAGCGGCGGCGCTCGTCGAACAGAACCTCGCCCGGCTTCAGCAAGCCGCGTTCCACCAGCGTGCCGAACGGCACCCGCGGCTCGGTGCGCTTGGCCCGCAAGGCCACGATGTCGGCCTCGGTCATCGGCTTCACGGCGGCGATGCGGTTCTGCGCCGCCTCGGCATAGGCCAGGTCGCGCTCCAGCCCGATATAGCGGCGACCGAGCGCCCGGGCGACCGCGCCCGTGGTGCCGGAGCCGAAAAAGGGATCGAGCACCACTTCGCCCGGATTGGTGCTGGCCAGCAGCACGCGATAGAGCAACGCTTCCGGCTTCTGCGTCGGATGCACCTTCTTGCCGGCGGAATCCTTCAGCCGTTCCGAACCGGTGCAGAGCGGCAGCAGCCAGTCGCTGCGCATCTGCTGGTCCTCGTTCAGCGCCTTCATCGCCTCGTAATTGAAGGTGTAGCGCTTCTGTTCCTTGCTGCGGGCGCACCAGATCAGCGTCTCATGGGCGTTCGTGAAGCGCCGGCCCCGGAAATTCGGCATCGGGTTGGTCTTGCGCCAGATCACGTCGTTCAGCATCCAATAGCCCAGATCCTGCAGGATCGAGCCGACGCGAAAGATGTTGTGATAGCTGCCGATCACCCACAGCGCGCCGTCATCCTTCAAGATGCGCCGCGCGGCGCTCAGCCACTCCCGGGTGAATTTGTCGTAGCTGGCGAAATCGTCGAACCGGTCCCACGCATCGTCAACGCCATCGACCCGGCTATTGTTCGGGCGCAGTAGATCGCCGCCAAGTTGCAGATTATAGGGCGGATCGGCGAAGACGAGATCGACCGACCGCTCCGGCAGGCGGTTCATCAAGTCGATGCAGTCGCCGACCAGGATCTGGTCGAGCGGAAGATTCTTGTCCCGGCTCATGCGGCCACTCTGAGTCGAGCCGGATTCGCCGTCAAGTTTAAAGTACTTACGGCACTATGCTAAAGCGTCGCCTACAGCAGGAGCCAGAAGCATTTGAATCGGCCGGAAGGATTGCCGGTGGTGCCGCGTCGGCCCCCGGCTGGCCAGGCCGGCCTGATGTTCTGCCGTGCCGTAGCCGACATTGGTCGACCAGCCATAGCCGGCATAGCGCAGATCGAGGCGCTGCATCGCCCGGTCGCGCGTCACCTTTGCGACGATGGAAGCGGCGGCGATGGACAGGGACAGCGCATCCCCGCCGATCACCGTCTGCACCCGGCAGGGCAAGGCAGGCGCGCGATTGCCGTCGACCAGCGCCAGGCAGGGTGCCACCGGCAGCCGGCGCAGGGCGCGCTGCATGGCGAGGTAGGTTGCCTGAAGGATATTCAACCGGTCGATCTCCGCCGCGCTGGCGGCGCCGATGCCGATCCAGGCGCAGCAGCGGATCGCCTCGATGAGCGCCAGCCGACGCTCTGCGGTCAGCTTCTTGGAATCGTCGATGGCGGCGGCGATGTCGGGCGGCAGGCGGGTTTCGTCCAGCACTACGGCGGCGGCGACCACCGGCCCGGCCCAGGGCCCGCGCCCCGCCTCGTCTATGCCGGCGACAATGCCGCCGGCGGCGCGCTCCAACTCCAGATGCGGCATGACGCTCCGCTCAGCTTCGATATCTGGGGGCAGGATAGGGGCAGCCTCAGAGCAGCGTCAACTGATCGCCGGACGCGGGCGGAACGCGGAACTGCGTGAGGTCGAGGTTCCACCGGTGGCGATTCAGGCCATACCGCCGGACGGCGGCGCGGTAGCGCTGTTCCAGCAGCTGTGCGTAAGGCCCGTCGCCCCGCATGCGCTTGCCGAATTCGGATTGGTAGAGCGCGCCGCCGCGCGTGTCGCGCACCAGGGACAGCACATGTTTCGCCCGGTCCGGCCGGTGCGCGTTCAGCCAGTCGGCGAACAGATCCTTGATCTCCAGCGGCAGCCGCAGCAGCACATAGGAGGCGGAGAGGGCGCCGGCCTCGGTCGCCGCTTCCAGAATCGATTCCAGCTCGTGATCGTTCAGCGCCGGGATCATCGGCGCGGCCATCACACCGACCGGGATGCCGGCCTGGGCCAGCAGCTTAACCGCCTCCAGCCGGCGCGGCGGGGTCGAGGCGCGCGGTTCCATCGTCCTTGCGAGATCGCGGTCCAGCGTGGTGATGGAGAGGAAGACCGAGACCAGTCGCCGTTCCGCCAGCCGCGCCAATATGTCGATATCGCGCGTCACCAGCGCCGATTTGGTGACGATGCCGAAGGGATGGTTGAAGCGATCCATCACCTCCAGGATCGAACGGGTGATCCGGCGCTGTCGCTCGATGGGCTGATAGGGGTCGGTATTGGCCCCCAGCGCGATCACCGCCGGCTTGTACTTGCGATGCCGGAATTCCTTTTCCAGCAGCATCGCGGCATCCGGCTTGGCGAAGAGGCGGGTCTCGAAATCCAGCCCCGGCGACAGGCCGAGATAGGCGTGGGTCGGCCGTGCATAGCAATAGATGCAGCCATGCTCGCAGCCCTTGTAGGGGTTGATCGAGCGGTCGAAGGAAATATCCGGCGAGTTATTGTGGCTGATGATGGTGCGGCTGGTATCCAGCCCGACGATGGTGGCCGGGCGGTTTTCGTCGGGGAACTCCTCCTCCGCCGCGCGCTGCCAGCCATCGTCTATGGCGATTCGGCCATAGCGCTCGAAGCGGCCGCTCTCGTTGCGCACGGCGCCGCGGCCTTTTGTCGGCATGGAGGGGCGTTCATCGACCATGGGCGGAGGCTACGCTCATGATAAGAACAAATCAAGAACATTGACTCAGGTTTTCGGGTCGCGCTTTTTGCCGTCCAGTTCCGCTTCCTGGCGTTGCTTTTCGGCCGCTTCCGCTCGCTTCTCCGCCTTGGTGCGGCCGAAACGGGTACGATTTTCCGCCGCCTGGCGCTCCTTCTCCTGGCGCGCCTGCTTCTTGCGGAACTCTTTCAGATTGATGATTTCTGCCGCCATGCGCCCAGTCTAGAGACTAAGCGGGCGCTCTCCAACCCACTCGCTGCGGATGCGGGCGATGGTTTCGGCCGCCAGATAATCCGCCACGCGATCCTCGACATGCGCGATGAGACCGGCATCGACATCCTCGCGCGACCAATCCTCGGTCGAGACGGCATGCAGCTTGTCGCGATTACGCGCTTTCAGGGACTGCGCCCGGTAATGGACGCACCAGGTTACAGACCGCAGCCAGGTCAACCGCCGCATCGGCAGTAGCCAGGGGCGCAGCGATTCGGCCAGTCCAGCGGGGACCAGCGACAGGTAGTGCCGATAGAACCCCTCGATCTCCGGCCGGGCGAGCGCAGCGGCGCTGAGCCGGTCCCAGGTGGTCGAGGTATAGAGGCTGGCATGAGCGAGATCGATCGCCGGCGCGCCATACAGGGCCTTCTCCAGATCGACGCAGATCACCTTGCCGTCTGGTCGCCGCAGGTAGTTCCCGGGGTGGGTATCGCTTAGCACCAGGGTCAGCGGCTGCGGCGTCCGAGCCACCTCGGCGGCATAGCCACGGGCCCATTCGAGCTCGGATTCGATCTGCCGGCGGGCCGCGCCTTGGGGTAGAACCGTTGCCAGCACCACGCTCTGCCGCTCTATGAAACCCAGTGTGCCGGTAACGGTATCTGCATGATTTTCCAGGGGGTTGCGGCGCTCTACCGGCGGCACTTCCAGCATATGGATGGCTGCCAGGCAGGCGGCTATACCAGGCATATCGGTTGGCAGGACGAGGGACGCTCCGTCGATTGCCTCGACCAACAACGCGCCCATCGGCAAGCCTGGCTGCGGCGGTAGTGTGCCCCGCAGTTTCGGCGTATGGTTGCTAGGTGCGCAGCGGTCGAAGCAGGCCTCCTGATAGGCCATATTCGCGGCGGCAGTGTAGCCGAACTGGCTCTGCCGGGGCACCCGCAGCAGCCAGGTAGTGCCGGCGATCCGCACATGATCATGCGCCAGGCCCAGCTCCGGCAGGGGCTGCAAAGCTGTCGGCGCAATCGATTCGAAACCCGGCAGCCGGATCAGCGCCGCATGCAACGCCATCAGGTCGATCAGCTTGCCCATTTCCTCACCGGCTTGTGTGGCATTCTGGCCCTGCATCCATGCTATGAGGAAAGCGATGTCCCTGCCCAGCCTCACGATCGTGATCCCGGCCCTGAACGCCGCCCCAAGCCTGCCGGCCTGCCTGACGGCGCTGGAGGGTGGCGATATCCTGCTGGTCGATGGCGGGTCGGACGATGCGACCCCGGCAATCGCCCGGCAAGCCGGGGCGACCGTAATCGCAGCGCCTGGCGGCCGGGGGGCCCAACTCGCCGCCGGTGCTGACGCCGCTGCGGGAGAATGGCTGCTGTTCCTGCATGCCGATACCGTGCTGTCGCCCGGATGGCCTAGCGCGGCGGCGGATCTTATGGCCGGCGCGGGGGACAGGGCCGGCTATTTCCGCCTGGCTTTCGACGATCCGGCCTTCAGCGCCATCGCCGACGCCGCCAATTGGCGCAGCCAGGCGCTGGGATTGCCCTATGGCGACCAGGGGCTGTTGATCCACAAGGATTTTTATCGCGCGCTCGGCGGCTACCGGCCGCTACCCTTGATGGAGGATGTCGATTTGGTTCGTCGCATCGGCCGGGCGCGGCTGGTCGAATTGCAAGCCGTCGCCACCACCTCGGCCACGCGCTACCGGCGCGACGGGGCGATGCGCCGAGTGTGCCGCAACCTCTGCTGCCTGGGGCTTTACTTCCTCGGCGTCTCGCCGCGGCAAATCGCCCGGCTGTATCGATGAGGGCGCATCTGATCGTCTTCGCCAAGCGGCCGCGCCAGGGGCGGGTAAAAAGCCGGCTGGCGCGCGATATCGGCACGGTGGCGGCCTGGCGCTTCTATCGTGGCCAGCTTTTCGGCCTGCTGCGGCGACTGCGCGATCCCCGGTGGCGCGGATGGCTGGCGCTGAGCCCGGACAGCGCCGTGGGCGATCCGGGCTGGCCGGCGGGCTGGCGGCGGGTCGGCCAGGGGCAGGGCGATCTGGGCCGGCGGATGATCGCCGCCATCGCCGCGCTGCCGCCCGGCCCGGTCATCCTGGTCGGCAGCGACATACCGGGCATCGACCGGGGCGCAATTGCCCATGCCTTCCGCCTGCTGCAACGGCATGAGACGGTGCTGGGCCCCTCCGAGGATGGCGGCTATTGGCTGATCGGCTTTCGCCGCAGCCAGCGCCTGCCGGATCTGACCGGCGTGCGCTGGTCGACGCCGCACGCCCTGGCGGACACGGCGGCCCTGCTCGAAGCGCAGCTGGGCGATGTCGGCTATGCCGCGATGCTGGCGGATATCGATACCGGCGCTGACCTGGCGCGGCTGCGGCGGGGCTAAGCCTTCCTGCCCCAGCCCTCATGCTCGCGCAGGCGCGGCATCAGCTCGACGAAGTTGCAGGGCTGGTGGCGGATATCGAGCTGGTCCTGGAGGATGCCGTCCCAGGCATCCTTCACCGCGCCGGTTGAGCCGGGCAGGGCGAACAAATAGGTGCCGCGCGTCACGCCCGCCACGCAGCGCGACTGCACCGTGGAGGTGCCGATCTTCTGGTAGCTGAGATAGCGGAACAACTCCCCGAAACCGGGAATTTCCTTCTGGAACACCGACTGGAACGCCTCCGGCGTCACATCGCGGCCCGTCACCCCGGTGCCGCCGGTGGAAATCACGCAATCGATCGCCGGGTCGTCGATCCAGCGGGTGAGCTGCGCCACGATCTCGGCGATCTCGTCCTTCACAACGCTTCGGTCGGCAAGCCTGTGGCCGGCCGCCTCCAGCCGCTGCACCAGCGTGTCGCCGGAACGATCCTCGGCCAGGGACCGCGTGTCGGAAACCGTCAGCACGGCGATGCTCACCGGCACGAACGGGATACGCTCGTCAAGTTTGCCCATTGGATTGCCTTCCGGATGCGAAACCGCAGTCGCGGTTCAGCGCGACAGGGATGCCGGCTGCGCCTGTGCGGCATTGTCCTTCAAAGTCTCGAAGGATTCATACATCGGCCATTGACCCGACGCCACCTGCTCCAGCGAGGGGGAGGGCTGGCCGAGGCGCATGCGGTAGGTCCAGAAATTGGCCACCACCCGCTCCACAAACATCCGGGTCTCCCGCGACGGCATGGATTCGATGAACAAGAGCGGATCATCGCGGTGATCGACTTCCTTCAGCCAGCGGCCGACATTGCCGGGCCCGGCATTGTAGGAGGAAACGACCAGGAACAGATTGCCGTTGAACGGGGCGTGATCCAGCAGATGCTGGACGTAGCGCTGGCCGAGCGTGAGGTTCAGCTTCGGGTCCAGCAGGTCGCTGCGGTCGCCAGTATATTCGGCATCGGTGGCGATGAAACGGGCGGTCTGCGGCATCAGCTGCATCAGGCCATGCGCGCCGCTGCCGCTCTTGGCGCGGGCATCGAAACCGGATTCCTGCCGCATGATGCTGAACAGCAGGGCCCGGTCCACGGTGAAGCCCTCCGGGGGCTCCCAATGCGGCATCGGGAACAGGCCGATGGTGTAGCGCTCGCCGCTCTCGGTCTGCAAGCGGCTGGCCAGGCGCATCGCCAGGCCGGCCATGCTGGCGCGCCCGGCCATGGCCAGCAGCGCCGGACCTTGCGAGGAATCGAGCTTGGGATAGAGCTTGCGCAGCTCCAACTCCGCCATGTCGATCATGTCGAGCTGCACCAGCGCAAGGGCGCGGCGTGCATTCGGCATGGCCAGGAAGTTGCGGATGTCGGCTTCGCTCAGCGTCGGCTCGGTCCAGTTGACCGGGGTTTCGACGCCCAGCGCGCGGCGCGCCAGAAGGCCGTAGAAAGTGGTCGGGAAAGTCGCCGCGCGGGCCAGCCAGCGCGTCGCCTCGGCCGGCCGGCGGCTGACCAGATGCGCCCGCGAGGCCCAATAGGCTCCGGCCGACACGGTCCAGCCGGAATTGCTGGAATCCATCGCCACCCGCTCGAACAGCCGTGACGCCTCGTCATGCTTGTTCAGGCGCCATGCGGACAGGCCGCCGATCCATGCCGCCATGGTGCCTTCCTCGTCCGTGCGGCGCAGTGCCTCGCGCGCCAGGGTCAAGGCCTGCTCATTGTCGCCGGCAAGATAATAGCCGGCCGCCACCTCGCCCTGCGCCACGGCGAAGGCGAGCGGACCGGCCTTGGCCTTCAGCTCGCCATCCAGCAGTTTCAGCGCAGCGGTCGGCTGGCCCTTGCGCACCAGCTCGGAGATGCGGCGAAAATCGTCGGCAGCGCTCTTGTTCCGGGTCAGGGCGGCGGCGCGGGCATTCACATTGATGCGGTCGAAGACGGCCGAAGCCTCCTCGCCATTGCCGGCGAGAAAGCCGGCAACCGGCTCGACCGGCGCGGCCGCGCCGGCTGGCTTGCGCTTTACCGCGAGGCCGTAGACGCGCACGGCTTCGGGATGGTCGGCATAGGCCTCCATCCAGCGGCGCAGCTCTTCATAGCTCGAACGATAGGCGGTCGGATGCATGTAGCGCTGATAGAGCACATGGCCCATCAGCACCTTGTTCTTCAGCTTCGCGATCTCGCGGTCAGCCGCCGCCCATTGGCCGAGCTCCTGCAATGAGAAGATCCGCCGATAGAGCAGCACATCGGACTGACCGAGTACCGCCGGCAGGGATTGAGCCCGCTGCGGCGGCACCTTGTCGATCGCACCAGGGGACAGGAAGGCGGTCTCGATCGAGATCGTGTCAGCGGCGTGCGCTGTGATCGAGATGCTGGCGGCCAAACAGACCGCTAGTGCCGAAGCCCCTGTTTTTGCTGCAATTTTTGTCAATATAGGCAATTGCATAGTCCGCTAGGTAAAACAGAAGATGCAAGGGAAGGCAAGCAGATCGATCAACTGTAGGGACGCTTAATTTCACGGTTTAAACCCGTTGAATCGCGTTACCTCAGTAAGTCAACGCCTTATATAGATTTTCCTAATTTTGACTTTAGCTCCAAAAGATCGCGCCAGGCGGCCCGCTTCTCATGCGGCGAACGCAACAGATAGGCCGGGTGAAAAGTGGGCAGCGCCGGCACGGGCGAGTCGAGCCCCGCGACCGGAATTTCATGCCAGCGGCCCCGCAGCCGCATGATGCCCTCACTGCGCCCCAGCAGCGTCTTCGCCGCCGTGCCGCCCAGCAGAACGATCAGCTTCGGCCGCGCCAGGGCGATATGCCGTTCGATGAAGGGCAGGCAGGCGGCGACCTCGCCGGCGGTCGGCGTGCGGTCGCCCGGCGGCCGCCAGGGCAGGATATTGGCGATATAGGCCGCCTTGGTTGCGTCCTCGGCATGGCGGTCATGACCGATGGCGGACAGCATGCGGTCCAGCAGCTTGCCGGACCGGCCGACGAAGGGCAGGCCCTGACGGTCCTCGTCACGCCCCGGCGCCTCGCCGATGAACATGACCGGCGCGGCGGGGTTGCCGTCGGCGAACACCATGTTCATCGCGGTCTGCTTCAGCGCGCAGCCCTCGAACCCGGCAAGCGCCGCGCGCAGCGCCTCCAGGCTGTCGGCGCCCTCGGCCAACCGCCGTGCCGTCGCCATGCCGTCGTCCAGCCCTGCGCCAAGGGCGGCGGCCGGCGGGGGCCGCGTCGCCGCCGCCGCGGGCCGGGCCGGGCTGGATTTACCCGTCATTGCCCGCTCCCGGGCCTCGGCGGCCAGCCGGTAACGGTCGATGGGCTGATCCTCGATCGCCTCGTCGATGCCGGATTCGACATACCAGCGCAGCAGGGCCGCCGGGTCCGCTATCTGGCTCTGGGGCTGCATCAAAGGTGGGGTCGACATCTGGGCATGTCCGGGAACGGCTTCGGCCAAGGTGGCGTTGTGCTTATCGGGCGACAGGTGTTAGGAACCTATACAAGCATCATCGAGTCAGGAAACATAGGCTTCCCTCGAACAGCCACGAACGATTTGCGCAGCAGGACGGGACCGCGATGGAACGCGAAAGTATGGAATATGATGTCGTGATCGTCGGCGCCGGCCCCTCGGGGCTGAGCGCGGCGATCCGGCTGAAGCAGCTTTGTGCGGAGCAGGGCAAGGAGCTCAGCGTCTGCGTCGTCGAGAAAGGCTCGGAGGTCGGCGCGCATATCCTGTCCGGCGCGGTGCTGGAGCCGCGCGCTCTGAACGAACTGATCCCCGATTGGCGGGAAAAGGGCGCGCCGCTCAATACCCCGGCGGCCGAAGACCGTTTCATGTTCCTGACCGAGACCAAGGGTTTCCGCCTGCCGACTCCGCCGCAGATGAACAATCACGGCAATTACATCGTCAGCCTCGGCAATGTCTGCCGCTGGCTGGGCGAGCAGGCCGAGGCGGCCGGCGTCGAGATTTATGCCGGCTTCGCCGTCGCCGAAATTCTCTATGACGAGAAGGGCGCGGTCTATGGCGTCGCCACCGGCGACATGGGAATTGGCAAGGATGGCGAGAAGACCGCCAATTACACGCCGGGCGTCGAACTGCACGCCAAGATCACCCTGTTCGCCGAGGGGTGCCGGGGATCGCTGTCGAAAGGCCTGTTCCAGAAATACGACCTGCGCAAGGGCGTGGATCCGCAAACCTACGGAATCGGCATCAAGGAGCTGTGGGAAGTCGACCCGGCCAAGCATCGTCCCGGCCTGATCTGGCATTCGGTGGGCTGGCCGATGGATACGAGCACCTATGGCGGTTCCTTCCTGTATCACCTGGAAGGCAACCTGATGGCGGTCGGCTTCGTCATCGGGCTGGACTATCAGAATCCCTATCTCAGCCCGTTCGACGAATTCCAGCGCTTCAAGCTGCATCCGGAGGTAAAGCCCTTCTTCGAGGGCGCGCGTCGCATTTCCTACGGCGCGCGGGCGCTGAACGAAGGCGGCCTGCAGTCGATCCCGAAGCTGACTTTCCCGGGCGGCGCGCTGATCGGCGACGCGGCGGGCTTCCTGAACGTGCCGAAGATCAAGGGCACGCACACCGCGATGAAATCCGGTATGCTGGCCGCCGAGGCCGCGTTCGACGCGCTGACCCAGGAAGATGCGGGCAACGGCATCGAGCTGGCCGCCTATCCCGAAAAGGTGCGGGCGAGCTGGGTGTGGGAGGAATTGCGGGGCGTGCGTAACATCCGCCCGTCCTTCCATTACGGGCTATGGGCCGGCCTTGCCTATTCGGCCATCGACACCTACCTGTTTCGAGGCAAGGCGCCGTGGACTTTCCACCATCATGCCGACCATACGCAGCTCAAAAAGGCAGCCGAGTGCACGCCGATCGCCTATCCGAAACCCGACGGCAAGATCACCTTCGACAAGCTGTCCTCGGTGTTCATCTCGAACACGAATCACGAGGAGAACCAGCCCGCCCATCTGACCCTGCGCAACGAGAGCGTGCCGATCGAGGTCAATTTGGCGTTGTACGACGCGCCGGAGCAGCGCTATTGCCCGGCCGGTGTGTACGAGATCGTGCGCGAGGACGACGGCTCCAATCCGCGTCTGCAGATCAACGCGCAGAACTGCGTGCACTGCAAGACTTGCGATATCAAGGATCCGACGCAGAACATCAACTGGGTCGTCCCCGAGGGCGGCGGCGGCCCGAACTACCCCAATATGTAGGCCCCAGGGGCGCAGCCCGAAGGAGATTGCCGGCATGAGTTTCCGTTTCGCCTCCCTGGCTGTCGCCGGCCTGATCGGCCTGGGCGCGGCCTTGCCGGCCTGCACCACCGCCTCGCCCGCCGAAGCGGCGCGGATGAGCGGCGCATCCGTCGGCAGCTATCTTGCCGGACAGCACGCCTACCGGCTGGGCGATTACACCGCCGCCGCCGACTATATGAGCCAGGCACTGGCCGCCGACCCGGACAATCCGGCGCTGTTGCGCCGGGTGTTGATCCTGCAGGTTGCGGAGGGCCGCATCGCCTCGCTGAGTTCGCTGGCCGACCGGGTTGCGCGGCTCGCGCCGGACGATCCGGTCGCCGGGCTGTTGCTGGCGCTGGAATCGGCGCGCGCCAAGGATTACGAGCGCGCCATCGCCTATGTCGAGCCGCTTGAAACACGCGGCCTGGGACGCCTGGTGCGGCCGCTGATCCTGGGTTGGCTGCAGGCCGGAAAGGGCGACATAACGGCCGCCACAGAGGCGCTGAACGCACTGGCCGGCGATCCCGGCCTGACCTTGCTGAAGGATTTCCACACCGGCCTGATCATGGATCTGGTCGGCGAGCCGCAGGCGGCCGAGGTCGCCTTCGAACGCACACTGGCCACCGTTTCCGCGCCGCCGCTGCGTCTTGTGCAGGCCCTGGGCAGCTTCTACGAGCGCAACGGCAAGATCGAGCAGGCGCGAAACCTCTATACCGATTACCTGGCCCGGATGGGCGAGGATGATCGCATCCAGCGCCGGCTGGACGGCCTCGGCAAGGAACCGAAGCCGCAGCGGCTGGCGCGGAATCCGGTCGAAGGCCTGGCCGAGGCGTTGTACGACATTGCCACCGGCCTGCGCCGCGACCGCGCGGTGGAAGTGTCGCTGATCTATGCCCGGCTGGCGCTGCATATCCGCCCGGAGGAGCCGATCAGCCGCATCCTGGTCGGCGAGCTGCTGCAGGACCAGAAGCGCTTCGAGCGCGCCATTGAGGTGTTTGACGGCGTGCCGAAGGATTCCTCCTATCGGTGGGAGGTCGACATGGCCATCGCCGAAAGCCTGAACGGCCTGGACCGAAGCGAGGAAGCCGCCGCCAAATTCGAAGATCTGGCGGCCCGCGACAAGACCCGGATCGAGCCGCTGGTGCGCATCGGCGACCTGAAGCGCGCGGCCGAGGATTACCCGGCGGCCATTACGGCCTATGACCGCGCCGTAGCGCGGCTGACGGAACCGGTGCAGCGCAACTGGTCGCTCTATTATGTGCGCGGCATCGCGCATGAGCGGGCGAAGCAGTGGGAGGCAGCCGAGCGCGACTTCCTGCGTGCGCTGGAGTTGCAGCCCGAGCAGCCCTTGGTGCTGAATTACCTGGCCTATTCCTGGACCGAGCAAGGCATCAAGCTGGACCAGGCGCATGAGATGATCGAGCGCGCCGTGGCGCAGCGCCCGTCGGACGGCTACATCATCGACAGCCTGGGCTGGGTGCTCTATCAGCAGCAGCGCTACGACGACGCGGTGCGCCAATTGGAACGCGCCATCGAACTGATGCCGCATGATCCGACGATCAACGACCATTTGGGCGACGCCTATTGGCAGGTCGGACGCCGCACGGAGGCCCGCTTCCAATGGCAACGGGTGATCAGCCTGAAGCCGGAGGATAAGGAGCTGGAGGCCAAGGTCCGCAGCAAGCTGGCGGATGGGCTGGCCTCGCGCAACTGATCGCCGTCATGACCGCTGCCATCGGCCGGCCGGCGCCGGCCAAACTGAATTTATTCCTGCATGTGACCGGCCGGCGGGCGGATGGTTATCATTTGCTCGACAGCTTGGTCGCCTTCGCCGGTCAGGGCGACCATATCGAAGCCGCGCCGTCCGACCAGCTTTCCCTGAAGATTGACGGCCCCTTTGCCGCCGCGCTGTCGGCGGAACCGGACAATCTGGTGCTGCGCGCCGCCCGGCTGCTGGCCGAGGCCGCCGGCCGGCCCGCCCAGGCCGCCCTGCGTCTGACCAAGACATTGCCGGTCGCCTCCGGTATTGGCGGCGGTTCGGCCGATGCGGCGGCGGCTCTACACGCGCTGATGAATCTCTGGAAAATTGCCCTGCCCGAGGATGTGCTGGCCGCCTTGGCGCTACAGCTAGGGGCCGATGTGCCGGTCTGCCTGCTGGGCCGGTCCGCGCGGCTGAGCGGCGTCGGCGAGACGCTGGAGCCGGTGGCGCTGCCGGCACTACCGCTGGTCCTGGTCAATCCCGGCCAGCCGCTCTCAACGCCGGCGGTCTTCAAGGCACGGCAGGGGCCGTTCGGCGCGCCCGCGCCTGAGGCAATACCGACCGATCCGACTGCGCTGGTTTCCTTCCTGGCGGCTCAGCGTAACGATCTGGCGTCGGCCGCCATCGCGCTGCTACCAGCTATTTCCGATGTTCTTGACTTGTTGCAGAGGCAGCCCGGCTGCCTGCTGGCTAGGATGTCGGGGAGCGGTCCAACCTGTTTCGCGCTGATGCAAACCGAGGATGCGGCAACCGAGGCGGCGCATACCATCGGCCGCGAGCGGCCGGGCTGGTGGGCCGTGGCCACCCGGCTCACCGGACGGTAGTGCCGCGATCCACCCCGGCGCTGCGGACCGAGCGCAAGATCATATGGTTCAGCAGGCGCGGCCCGACCTGACCGGTAATCGGCAGGCCGGCCTTGCGCTCATAATCCCGGATCGCCTCGCGGGTCTTTTCTCCCATCAACCCATCGGCCGCGACATCGGCGGCCCCGGCCGCCAGAAAACGTTGTACCGCCCGGATGGTTTCGCGCTCGGCTTCAGGCGATAGCACCAGGGAATCGCCGCCAGCGCCGGCCGCCACTGTCATGGCCCCGGCCGGAACCGGTGGTAGTGCCGTCAAGCGCTTGGCTGCCTCCTCATCGCCCAGCACCATGGCCTGGGCGTAAAGCGCGCGGGCTTTCTCGATATCCGGCGGCGCGCCCAGGCCCCGCTCCTCAATGCGGGCAAGGTCGCGCAAGGCCGGGGCAAAGCCCTGATCGCCAGACCGGCGCAACCATTTACGCGCTTCGCCATAGCTGACCGGGATACCGCGGCCGGCGGCATAGAAGCTGCCCAGATTATGCTGCGCCTTGGCATGGCCTTGTTCGGCCGCGCTGTGATACCAGAGCAGCGCGCGCACATCGTCCTGCTGCACGCCACGGCCGGTTTCGTACAGGACGCCCAGATTATACTGAGCGTTCGCCACTCCCTGCACCGCCGCCTCGCGGAACCAGTAGGCAGCCTTCTCCATATCCTGCGGCCGGCCCTCGCCCTGGGCGAAGAGCACGGCCAGATCGTGCTGCGCCATGCGTTCGCCCTGCTTCGCGCGATCCTCCACCCAACGGGCAAAGGCCGCCGGCTCACGCGGCACCGAACGATCATTCAGCCGGGTCCGCGACAGGGCCGGTGGCGGGGCTGGCGGCTGCTCCGCCGCGGATGGCTCTGGGGCCGCCGCTGTCAAGGCCGCCACTTTCTCCGGCGCTTTCGGTTCGGCGGCACTTTCGGGCGGTCGCTCCGGCGCGGCCTCGGTGGCGCGCAGCGGCGGCAAAGTGCGCGGCGCGGCTGGAAGCGCCTGCGCTGGGGTTGGCGGCGGCGGCTCCGGAAATGTCTCGCTCTGCTCGGGCGCGGCGGCGGCCACGGCCTGCGGGGTTGCCGGATCGATGGCCGGGGGCGGCTCGACCGGAAGGGCCGATTGTGACGGTGGCGGTGTCTCGGCTCGCTCGACCGGTCGCGCCTCGCGTTGCAGGCTGGAGCCGACATCCTCGACCCAGCCCTCCACCATTCGCTCCAGGCGCTGCAAGGCCGGGCCGAGACCGATCCGGTCGGCCTGGCTCATCAGGGCGACCCCGGCGGCGATGCCAAGCGCCAGGACGCCGGTTCCGACGATCATCTTGCCCGACACCCGCCGCGCCTCTGCCGGGGTCGTTTCGTCGCGGACCAGCCTCTCCGCATCTTCGAGCGGCACCGCCGTCGCTTCGATCGTCACTGACTCTTCCGGCATGGGCGGGGAGAAGTCGGGCTCGGTACCGTCTTCCGGCGGCGTTTCGCTGCTTTCGCTCTCGGCCTCGTCCAGTATGGCGGGCTTCGGCTTAAAGGGCGCCCCGGCACGGAAGGAGGATTCCAGCGCCACCATGCGTTGCGCGGCCTGGGCGACATCCAGCGCGGCGGGCTTCAGACTGGCGTTGAGCCGCCGTTCCGCGGCATCGGCGGTCTGCGACAGCGCTTCCGCCTGCGCTTCCAGCGCGGCGGCCTGATCAGAGGAATCAACCAGTTCAGGCGCGCGATTCTCTTCCACAGGCAAAAGGCCAGCATGGCGCAGAATCGCCAGGTCGATCCAGGCGCCGATCGTCAGGCCGGATGCTTGCGCGGCATCCCGGGCAAGGGCCCGGGTTTCCTCGTCGACCCCTTTGACGCTCCAGGGCGTGGCTTTGCTCACCGCACCGGCTTCCCTTCTCTTCGCACCGCCGTCGAGCCAGCGGTAGTTCCCTCTCGGGCAATCATACTACCGTGCGACGGCGGCGTTAAGCATCGTAGTGCCGTCAGCGGCGGCCGAGCAGCCGGCCGATCATTCCGGCCTGGCCTGGCGCCTCGTTGAACACTTCCTGCTCCAGTTGCTGGACTCTCTCCGACAGCCGCATCACCGCGCGCTCCAGCGGCGCGCCAGTCTCGCCGATCGATTCCGCCATGGCGGCGGGCGGTCTATCGCGCAGCAGGCTCGTCAAGGCATCGATTTGCGTTTGCAAGGCGGCGAAGCGGCGTTCCGCCACATCCGACGACAAGCTGTCGGCAACGGGATAGGTGAAGGCATCGGCTTCAAGCGGCTCCGAAACGGGACTGTCTGAAGAAACTTCCGGGGGCGTTTCCTGCACAACCGGCGCGCCATTCGCTTCACGGATCAATTGACTGAGCCAGCTCCCCAGCGGCAGGCCGGCCTGCCGGGCCAGCGCCTTTGCGGTCTCCCGATCCTCATAGGGAACGCCCTTGACGCTCCAGGGTGATATCTGTGCCATGCCGCTCCCCCGCTCCGTGCGCCGCTACCGGCGCTACCGCTGATCTTCGGGTGTTTCCACCGGGCTCTCGGTCCGCTTGTCGATCCGGGATTCCAGCGATTCCAGCCGCCGCGCTATGGTCGTCAGGATTTCATGCAGCGGGGCCACCATCAGCGCATTCCGCCGTTCCGCCGCCTCGATACGCTCGACCAGCGCCTGCCATTCCGCCAGTTCCACCGGTGACGGCTCGATCCGGGCCGGCGCCTCCGGCAGTGCCGGGGCCGCCTGTTTTTCCGCCGCCGCACGGATCGCCTCGCTCAGCCATTCGCCCATGGTCCTGCCGGAAGCGTCGACGGCGGCGCGCGCGGCCTCCCGGGCTTCGCTCGAAACCCCCTTGATGCTCCAGGGGACACTGCGCTTATCCTGGGGTTTATCCTTGGTTTTATGCTGGGGTTTGTCCTGGGCCATCCCACTCATCCGCCGCCCGCGCCATGCCGGCACTACCAACAAGTAACAGATCGCGCCATAGCTGTTAAGCGGCGGTTGAAATGGCGGGTTTCAAGGCGTTTGTTGCGATCTTGCGCAGCCCCGATTTAGCGCTTATGGTGCGGCCCGCGTTGGGGCGTGGCCAAGCGGTAAGGCAACGGGTTTTGGTCTCGTGATCCCAGGTTCGAATCCTGGCGCCCCAGCCAGTTCCTAGGCGATCGCCACCAGATCGAGCGGCCCCTCCACCCCGTCCACGTGACGGGCGGGCAAGCGTCGCGCGGTGGCCGGGGCGCGGTAGCCCTGCATCAGCGCCAGATCGTAGGCCGCCGCCGGCGCCAAGGCCGTCACCCCTTCGCGCTTGGTGTGATTCTCCAGCTTGGCGGCCAGATTCACAGCTTCTCCAATGACCGTATATTCCAGCCGCGTATCGTCGCCGACCGCGCCGAACAAGACCGGCCCGGTGCTGACCGCGGCGCCGATGCGCAAGGGAGCGAGTCCCGCCGCGATCCGCTCGCCATTCCACAGCGTCACCGCCGCCGTCACGGCATCCACGGCGCGCAGCGCATCGGCAGCGTAGGTTTCCGTCGGTAGTGCCGCGCCGAAAGTGGCCATCACGCCGTCGCCCAGGAATTTGTCGATGCTGCCGCCCTGGCGCTGGATTGCCGGCACGACCCGTGACTGATACTCCGACAGCAGCGCCATCACCTCGCGCGGCGGCGCTTCCATCGACAATTTCGTGAAACCGCGAATATCGACGGTGAGGATCGCCGCGTTCTGCATCTCGCCCTCGCCGGCACGGATGCGATGCTCGGCGGCGGTAATCCGCGCCGCCACCTCGGGCGCGAAGAAACGCGACAGGTCACGCGCCGCCGCGCCGTCGATCACCGCGCGCTCCAGCAGGGCGCGGGCACGCAGAATGGCTGCGGCAATCACCGCCGTGACCAGCAGGATGGAAATGATCTTGTCGAACTCGGCCCCCAGCAGAATGGCGTTGGAGGTGAGGTAGGTGACGTAGTTCCGCGTGATCATCGGGTTCTCCATGGTCGAGAACACCGCGTAATAGACCAGCGCCAGCCATCCCAGCGCCGCCGCGGCGCCAGCCGCCAGCACGAAGCGCGCCTCGAAGCGCAACGCCCGCAAGGCGATGAAAATAAACACGTAAAGCACCGTCGGCGCCTTCAGATAGAAGGAGGGCGGCTGCTGATATTGGATATGGAAGCTCCAGATCGTCACCAACAACAGCGCCATGTCGGCGACGATGGAGAGATAGAGAAACCAGCCCGGCAGCCGGCGGCGGTGCGCCAGCAGCAGGCGGAACAGGGTGAAGCCGGCATAGATTCCAAGCGCCCAGGGGACGGGCTGCAGCATGATGTCCGCATGGAAGGTTTTCGGCGCCAGCGAATAGAGGATGGCGAAAGTAAGCACGACGGCGAGCTGCACCCAGCCGATCAATATCTCGCTTTCCGCCTGCTGTGCCTCGATCGCAGCCGTCATGCGCGCCGGCAGCAATATGCGAGGCGACGGGCGGAACAGCCGGATCAGCGGCGACAGCGAAACCATACGGAACACCCCAGAGACAATCGGTACCGGAGCATAAGCCGCGCTTGCGCTCCCCGCCGCTCAACAGCGCGTGACGACAGCGCGAGCGCCTGTCCCGTGGCTTCTAGAGGGCCAGCCGATAGCCGCCGGGTTCGGTCACCAGGATGGTGGCGTTGGAGGGGTCACGCTCGATCTTCTGGCGCAAACGGTAGACATGGGTTTCCAGCGTGTGGGTGGTCACCCCGGCATTATAGCCCCAGACCTCGTTCAGCAGCACCTCACGCGCCACCGTCTTGTCGCCGGTGCGATAGAGATATTTCAGGATCGCCGTTTCCTTCTCCGTCAGCCGGATTTTCTTGGTGCCGGTGGCATCGACCAGCAGCTTCAGGCTGGGCTTGAAGCTGTAGGGACCAATGACGAAGACGGCATCGTCGCTCTGCTGATGTTGTCGCAATTGCGCGCGGATGCGGGCCAGCAGCACATTCAAGCGGAACGGCTTGGTCACATAGTCGTTCGCCCCTGAATCGAGGCCCAGAATGGTGTCGGCGTCGGAAATCGCGCCGGTCAGCATGATGACCGGGCATTTCAGGCCGCCGCGCCGCATCAGGCGACAAACCTCGCGCCCGTCGATATCGGGCAGGCCGACATCCAGCAGGACCAGGTCGAACGTATCGGCCTTGGCGGCTTCCAGCGCCGCCGCGCCGGTCGCGGCCTCAATGGTGGTGAACTCCTCGTGAAGCTGGAGCTGCTCCGCAAGCGCGTTGCGCAGCATGTCCTCGTCTTCGACCAGAAGGATCTTTTTACCGCTTGTCATGGGTTCTCCCGCGTTCGGCAGCGCCGCAGTGTAGTCGGATCAGAAGATCGGGGCCAGAATCTGCCGCAGCATGCCCTCGAATAGCGGGCTTTGCGGATCGCAGAAGGAATCGACGATGTCGAAATGGTGCCGCCCTTCCAGCGTCATCGCAATAACCGGCCGGCGCGCGGCGCGCAGGGCGGCGACGTAATCAGCCTGCTGGCGGTGAAATTCCGGGCTTTCCCGCGCGCCCACGGCCAGCAGCATCGACCGCGTCTCGGATGGCGGCGTATGGATCGGGCTTAAGGCTTGCGCCTCGGCCACGTCCAGCCGCAGCCCGCCATTCAGATAGCACAGGCGGATCGGCTCCAAATCATACAAGCCGCTGATCCCGCAGGCGCCTTTCACCAGACCGTCCGACAACAGGCAGGCCGCCAGATGCCCGCCCGCCGAATGTCCCGCGGCATGCAACCGCGCTGAATCGATGCCCAGATCGCGCCCTTGCAGCGTCAGCCACAATGCCGCCTGGCGCGCATCGGCAACGATATCGGTCAACCGGTGCGCCGGCGCCAGGCGATAGCTCATCACCGCCACGGCGATGCCGGCGGCGATGAAGGGCGGGGCGACATGGCTGGCGTAGCTTTTATCCAGCGCCTGCCAATAACCGCCATGGATATAGAGCAGCACAGGCGCATCGCGCTGCGGGGCGGGAAAGAAATCCAGCCGCTGTCGCGCATCCTCGCCATAGGCCAGATCGACATCGCAGGAGAAGGCGGCGCGGACTTCGGCGCTGCGCGCCGCCCAGCGCTCCAAATCGCGCGGATGCTCCGGCACGCGGGCGCGATTATCGTATTGCGCGTCCAGCGCCGCCCTGTCATAGCCGCGATATAGCATCGTCATGCCTGTTGTTTCCCCTGCCCTGCGCCGCTTCGGCTTTTCACGAGGCCGCAGGCTCCCTAGATTGTAGGCGTCTTCCGCTTTCCCTGTAGGCCATCAATGCCCGCGAAAATCAACAGCAGCAACGCCCCCGCCATCCGCCCCGGCGCGCTGAAGAGCGTGGAACGCGCCCTGTCGGAGCTGCGGCGCGGCGGCCAGGTGCTGATCCGCAGCCGCTCGCGCGAGGCGGCCGCCTTGGTGATGGCGGCGGAAATGGTCACCGAGGACAGCCTGGCTACTCTGGGCCGGCTGGCCGGCTCCCGCCCGACACTCGCCGTCACCGCCCGGCGCGCGGCGGCGCTGAAGCCCGGCAGCCATCCAGGCGGCGTGGAAAGCGTTGCGCTGCCGGCGGCGGCCGATCCGGATTTCATCCGCCGCCTGGCCGACCCCACCGCCGGCCCGACGCCGGCACTGGCCAGTACCGTGGCGATCCTGCCGGAGCCGGAGGAAAGTGTCGCCGCCACCGCGCTGGCGCTGATCAAGCAGGCGCGGCTGATCCCGGCGGCATTGGTAGCGCTGGTTGGCCATACTGATTTCGATCCGCTGCGGGCCATGGCCCAGGCTAATGATCTGGTGCTGGTCGACGCGACGGAGGTCGCCGCCTATCCCCAGCTTGTCGCCGCCCGCCTGGTGAAGGCGTGCGAGGCGCGGGTGCCGCTGGCCGACATCGAGGAAACCCGCATTGCCGCCTTTCGGCCACAGGATGGCGGCGTCGAGCACCTCGCAATTCTGATCGGCCGGCCGGAGGAGAAAATCGCCGTCGGCGAGCCGGTGCTGGTGCGGCTGCATTCGCAATGCTTCACCGGCGATTTACTGGGCAGCCTGCGCTGCGATTGCGGCGACCAGCTGCGCGGCGCGATCCAGGCCATGGCGGCGACGGGAACCGGCATCCTGCTTTATCTGGCGCAGGAAGGCCGCGATATCGGTCTGGTGAACAAGCTGCGCGCCTATCAGCTGCAGGATCTGGGGCTGGATACGGTGGATGCCAATGAGCATCTGGGCTTCGATGCCGACGAACGCGCCTTCGCCCCGGCGGCGGAGATGCTGCGCCAGCTAGGCGCGACGCGGGTGCGGCTGCTGACCAACAATCTGGATAAGGTCGCCGGCTTGGCGCAGCACGGCATCGAAGTGGTCGAGCGGGTGGCGCACAGCTTTCCCACCAACCGGCATAATGAAAGCTACCTGGCGACCAAGGCCCGACGCTCCGGCCATTTATTCTGACTCATCGGCAGATTCTGCCCGCCCAGGGGCCCGCTCTTGCCGGGCGGTAGGAAATGAGTCGGCCATCATTTTCTAAGGTGTTGAAATATAGTATATTTTAATTGGCATCGCGCTTGCGTGGAAATAGCCACGAAGAGAGGATTGCGATGTCCATGATGCCCTCGGTTTCTACGACCTCCCTGTATCCGCCCCCCGGCTCTCCGCCGCGGGACAACGCCGCGAACGCGGCGGCGACGCACCTCACCATCCCTGCTCCCGGCCCTGCCCCCGCCGGTCCGCAGTCGGGTGACGCCGCCTACAGCGCTTTTCCGGAAAATAGTGCGGAAGTCGGCAGTTTCGTGTCGACGCAGGAGAAATCCGGGCTGTCCTTCTTCGATTTTCTCGACCTGATCAACCCGTTGCAACACATACCCGGCGTTTCGGCGATCTATCGCGACATCACTGGCGACACGATTCGTCCCGAAATCGCCGTTATGGGCGCCGGGCTCATTGGCGGACCGATTGGCCTGCTGGCCGGCGCCACCAAGGCGGTCATCGAGCAGATCAATGGCGAAAGCCTGGGCGAAAGCGTTATGGCATTGATGGGTCCCGGCCAGCAGGCGGCGGAACCGACAACGATCATGGCGCAATCGACGGCGGATCCCGTCGATGCGGCGGCGCAGGCGATGACCGGCGGCGCGCCCATAGCCGCAGCTTCGTCCAAGCCGAACGCGCCGCCGCCGCCGGGTGCTGTCGCCCATTCCCCCGAACTAGACCCTAGCCTGCCCCTCACCTTGAATCAGGGCCAGGGCGACCGTCTCTCCGCCTTCATCGCCGCGAGCCAACGCAAACAGAACGGCCTGGATTCGACCGACTTGCCGGCCCCGGCGCGGGATACGGCAAAGCCGGTGGCGGGCTTCAAGATTTCGCCGGCGCTTAACGAGATCGACCGGCCCAGGGCGGATAATCCGGTGAAGCCGGCGGCAGCCACCACACAGTCGAATCCCACCGCCGTGCCATCCTTGATGAGCGATGCGCTGAGCAAATATGAACAAATGATGCGTGCCCGCCTCGGTGCGCCGCGTCAGGACAGTTGATCGGCACGGTAGTGCCAGGAGATTTCATGACGAGCGAGCTTATCGTCAGCGCCGAGATCGGCAGCACGACCGGCCATCTTTCCTTGGCCGGGCGTTTTTATCTATGCGCCCTGGGCAAGTCCGGCCTGGTCCGGACCAAGCAGGAAGGCGATGGCGGCACGCCGATTGGCGTTTGGCCGCTACGCCGGCTGTTCTATCGGGCGGATCGCCTCGCCTTGCCGGAAACCGGCCTGCCGCTGCACCCCATCGACCCGTCGCATGGCTGGTGCGACGCACCCGATGACGCCGCCTATAACCAGCTGGTAACACTGCCTTATCCCGCCAGTCACGAGAGAATGTGGCGCGAGGACGGGCTGTACGATCTGGTGGTGGAGCTGGGCTATAATGACGATCCGGTCGTGCCCGGCGGCGGCAGCGCCATTTTTCTGCATGCCGCCCGGCCAGGCTATCTGCCAACCGAGGGCTGCGTGGCGCTGGCGCAAGCCGATCTGCTGGCCGTGCTGCGCAGCTGCCGGGCGGACAGCCGGATGATCGTCCGGCGCGCCGATTAGACCGGCTTACCCACGCTCTCCTTCCAGTCCCCGCGGATGCCGAAGATGGCGGTGCCGACCCGCACAGCGGTAGCGCCGAACGGTATGGCCAGCTCGTAATCCGCGCTCATGCCCATGCTGAGCTTGGTCAGCCCGTTGCGGCGGGCAATTTCGCGCAGCAGGCCGAAATGCAGGCTCGGCTCTTCCTCTGCCGGCGGAATGCACATCAGCCCGACAATATCGAGGCCCAGTTCCTTGCACTCGGCGATGAAGCCGTCCGCCGCCTCGGGCAGAATGCCCGCCTTCTGCTCCTCCTCGCCGGTATTGACCTGGATATAGCACGGCAAGCGCCGCCCGCTGCTGGCCATCTCCTTCGCCAGCGCCTCGGCCAGTTTCGGGCGATCGACACTCTGAATCACATCGAACAGGGCGACGGCCTCGCGCACCTTGTTGGTCTGCAGCGGGCCGATCAGGTGCAGTTCCAGATCCGGATGCTCCGCCCGCAGCGGCCCCCAGCGCAGTTCGGCCTCCTGCACCCGGTTCTCGCCGAAGATTCTCTGCCCGGCGGCCAAGGCGGCGGCCACGCGTTCGGCGGGTTGCGCCTTGCTGACGGCGATCAGCGTCACATCGGTCGGCGCCAGCCGCGCCGCCTTCGCCGCCTTTGCGATCCGGGCATGTATGGCGTCCAGATTCTCGCGTATCTGCCGGGTGAGATTTTCGGGAGTTGGCTCGGTGGACATGGGCGGGTTCCGATGATGGAGTTTCAGGCGAAACAACGCTAGCCTTGGCGGCGTGCCCTGCCAAGGCGCGCGGATGCTTACCTGTGAGGAAACGGCCAGATGCTGATTACGATCCCCGATGTGCTGAGTCGCGAGGAGACCGCGAAACTGCGCATGGAGCTGAACCGTACGGAATTTCGCGACGGCACGGCGACCGGCAAGAAGGGGCTGAAAAACAATCTACAAACCGAGCAGACCGGCCAGCAACTGCCGCAATTGCTGCAAACCGTGATCAACGGGCTGATGCGGGCCGATGGCTTCACCATGTATGCCCTGCCGAGAAAACTACATGTGGTGTTTAATCGCTACGAAATCGGGATGAATTATGGCGAGCATATCGATGCGGCCCTGATCGGCCCGTCGCAGGACCGGGCCGTGCGCTCCGACGTTTCCTTCACCGTTTTCCTCAGCGATCCGGCGAGTTATGAGGGCGGCGAGCTGGTGATGGTCACGCCCTATGGCGAGCATTTCTGCAAGGGGCCCGCCGGCAGCGTCGTGGTGTATCCCTCGCTGGTGCTGCATCGGGTGGAGCCGGTGCGCAGCGGCACCCGCCTGGCGGCCATCGGCTGGGCGCAATCCTTCGTGCGCGACCCGTTGCAGCGCGAGATGGCCTATGAAATGGACAAGCTGCGCCGCGACCTGGCGCGCGACCTGCCGAACAGCCCCTATCTGGAGCGGTTCGGCCGCATACACCAGAACACGCTGCGCATGTGGACGGATAATTAGTCCCTGGCGTCGGGCGGCAGATAGCCGAACCGGTTCATCTGATCGCGGTGCAGATCGACGATCCGGGCGATCTGATCCGGGGTCAGGAGGGTGCGCCACTGGTCGCGCTTGCCGGCGCGGAAGAAGCTCTTCGAATTCACGCTGCGCTCGTTGAAACCGCCCTTGGCTTCCTGGCCGGACAGCTCCTTGAAGGAGGAGAAGCGCACCGCCTTGTCCAGCCGGGCATTATCCTTCGGCAGGCGCAGGAACTGGCAGACCTTGGCGAAGGCGGCTTTGGGCTTCGCCAGCATATCCTCGTAGCGCAGCACCAGCAGGCCGGGATGCGGCTGCTGCGTCCAGCTTCGCACATGGGTCGACCAGCCGTTCAGCACCTCCGGCACATTGCGGGAATCATTGCCGGTCACCGCGCCATCGCGCGCCATGAAGGCGATGGTATCGTCGATCGACAGGCCGAAATGATCGGCAGCCGATACCGTCACATCCAGCGGGTTACGCACGATATAGATCGCCCCGGCCGTCACCCGCAGATTAACCAGCGGATAGCCGTTCGATTCGCCCAGGAAATTATGCGTCTTCACAAAGACGGAATCGGGGAAGGCGCGGGTCATGTCCTGCTGCACGCGCGGGCGCAGCGCCATGATTTCCGCCAGCGTCAGCGCTTCGGTCGGCCGGCCGCCAGTATAGGGCAGGTACCATTGCGGCTTCGATTCGCCCAGGCAGAACTGGTCCAGCTCGTTGATCCGGGCCGGCTGCGGCGGATTGCGGAAGAGATTATGCAGGAAGGCCCGCATCCAGGTGTTCCCCGATTTGGGGTAGGAGGCGAGCCAGATCAACTGGCCCATGGCGCTCGACAATTTCGTTTAACGGAATCGATCGCGCCATGATCGGCGAGGAAGGCGTACTTGAAAAGAGAAAGGGCGTGGCCGAAGCCACGCCCTTCCCGACACAGTCTGTCGAAACAACCAGTCCTATTAGAAGGACAGGAAGGTGCCGACGAAGACGGTGGTGGTGTCCTGACCGGTGGACAGGTCCATGTCGGCATAGATCACGCCGCCGCGGAACTGGATGCCCGGGCCGACCTGATACATGGCAGCGACTTCGTACTCGTCGGCGCTGTTGGACTGGCTCACGCCACCGACCTCGATGTCGGTCTTCTGGTAGACGCCGCTGACGCCCCACGGGCCGGTCTTGTAGGACAGACCCAGGCTGTAGACCTGGCCGTCGGCGCCGGCAACGTAACCGCCATTGCCGTTGTAGTTCTCGGAGTCCTGATAGGCGCCGCCGAGCGTGAAGCCACCGAAGCCGAGATTCAGACCAGCAGCCCAGATCTCCGGATCCTGACCGCCACCGACGATGTCGGCAGTTTCATAGGAGCCCGAGGCCTTCAGGGTCAAGCCACCGAAATCGTGGTTGAAGTTCAGGCCCAGGCCCAGATTATCTTCAAGACCACCGGTCGCAACCGAGATCACGCCGAAGCCGTAACCGCTGATGTCCTGCGGCTCGACGTTCGGGCTGTAGCTGATACCGGCCTGGAAGCCAGCGATCCGCGGGGTGAAGTAGGTGCCCTTCGGGGTATCGCCAGCCAGGTTCGGGCGGGCGGTGCCACCGGTCTGGGCGGTCGGGCCGAAGTTGCGGTCGTCGAAGCCGAGGCCGAAGGACGGGGCGTCGACGTGCAGCAGGTAGGCAGCGCCGTTCTCGGCACCGAGCTGCAGCTTACCGAAGCCGCCTTCCAACCACATGTAGGTCTCGTCCATGTCGCGCGGCTGGCCGCCCGACAGGCCGACGTTCACGATTTCCAGCTGAGCGTCGAAACCGACGGTCAGGCCGTTATCGAGAGTGGTCTTGCCCTGGAAGTGGACTTCGCCCTCGTGACGGAACTGGAAGTCCTTGTAATTGGTGCCCGCCGGAGCGTTATCGACGTCCGAATAAGTGACGAGGTTCTGGTAGTAACCCTTCACCTGCAGCTTGATCGGGTCCGCGGCCAACGTCGGCTGGGCCAGCAGGCCAGCAGCGACGAGGGCGGTCGAACCGAGAAGAATCTTCTTCATTAGGTGCCCCCTACTAATAGGTTTTGCCTCACACACAAACGCGAAGGACCTCCCCCCGCGCCTGTCCCTCCGGTGCCTGCAAATCGTTGCCTGCCGCCCGTATGGACTAACAGCAGGCTACGCATGGGGCGGGCTTAGTCAATCAAACTCGCCACACCGCCGTGACAATTGTGCCATTATGTGGCACGAAAGACACAATCTGAGGGGTCGGAAGGAATGACGGCAGGTCAACCGCTTAGCGGCGAATTGTTCGTGTGCGATATAAAGCGTTCCCTGGCGGAGCGCCTTACGCTTGACCCAATTCAGGCGTTGAGATTAGCTGTCTGCCGTTTTCCTGTATAGTACGCGAAGATTGGAACTGCCTGTGGTCGGCCCGACGATGAAGATGACGCGCTTTGCGCTCCCCCTGCTCCTGGCAGCAATTCTCGCCGCCTGTTCCAGCGGGTCCGGCGGATCGAATACGCGTTACGAATATCCGACCATGCGGCCGGGTGCGACCCAGACCAGCATTTTCGGGCAGGAAGAGGAAGGATTGCTCGGGCCGGGCGGCCTCAGCCTGCTGGGCGGCGATGATGAGGAGCAGCGCGGCGGCCCCGGCATCGGCGTGAACGCCTTCCTGTGGCGCGCCTCGCTAGATACGGTGTCCTTCATGCCGGTGGCCTCGGCCGATCCGTTTGGCGGCGTCATCATCACCGATTGGTACTCGCCGCCGGAAAACCAGAACGAGCGCTACAAGATCAACCTGTACATCCTGGACCGCACGCTGCGGGCCGATGGGGTGCGGGCCTCGATCTTCCGCCAGCGCCGCGCCACCACTGGCCAGTGGGTCGATGTGCAGACCGATCCCGGCATGGGCAGCGACCTGGAGAACACGATCCTGACCCGGGCGCGGCAGCTGCGCGTGGCCAGCGCACAGCGTTGATAAAGGTATAATCTTCCGCCGCAACGCTCCTTTTCATTAGAACGGCTTGCATTCGGCCGTCCGCTTGGGCGAATAATCGCCGCCATTGCCGCGGCACGCGGCCCTATGCGGATCAGGCTTGAGCAGATGGCACGCTATAATTTCAAGGAAACCGAGGCGAAGTGGCAGCAGGTCTGGGCGGAGAAGCGCTGCTTCAACGTCGAGGTCGACGAAACCAAGCCGAAATATTACGTGCTGGAGATGTTCCCCTACCCGTCGGGGCGCATCCATATGGGGCATGTGCGTAACTACACGCTGGGCGATGTGGTGGCGCGCTACAAGAAGGCGCGGGGCTTCAACGTGCTGCACCCGATGGGCTGGGACGCCTTTGGCCTGCCGGCCGAGAATGCCGCCATCGAGAACAAGGTCCATCCCGCGAAATGGACCTACGAGAATATCGCCTCCATGCGCACGCAGCTCCAGGGCATGGGCCTGTCTTACGATTGGGAGCGCGAGATCGCGACCTGCCATCCGGATTATTATCGGCATGAGCAGAGGATGTTCCTGGATTTCCACAAGGCCGGCCTGGCCTATCGCAAGGAAAGCTGGGTCAATTGGGATCCGGTCGAGAATACGGTGCTCGCCAACGAGCAGGTGATCGACGGACGCGGCTGGCGTTCCGGCGCGCTGGTCGAAAAGAAACTGCTCTCCCAATGGTTCCTGAAGATCACCGATTATGCCGAGGAGCTGCTGCAGGCGATCCAGACGCTGGAGCGTTGGCCGGATCGCGTGCGCCTCATGCAGCATAACTGGATCGGTCGGTCGGAAGGTGCCCGCGTCTTCTTCCCGATCGTCGGCCGTGACGAAAAGCTGGAAGTTTTCACCACCCGGCATGACACGCTGTTCGGCGCCTCTTTCTGCGCGATCTCGCCGAATCATCCGCTGGCCGGCGCGCTGGCGGCGAACAATGCCGAGCTGACCGCCTTCATCGCCGAATGCAACCGCATCGGGACCAGCGAGGCCGCCATTGAAACGGCCGAAAAGAAGGGCTTCGACACCGGGCTCAAAGCCATCCACCCGCTCGACCCGTCGTGGCAAGTGCCGATTTATGTCGCCAATTTCGTGCTGATGGAATATGGCACCGGGGCGATCTTCGGCTGTCCGGCGCACGATCAGCGCGATCTCGATTTCGCCCGGAAATACGGCCTGCCGGTAATCCCGGTGGTAAAGCCGACCGATACCGATGCGGTGGCGATCGGCGACACCGCCTTCCCCGGCGAAGGCGTGCTGTTCAATTCCCGTTTCCTTGATGGATTGCCGGTCGAGTCGGCCAAGACCCGCATGGCCGAGGAGCTGCGCAGGCTCGATGCAGGCCAGCCGACCATCAGCTACCGGCTGCGCGACTGGGGCGTCTCACGCCAGCGTTATTGGGGCTGCCCGATCCCGTTCATCCATTGCCAGGATTGCGGCATCGTGCCGGTGCCGGAGCAGGATCTGCCCGTGGAGCTGCCGGAGGACGTCACTTTCGACGCGCCAGGCAACCCGCTAGACCGGCATCCGACCTGGAAGCATGTGTCCTGCCCCGAGTGCGGCAAGCCAGCCACACGCGAGACTGACACGTTCGACACGTTCTTCGAATCCTCCTGGTATTTCGCCCGTTTCGCCGATGCCCGCGGGGCCGAGGCGTTCGACCGCAACAAGGCGGATTACTGGCTCTCGGTCGATCAGTACATCGGCGGCATCGAGCATGCGGTGCTCCATCTGCTGTATTCCCGCTTCTTCATGCGGGCGCTGAAAAAATGCGGCTATACCGATGTCGAGGAGCCCTTCGCCGGCCTGCTAACGCAAGGCATGGTGTGCCATGAGACCTACAAGGACGAGAACGGTAAATGGCTGTTTCCGTCTCAGGTCGCCAAGGATGCGGACGGGCGCAGCGTCAGCGTCGAGGATGGCCGGCCCGTGACGGTCGGCCGATCCGAGAAGATGAGCAAATCGCGCAAGAACGTCGTCGATCCGGTGCATATCATCGACAGCTACGGCGCCGATACGGCACGGCTGTTCATGCTGTCGGACAGCCCGCCGGAGCGCGATCTGGACTGGACGGATTCCGGCATCGACGGGGCTTGGCGCTATCTGAATCGCCTGCACCGGCTTATCGGCGAGCCGTCTTTTGCCTTGCCCGCGCCTGATGCACCCCGCCCGGACACTCTGGGCGACAAGGCGGCGGCGGCCGAAAAGGCCCTGCACAAGACCATTGCCGGCATTTCCGAGGATCTGGACAAGTTCCACTTCAATAAAGCCGTCGCCCGTATCCGTGAATTCAGCAATCTGTTGGAAACCCTGGACGGAAAGACGGATGGCGAGGGCTGGGCCCTGCGCCGCGGCTTGGAGACGCTGGTGCAGCTCATCGGCCCCATGACGCCTCATCTGGCGGAGGAGCTGTGGGCGTTGCTAGGCCATGAGACATTGCTGGCCGAAACAGCCTGGCCAGTGGCCGACCCTGCGCTTCTGGTGGATGACAGCGTTACCGTCGCCATCCAGGTGAATGGCAAGCTGCGCGGAACCATCGAGCTGCCACGCGATTGCGCCAAGGAGGATGCAGAGCAGGCCGCTCTTGCGCTTCCGGCCGTGATACAGCAGCTTGACGGGAAGGCGCCGCGCAAAGTGATCGTGGTGCCCAACCGTATCGTCAATGTGGTCGGATAGAATGCAGAGACGCGGCTTTCTTCGTCTGATCGGGTCGGCACTACCGGTCATAACCCTGGCTGGTTGCGGCTTTCGGCCGCTTTACGGCGAACGTTCGGGCGGCGAGAGTGCCGCCGCGCAACTCGCCGCCATCGAGATAGCGCCGATCCCGGAGCGGAGCGGCCAGAAGCTACGGAACGATCTGCGGCTGAAGCTGACCCCCAACGGGGCACCCAGCCGGCCGGACTACATACTGGATGTCCGGGTCAGCGAGCTACGTCAGGATCTGGCGATCCGGGACGATGCCTCGGCGACGCTGGGCAATCTACAGGTGCGGGCGCAATATCGGCTGCGCAGCGCCGCGGATGGCAAGGTACTGTATCAAGGCCTCGCCCGCTCCACCGCCAGTTATAATATCGTCCGCTCGCAATTCGCCGCCCTGGTGGCCGAGGACGATGCCCGCAATCGCGCCATGGAAGCGATCAGCGAGGATATCCGGCTGCGCCTCGGCATTTATTTTGCCAAGGATGACAAAGAGTAAGCCACAGGATGGCGGCCCATGAAGCTGAATGACCGCCAGTTGGATTCTTTCCTTAAATCGCCCGACCCGGCGATCAAGGCGGTCCTGCTGTTCGGCCCCGATACCGGCAAGGTAAAGGATTTCGCTGAACGGTTGGGCCGCACGGTACTACCCGACCTGTCCGATCCGTTTCGGCTGGCCGACCTGACAGGCGCGCAATTGCGCGACGATGGTGCCTTATTGTCCGACGAGGCCGCCGCCTTGTCGATGACCGGCGGCCGCCGGCTGATCCGTGTACGTGACGCCGGCGACGGTAATACCGAGGCGTTCAGCGGGCTTCTGACCGACTCGAAGGGTGATTCGTTGGTCGTGGCCGAGGCTGGCAATCTTCCCGCGGGCTCGAAGCTGCGTAAGCTGTTCGAAGCCGCGAAGAACGCCGCCATCGTCGCCTGCTATGCCGATGACGAGCGTGATCTGAAGAATTTCATCCGCCAGACTTTCCAACAGGCCAATATCCGCTGCGCCGAGGAGGCGCTGAATTTCCTCGCGGAGCATCTCGGCGCGGATCGCATGCTGACCCGCATGGAGCTGGAGAAGCTAGTGCTCTATGCCGGCCCTGTCGGCGCCCTTGGCCTGGAGGATGTGCGCGCCGCTATCGGCGACAGCGCCGCCCTGCGGTTGGACGATATCGTCTTTGCCATGGCCGAGGGCGACCCCGAAGGGCTGGATGGCGCCCTGGCGCGGGCCCGTGCGGAAGGAATGAATTTTCAGCCCCTCCTGCGCGCCGCTCAGCAGCATCTGCGCGTGCTCCAGGTAGCGGCCGAGCTTGTCGCCACGGGGCAATCCCTTGATGCAGCCTTCAAAGCGGCTGGATTCCGCGGATTATTGTGGAAAGTTTCCGAGCGGCTGTCGCGACAACTGCGTAACTGGCCGGCAAAGCGCCTGGCTGAGGCGATGGACAGGCTGATGGACGCGGAAATGCTGTGTAAAACCAGCGGTATGCCCGCCGATGTCATTGCCGGTCAGGCCATTATGGGCTTGGCTATTTCGGCCCGCGCACGGACTCGCCAGTCGCCTTCGGTCTATGGCTGATCAATCCTCGGGGTCGGCCGACGGCACCAGCGGGTCGTCGGAATCTATATCCTCGTAACCCGCATCCCTGTCGGCAGGCATCCTTTCCGCCCGGCCGCCGCCGCGGCTAAGACGCGACAGCACATCGT
This sequence comes from Oceanibaculum pacificum, assembly GCF_001618175.1. Lineage (GTDB taxonomy): Bacteria > Pseudomonadota > Alphaproteobacteria > Oceanibaculales > Oceanibaculaceae > Oceanibaculum > Oceanibaculum pacificum. The sequence goes on along the minus strand of NZ_LPXN01000001.1, from coordinate 80,028 downwards.
CGAGCTGTTCCAGCGTGCGATACCGGATCGCCAGAACGCCGCCCGCTCCGGATTCGAAATCGATCGACACGGTCAGGCCGAGCAGTGCCGACAAGTCGCGTTCCAGCGACAGCGTATCGGCATCCTTTTCGCCGCCGGCGCGGCGTCCGGAACCGGAAGCGCGGCGCTTGCCGCCCTCGGTCGCGCCATCCTTGGCCTTCTGCACCAAACGTTCGGTCTCGCGCACATTCAGCGCCTTGCTGATGACTTGGGCAGCAAGCGCCTCCGATTCCGGCGCGCCGAGCAGGGCGCGGGCGTGGCCGGCGGTCAGCTTCCCCTCCTCCACCGCCTGGCGGATCAGCGGCGGCAAGCCGAGCAGGCGCATCATATTGGCGATATGGCTGCGGCTCTTGCCAATGACAGTCGCCAGCTCTTCCTGGGTATGGCCAAACTCCTCCATCAGGCGTTGATAGCCCTCGGCCTCTTCCAGCGGCGTCAGATCCTGGCGCTGGATGTTCTCGACCAGAGCTACTTCCAGCGCCTGTCGGTCGTCGAAATCACGGATGACGACCGGCACCTCGTGCAGCTGCGCCTCCTGCGTGGCGCGCCAGCGGCGTTCGCCGGCAATGATCTGGTAGCGCGTCGGATCGGCCGGGTGGCGGCGCACCAGGATCGGCTGAAGCACACCCTTGTCGCGCACCGACTCGATCAGCGCCGTCATATCCTCGGGATCGAAATAGCGGCGGGGCTGAAACGGCCCAGGCTCCAGATACTCCACTGGCACGGTTTTGGTTTGCCGCAAGCGGTCCAACTCGGCGTAATCGTCACTGTCTTCGCCCAGGAGCGCGTCGAGGCCGCGCCCGAGATTCTGTCGTTTTTCCCGTGCCATCAGGCAGCCAGACTCCGTTCCCGCTTCATCACTTCGCTTGCCAAATGGATATATGCCTGCGCCCCCGGACACCGCATGTCATAGACAATCACCGGCTTGCCGTGCGACGGCGCCTCGGAAATCCGCACATTGCGCGGTATGACCGTGGTGTAGACCTTATCGCCCAGATGACCGCGGACGTCGGCCGCCACAGCTTCGGACAAATTGTTGCGACGGTCGAACATGGTCAACACCACCCCCTGAATTTCCAATCGGGGATTCAAATGCTTCTTTACCCGCTTGATTGTGTTCAGCAGGTGGCTGAGCCCCTCCAGCGCATAGAATTCGCATTGCAGCGGTACCAGAACGGCATCCGACGCAACCAGGGCGTTCAGCGTCAGCAGGCCCAGCGAGGGCGGGCAATCGATCAGCACGTAATCGTAATTTGCCGACAGCGCCGTCAGGGCTTCGTTGAGGCGAAATTCCCGGCGCTCCATCGTGACCAACTCGATTTCCGCACCTGACAAATCCATAGAGGACGGCACGACATCCAGACCGGGGATGACCGTAGCCAGGATCGCTTCACCAACCGGCATATCCTCGACCAACACGCCATAGACATCGCGCTCCCGCGCGGCCTTGGGAATCCCGAGACCGGTTGAGGCGTTGCCCTGCGGGTCGAGATCGATCAACAGAACGGATTTCTGGCAGGCAGCGAGCGCGGTGCCAAGGTTGATCGCCGTCGTCGTCTTGCCGACGCCACCCTTCTGGTTCACCACCGAGATGATCCTAGCACCAAGCGGCGGCGCGACGGCCACCATGCCGATTTCCTGCTCATCCAACATCGCGTATGGCCTCCAGTTTAAGGATTACGCCCTCATCCGCCGTGGCGCTTGGAAACTGATTTACCGTCATTTTCCAACGCGTTGCGGCCTGCCGCAGCTCTTGCTCGACCCCCCCTCCCTTGAGGAAGAGGCACACACTGTCCGCCTGCCGGTATGGCCTGGTATAATCCAGTAGTCCCTCGACCGATGCTAACGCTCTCGCCGTCACGACATCGACCGGAAACGGTTCTAGTGTTTCGATCCGGCCGTGATGCAACGTCACATTGGTTTTCGTCAATCGAGCCGCTTCGCGCAGAAAAGTCACCTTCTTGGCGTCCGATTCCATCAGGTGAACCTGTTCGACGCCCATGATAGCCAGGATAAGGCCGGGGAGGCCAGCACCAGTTCCAATATCAAGCAAACTCTTTGCCTGTTGGGGAATATAGGCCAGAAGTTGAGCCGAATCGAGGATATGCCGGGTCCAGACCTCCTCGATCGTACTGGGGCCGACGAGATTCACCGCCCTCTGCCATCTCCGCAACAGATCGACATAGATTTGCAGCCGATCCAGTGTTTCACGTGAAACAGGAAGATGAGCCCGCAAGTGGTCCGGTCCTGAAATTGCCGGCATATCAGGCGGTTTTCCGGTTTCCGGCCCGAACATAGCGCAGCAAAGCCATCAGGGCCGCCGGCGTAATCCCTGGGATTCGCGATGCGGCCCCCAAGGTTGTGGGCCGCGTCCGATCCAGCTTACCTCGAATCTCCGCCGACAGCCCGCCAATCCCCGAATAGTCCAGATCGCTGGGCAAAGCCAGCGCCTCATCCTTGCGGAAAGCGTCGATATCGGCCCGCTGCCGATCAAGATAGCCGGCATAGACTCCGTCTATTTCGAGCTGCTGCACGATTTTAGGCTCCAGCGCCGCCAATTCCGGCCAAAGAGTTGCGAGCCGGGCAATGTCGATCTCCGGATAAGCCAAAAGCTCGCTTGCCGTGCGACGAACACCATCCTGGTTAACCGGGATGCCATGCCGCACCAATTCATTCGGCGTAGCCTGCAGGCTCGCCAGTAAGGCACGACCTGCCTCAAGCGCTCTTGCCTTCGCGTTAAAGGCCGCGCTGCGGTCATTGCCGATCAGACCGATGGCCATTCCCTTTCGGGTCAACCGCTGATCCGCATTGTCAGCGCGCAACAGCAATCGATATTCCGCGCGCGAGGTAAACATGCGATACGGCTCGTCGGCGCCACGCGTCACCAAATCGTCGATCATCACGCCGATATAGGCGTCGGCACGATCCAGCGTGAAGCCGCCATCCTGTTGTCCGCCGGCAAGGAGAGCGGCGTTCGATCCCGCCATCAGCCCTTGGGCCGCTGCCTCCTCATAACCGGTCGTACCGTTGATCTGGCCCGCCAGGAAGAGGCCCGGCAATCGGCGGGTTTCGAGCGTCGGTTTCAACTCTCGCGGATCGACAAAATCATATTCGATCGCGTAGCCCGGCTCCAATATCACCGCCCGCTCCAGACCCGGCATGGTTGCGATCAACGCTTTCTGCACGTCGACGGGCAAGGACGTCGATATGCCGTTCGGATAGATCGTGTGATCATCCAGGCCTTCCGGCTCCAGGAAAATCTGGTGCCGGGACTTGTCGGCAAACCGCACCACTTTGTCTTCAATGGACGGGCAATAGCGCGGGCCGGTCCCGGTAATCTGGCCGGAATAGAGCGGCGCACGATGCAGGTTGTCGCGAATGATCGCGTGGGTTTCGGACCGCGTCTCGGTGATATGGCAAACAATCTGCGGCGTTGAAATACGCTCCGTCAGAAAGGAAAAAGGCACGGGCGGATCATCGCCCTCTTGCACCTCAAGCGCCCGCCAATCGATCGTGCGGCCATCCAGACGCGGGGGTGTCCCCGTCTTTAGCCGACCCAACGCGAAGCCGGCCGCCTGAAGACGATGTGCCAAACCAATGGCCGGCGCTTCGCCAATCCGCCCAGCCGGCACCCGTTCGTCACCACGATGGATCAAACCCCGCAGAAAGGTGCCCGTCGTCACCACAACAGCTCCGGCAGCGATGGTTTCACCCCTTGCCGTCACGATACCGGCGATGCACCCGTTAGGGCCCTGGATAAGATCCTCCACGCCGGTTTCGATAATCGTTAGCCGATCCTGCTCGGCCAGCAGCCTTTGCATAGCCGCTTTGTAGAGCTTGCGATCGGCCTGCGCACGCGGACCGCGCACCGCAGCGCCCTTGCTTCGGTTCAGCATGCGGAACTGGATACCGGCCTGGTCGATGGCCCGCGCCATCAGCCCATCCAACGCATCGATCTCGCGCACCAAATGGCCCTTGCCCAACCCGCCGATCGCCGGATTACAGGACATGACGCCAATAGTGTCGCGGCGATGTGTAATCAGCGCCGTCGACGCGCCTAAACGGGCCGATGCGGCTGCCGCCTCGCAGCCGGCATGACCGCCGCCGATAACGATAACATCGAATAATTGCATGCCCGCACCTTAGCGATTTTGCGGCGGCGCTTAAAGTGATGTTTCACGTGAAACATTGTGAAAGTCTCTGCCGGATCACTTCCCTAGGCAGAAATCCCGAAAGATCACATCGAGTAAATCCTCCACGTCGGCCTGCCCGGTGATGCGGCCCAGCGCCCGAAGCGCAACACGCATATCTTCGGCAGCCAGGTCGGCCGCCCGCCCCTTCAGAAACCGATCCAAGGCCTCGACACACAGCGTCACCGCCGCCCGGTGCCGCTCACGGGTGAGGCTTGGTGTCCCGGCCATATCCAGCTTTTCCGCGACCAATCCGGTCAATTTCTGCAGCAACGCGTCCAGCCCTTCGCCGGTGCGAACTGATATGGACATCGCATCAATTGGGAATGACTGACAGGTATGCCCCTTAATCTTGAGGTCTACCTTATTCAAGACCCTTATCATGGGGGCATCCGAGACAGTGCCCACCGGCTCTGGCTGCGTGGCGTCCAATACCAATAGCTGCAAATCCGCGGCCGCCGCCCAATTCCGGGCGCGGCGAATTCCCTCTGCTTCTATGCCGTCCACCGTCTCCCGCAGACCCGCCGTATCGGCAAGCAGCACCGAATACCCGCCGAGATCCAGATGTGCTTCGATCACATCGCGCGTGGTGCCGGCGATTTCCGAGACAATGGCGGCGTCGCGCTGCGCCAACCAGTTCAACAAGCTCGATTTGCCGGCATTGGGGGGGCCGATGATGGCGATGCGAAATCCCTCGCGGAGCATCTCGCCGCGCCGGCCATCGGCTAAATGCGCCTGCATCTCCTGACGCAAACCCTGCACTTCAGCCTGGATGGCCAACATCATGTCCGCCGGCAATTCCTCATCGGCGAAGTCGATCGCCGCCTCGGTATGCGCCAGGCACCGGATCAATCGGGTCCGCCAATCCTCATAAAGCCCCGACAAGGCGCCGTCCATCTGCCGCAAGGCCTGCCGGCGCTGCGCCGTTGTTTCCGCATCAATGAGATCGGCCAGCCCTTCCACCTCCGTGAGGTCGAGCTTGCCTGCAAGAAAAGCGCGCCGGGTGAATTCGCCCGGTTCGGCGAGCCGCAGATCCGGCAGAGCACTCAGCGCTTCGATCACGCCAGCGATAACCGCGCGACCGCCATGGAGATGCAGCTCAACCACATCCTCCCCGGTAAAACTGTGCGGCGCGGGGAACCAGAGAGTCAGCGCGTGGTCCAGCATTTCGCCGCTCTCAGGCATCGCCAGCAGCCGCAAGCTTGCTTGCCGGGGCGGGGGCAGCTCCCGGCGCGTCAGCGCCGACAGCGCCTGCCGCGCCAGCGGACCTGAAATGCGGATTACCGCGATGCCCGAGCGTCCGGCTCCGCTGGCCAGCGCAAAGATGGTATGGCCGCTCATGCGGTTAACGCCCTGCCCCGCTTACCCCTCTGTCGCGCCATCCTCGGGCTGGAGCAGCAATCGCTGAACCCGCCGCCCCTCCTTGACGTGGCTCTGAAGAATCTCATCGATATCGGCCTGATCCCGATAGCTATACCAGACGCCCTCCGGATAGATCACCATCACCGGCCCCAGCTCGCAGCGATCAAGGCAACCGGCGATATTGATCCGCGTGCCGGAGATGCCCAGTTCCTTTGCGCGGGCCTTCATGTAATTGCGCAACGGTTCTGCGCCCGCCGCCGCGCAGGAGCCGCGCTTATGCCCGTCCGGGCGTCGGTTCGTGCAACAGAACACGTGGCATTCGTAGTATGGCGCCGGATCGCCTGGTTGAAGACGCGACGCTTTGGTATCGGCCATACTCACGATTTCTTCTCTCCCTTGCCCGTGCTCTCACTAAATTGGCCCCAGAACATTTTCTGCAAAGCCTCCATCGAGGCCATACCTGCCTGCCCACCTTGAAACCAGCTTTTCAGGATCGCGTCCGGGTCCATCTGCTTGATGCCGCCGAGCAGCCTCTCCTGCAATTCCGTCATAACCGCGTCCTGCATCGGCTTCACATCGGGCAGGCCGAAGAATTGGCGCGCTTCCTCCGGTGTGCAATCGATATTCACGGTAACCTTCATGGGTCCATCCTTTGTCGAGAACAGAGACCGCGACCCGGTCGGAGGTACGGCCGACGGACGGGGTTGTGTCCTGCCCGCGCATCTCCAACTATGGGGTTCATAGGGGCATCAAGCCTATAGCGCCCGCCAGACATGCGAAAGGCCCAGCATCACCATGAGCAGCCAAGCCAATCAACTGGCGCAGGAAACCAGCCCCTATCTGCTACAGCACCAGAATAATCCTGTGGATTGGATGGCGTGGGGAGAAGCGGCGCTGCAGCGCGCGAAAACGACCAACCGACCAATTCTGCTTTCCGTCGGCTATGCCGCCTGTCACTGGTGTCATGTGATGGCACATGAAAGTTTCGAGGATGACGAGACCGCCGAGCTAATGAACCGGCTGTTCGTTAATGTGAAGGTCGACCGCGAAGAGCGCCCGGATATCGACCATATCTACCAATCCGCGCTTGCCATGTTGGGCGAACAAGGTGGCTGGCCACTGACAATGTTCCTGACGCCGGACGGCGAACCCTTTTGGGGCGGCACCTATTTCCCCAAGGAGCCGCGCTATGGAAGGCCCTCCTTCAAGGCGACCCTGCAAAGCATCGCAGAGGCTTACGAAAAGGATCCTGCCCGGGTGCAGCGTAACGTAACCGGCTTGCGCCAGGCGCTCTCCCGCCTATCTCAGCCCAGTGAAGGCGCGGGCCTGCCCGCCGGCATTATCGAGCAGATCGCCGAACGGCTTCTGGCCGAGATCGACCCGGTGCATGGCGGCATCGGCCAGGCGCCCAAATTCCCACAACCGACAATCCTGCTGCTGCTGTGGCGCGCCTATCTGCGCCGCGGGGAGGAACGCTTCCGCGACGCCGTCACCCTGACGCTGGATCGCATGTGCCAGGGTGGTATCTATGACCATCTGGGCGGCGGGTTCGCACGCTATTCCACCGATGCGGAATGGCTCGCGCCGCATTTCGAGAAGATGCTGTACGATAACGCTCAGTTGGTCGAAGTCTTGCTGCATGCCTGGCAGGAGACCGGTCGGCCGCTGTATCGCCAGCGCATCGAGGAAACCGTCGACTGGCTGTTTCGCGAGATGGTTACCGAAAAGGGCGGCTTTGCCAGTACACTCGATGCCGACAGCGAGGGCGAAGAGGGCAAATTCTATGTCTGGAGCGAGGCCGAGATAGACACGGCACTGGCCGACATCCCCGTGGAAGACCGCCAAGCCTTCAAAGAAGCCTATGACGTTAGGCCGGAGGGCAATTGGGAAGGCAAGACAATCCTCCATCGCAATCACCGACCGACCCTCGGCACGGGGCGTCAGGAAAGCCTGCTGGCGAAGCTTAGGCTGCAATTGCTGGACTGGCGGGAGAAGCGAATCCGCCCAGGCTGGGATGATAAGGTGCTGGCCGATTGGAACGGGCTGATGATCCGCGCCTTGGCACGCGCCGGCTTCGCTTTCAACCGTCCGGAATGGCTGCATGCCGCCGCCCGCGCCTTCGACTTCGTGGCGACCGAGATGACGCTGGAGGGCCGGCTGCGGCATAGCTGGCGGCATGGGATCTTGAAGCACCCCGCAACGCTGGAGGACTACGCCAACATGATCTCCGCGGCGCTGACGCTGCATCAGATCACCATGGAACAGCGCTTCCTGCAGCAAGCCAAACGCTGGGTCGAGGTGCTGGACCGACATTACGCAGACCCTGCCGGCGGCTATTTCGCCACCGCCGACGATACCGCCGACGTAATCCTGCGGGCGAAGAACGCGCAGGACAGCGCCACTCCCTCCGGCAACGGAACATTGGCGGCAGCCCTAGGCACGCTGGCGTTGCTGACCGGCAATGATGCCTATGAGGCCAAGGCCCGCCGCATCGTCACCTTGTTTTCCGGTGAGGTGACGCGCAACTTCTTCCCCCTGGCCACACTGATCAACGCCGCCGAGTTCCTGGAGCGGCCGCTCCAGCTGGTGCTGGTCGGCCCGACCGAGCAAATCTCCACCCAGGCGTTGCGCCGTGTCGTCGCCGATAGTTCGGCGCCGGACCTCATCTTCCAGCAAGTACCGCTCTCGGCCGCCTTGCCCGCCACGCATCCGGCATCCGGCAAGCTTATGAAGGATGGCCGGGCGGCGACCTATCTCTGCATCGGGCCGGTCTGCTCCCTCCCCTTCACCGATCCCGAAGCGCTGGCCACCGCGCTGCGCAGCGCGCGGCGACCCTCATGAGTCGCCTTTGCGTTGACACACCTGTCGGCCCGGTAACGATCCAGGCCGAGGCCGGACGGATCACCCGCCTGCGCTTCGCCGCCAATGGCCCCGAAAATAGCGACGATCCGCTGTTACAGGAAGCCGCCCGACAGCTCGAAGGCTATTTTTCCGGCCAGCGCCACCAGTTTGATCTGCCGCTGAACGCTGAAGGCCCAACGCACCACCAAGCCGTGTGGGATGCCATGTGCCGTATCGCCTATGGCGAAACCCGGACCTATGGCGATATCGCCGGGGAGATCGGCTCCAACGCGCGTGCGGTTGGCACCGCCTGCGGCGCCAACCCGATTCCCATCTTCATTCCCTGTCATCGCGTGATCGGCAAGGACGGCAAGCTGGTCGGCTTCAGCGGCGGCGACGGCAAGAAGACCAAGGCGAAGCTGCTCGATCGGGAGGCCCCTGCCCTACCTCTGCTCGCATTCGATTAACCGAAAGCCTATCCGCCAGCTTGAATCTTTTTTCCAAGCGGCCATCATCAAGCCGATTCGAAACATCCGGGAGGAAACTTATGCCCGAAATAACCATTCAAGCCGCCGATGGCGGCTCGTTCATGGCTTATGTCGCCAAGCCGAGGCAGACAATGGCGCCCGTCATGGTCGTCATTCAGGAAATTTTCGGTGTTAACCAGGTCATGCGGGATATTTGCGATGATCTCGCCGCCGACGGTTATATCGCCATCTGCCCGGATATCTTCTGGCGCCAGGAGCCGGGCATCCAGCTCACCGACAAGACCGAGGCCGAATGGAAGCGCGCCTTCGAGCTCTTCGGCGGCTTCGATGTCGAAAAGGGCATCGACGATCTGATCGCCACCGTGAAGGTCGGCCGTGAGATTGAGGGCAGCAACGGCAAGGTCGGCACCATAGGCTATTGCCTGGGCGGCAAGATGGCTTTCCTGATGGCGGCGCGCTCCGATGCGGATTGCAACGTCTCCTATTACGGCGTCGGCATTGACGCGCTTCTGAACGAAGCCACCGGCATCCGCAACCCGCTTCTGATGCATGTCGCTGAAGAAGACAAATTCGTCCCGAAGGAAGCGCAGGCTAAATTTATCGCTGGCCTGAAAGGCAATGGGAACGTAACCATCCACGTCTATCCCGGTATGGACCATGCGTTCGCCCGCGTCGGCGGCGAGCACTATAATCGCGACGCCGCGATGCAGGCGAACCAGCGTACCGCCGAGTTCCTCAAGAAAAACCTGAAATAGGAAGCCCAAAATGGTAAAGGCGTTTCGCATTCATAAGCCCGGCGGCCCCGAGGCGATGCAGTGGGAGGATATCGATCTTCCCGCTCCCGGCCCGTCCCAGGCGCGGGTCCGCCATACGGCGGTCGGCCTCAACTATATCGACACCTATCATCGCAGCGGCCTATACCCCCTGCCCCTGCCGGCCGGCATCGGCATGGAGGGCGCGGGCATCGTAGAAGCTGTCGGTTCCGACGTTAAGGATCTGGTGGAAGGCGACCGCGTCGCCTACGCCGCCGGCCCTCCGGGCAGCTATTCCGAGGCGCGCATCATCGCCGCCGACCGGCTGGTGAAAATCCCCGAAGGCGTCAGCGATCAGCAGGCCGCGGCCATGATGCTGAAGGGCATGACCACCCAGTATCTGATCCGCCGCACCTACAAGGTGAAGGCCGGTGATACGATCCTGATGCACGCCGCCGCCGGCGGCGTCGGCTTGATCCTTTGCCAGTGGGCCGCGGCCCTGGGCGCTACAGTCATCGGGACGGTCGGCGATGAGGAGAAGGCGACGCTCGCCAAGGCCCATGGCTGCCATCACACCATCCTCTACAAGCAGGAGGATTTCGTCGCCAAGGTGAAGGAGATCACCGACGGCAAGGGTGTGCCAGTGGTCTATGACGGCGTCGGCAAGGATACTTTCATGAAATCGCTGGACTGCCTTCAGCCGCTGGGGCTGATGGTGGCCTTCGGCCAGTCTTCCGGCAATGTGCCGCCGCTCGATCTGGGTGTGCTGTCGGCTAAGGGCTCGCTGTTCCTGACCCGTCCGACCCTGATGACCTACACCGCCAAGCGGGACGATCTGGTCGCAACCACCAACGATCTGTTCGACGCGGTTAAGACCGGCAAGGTGACCATCGACATCAATCAGACCTATGCGCTGAAGGATGCCGTGAAGGCCCATCAGGATCTGGAGGGTCGCAAGACCACCGGTTCGACGGTGATGCAGCCGTAACGCAATCGGGACTGTTTCACGTGAAACATGAAGGGCGGGGAATTTCCCCGCCCTTTTTGTATGTTAGCCGATTTTCTTGAGACCGGATCGACCGCAATCAGGTGTTCATCGAATCGAAGAAATCAGCGTTGGTCTTGGAATATTTCAGCTTGTCGAGCAGGAACTCCATCGAGTCCGTCGTGCCCATCGGCATCAGGACGCGGCGCAGGACCCACATCTTCGACAGCGTGCCCTTATCAACCAGAAGCTCTTCCTTGCGCGTACCCGACTTGGTGATGTCGATGGCCGGGAAGCTACGCTTGTCCGCCAGCTTACGATCGAGGATGAGTTCGGAGTTACCCGTGCCCTTGAACTCCTCGAAGATCACCTCGTCCATGCGGCTGCCGGTATCGATCAGCGCCGTGGCAATGATGGTGAGAGACCCCCCCTCCTCGATATTGCGCGCCGCGCCGAAAAAGCGCTTCGGGCGCTGCAAGGCATTGGCGTCGACACCGCCGGTCAGCACCTTGCCGGAGGAGGGCACCACGGTGTTATAGGCGCGAGCGAGACGGGTGATCGAATCGAGCAGGATCACGACATCACGCTTGTGCTCGACCAGGCGCTTGGCCTTCTCCAGAACCATCTCGGTCACCTGGACGTGGCGGCTGGCCGGCTCGTCGAAGGTAGAGCTGATGACCTCCCCTTTGACCGAGCGGTCCATGTCGGTCACTTCTTCCGGTCGCTCGTCGATTAGCAGGACAATCAGATAGACTTCCGGGTGGTTGGCCGAAATCGCGTGTGCGATATTCTGCAGCATCACCGTCTTGCCGGTACGCGGCGGCGCGACGATCAGCGCGCGCTGACCCTTGCCGAGCGGCGAGATCAAATCGATGACCCGGGTGGTGACATCCTTGGTCGTCGGATCTTCCAGCTCCAGCTTCAGCTTTTCGTCGGGATAGAGCGGCGTCAGATTATCGAAATTGATGCGATGGCGCACCGCCTCCGGCTGCTCGAAATTAATTTCGTTGACCTTCAGCAGGGCGAAATAACGCTCGCCATCCTTCGGCGCCCGAATCTGTCCGGAAACCGTATCGCCGGTGCGCAGGCTGAAGCGCCGCACCTGGCTGGGGGAGACATAAATGTCGTCGGGCCCCGGAAGATAATTCGATTCCGGCGAGCGCAGAAACCCAAACCCATCCTGCAGCGTCTCCAGCACGCCGTCACCGAAGATCGGCACATCCCTTTCCGCCAGACGCTTCAGGATGGCGAACATCATATCCTGCTTGCGCAGCGTGCTCGCATTTTCGATTTCCAGCTCTTCAGCAAAAGCCAGAAGTTCGGCGGGTGTTTTGGATTTTAGTTCCTGCAAATGCATGGAGGGTGCTTGCTTATGCCATTGATGGGGAGAGGAAGGGCACAACCCTCCTATGTTCCCTGAACGGGAAAGCCAGCGCCAAAGGCCGGTGGAGGATCATGCTATTGGGAATTGTCGCCGGGCCAAACGCGCCAGGACCTTTTCAGCAGAAATAGTGGCTGTGCGCTCGCAAGTCAATCCACGTTTGAAATTGAAGCGGCGCAGCCATTAGAAGGGTTTCACGATCACCATCACTATGATGACGATCATCAGCACTGTCGGTACTTCGTTGACAAAGCGGTAAAACCGCGCTGGACGGGTATTACGGTCGACCTCGAAATCCTTGCGCCAGCGCGACAGAAACCCATGTGCCGCCGTCATCAGCACGACCATCAACAACTTCACATGCCACCAGCCCTGCGACCAGATATCCGGCCCATACAGCACCAACAACCAGATGCCGAACAGGAAGGTTGCCGCCATCGCCGGATTGATTATGGCCCGCAATAGGCGGCGTTCCATCACCTTGAAGGTCTCGGATTGTTCGGAGCCGGACGCGACACCGGCATGATAGACGTAAAGCCGGGGTAAATAGAGCATGCCGGCCATCCAGGCGATCACGCTGATCAGATGCAGCGCCTTGACCCAACTATAGAGATCGCCCATTCGCCACGCTCCTTTTCTGTCTTAACCCGCCTGGCACATACAGCGCCCGAATTGCGCCGGGCAGAGCTTGTTCCCTTCATCCGACCATATACCGGCGGGCCGGGCCAGGACATCCCGGACGCTCTTTGCCAGCGATTCGATGAACAGCGGATCATCGCCTGGCGTCGGCACGCGAATGAAGGCTGGAACGCCGCTTTCTTCCGCTAAATGTCTATATTCCAGTTCGATTTCGACAAGTGTTTCAGAGTGTTCGGAAACAAACGCAATCGGACAAACAACCAGCGGAACGCCATCCTGCCCGGCCCGGCGAATTTCCTGATCGGTCGATGGGCCGATCCATTCCAATGGCCCGACGCGACTTTGATAGCACACGACCCAGTCTAGATCCGGAACATCCATCGCGGCCACAACCCGTGCCGCACTCTGCTCCACCTGCCATTGATAGGGGTCGCCCTTCTCGACGACTTTCTTCGGCAGACCATGGGCGGAGAATAAAATGCGGGGCTTCCCGGCGGTGATCTGCGCCATCGCCGCCTTGGTCAACTGAGCAACCGACCGGATATAGCCATCCGCCCGAGGATAACACCCGACGATATGAGTCGGCGCGCTCAGGCCGACCTTGGTCGCCTCCTCCCGCCATTTCTTCAAGGACGACGCCGTCGTGGTGGTGGAGAATTGCGGATACAGCGGAAGCAGGACCACCTGGTCCGGCGCATAATCAAGCACCGCCCGGACCGTTTCCTCGGTCATCGGGTGCCAATAGCGCATGGCGATGAAACTCTTCACCTCGCCCAGATCGCTCAGCGCATCGGTCAGCGCATCGGCCTGGGCTACCGTGTTCGGCAGCAAGGGCGAGCCGCCGCCGAGATGCTGATAGATTTCCGCCGCGACTGGCGCCCGCCGGCCGGAGATCAACTTCGCCACCAGATAGCGCAAAGGATTCGGCAGCCCGATAATCGCCGGATCGTTGAACAGGTTGAACAGGAAGGGCCGCACCGAGTCCGGCCGGTCCGGTCCGCCCAAATTGAAAAGAACGATGGCTGTCTTGGTCATGGGCGGAAAATGGCCTCCTATAACCGGATGTCCAGCCCCTATGCGCGCAAACGCCGCGCCAGCGCCTCGACATTCTCCGGCGGCGTGGTCTGGGTGACGCCGTGCCCGAGATTGAAGATATGCGGCCCAGCGGCGAAACCGGCGAGAATCCGCTCGATCTCCGCGTCCAGCACCGCCCCGCCGGCAACCAGCAGAATGGGATCGAGATTACCTTGCACCGGCAGGCTCGATTGCAGCTCCGTCGCGGCCCAGTCCACAGGCACCGCAGTGTCCAGCGATATGGCATTGACGCCGCTCTCCGCTGCATAATCCCGATAGAGCGCGCCGGCGCCACGCGGGAAGCCAATGATGGGCACATGCGGATGGCGCTGCTTCAGCGCGGCCACGATACGCTGTGTCGGTTCGATCACCCAGCGCCGGAAGGCCGGCTCCGGCAACACACCGGCCCAGCTATCGAACAGTTGCAGGATTTCCGCCCCCGCCTGCACCTGGCGGTCGAGATAAGCGATGGTGGCCTCGACCAGCAGATCGATCAGTCTGGCGAAGCTCTGCGGATCGCCATAGGCCCACCGTTTCACGGAAACATATTCCTTGCTGCCTCCCCCTTCCGCCATATAGGTCGCCACGGTCCAGGGAGAGCCGGCAAAGCCGATCAGCGCCGTCTCCGGGGGTAGGGACGCCTTGATCCGCTCAACGGTCTCGTAGACCGCCTCCACGCGCCCGTGGAAACCATCGAGCGACAGCATTGCCATATCGTCGGCGGATCGGATCGGATCGAGAACCGGACCCTCGCCTTCCTTGAAGGCAACTTTCTGGCCAAGGCCGTGAGGCACGACCAGGATATCGGAGAATAAAATCGCGGCATCCATGCCGTAGCGCCGGATCGGCTGCAAGGTGACCTCGCAAGCCAGCGCCGGGTTGAAGCAGAGATCGAGGAAACCGCCGGCCTTTGCCCGAAGCTCGCGATATTCGGGCAGGTAGCGTCCGGCCTGTCGCATCAGCCAGAATGGCGGCCGTTCCAGCCTTTCGCCGGAGAGCGCGCGTAACATGGGCTTGCGGGTCGGGACGGTCATGCCGGTTCCTTGCCTGGGGGTCGGATAACTCCGCCTTCCTTACACAAAAGAAGAATCTAAAAATAGTGGAGGTTGTTGTTTATCGGGTGGCAAGCTGGGGATTAATTGGCTCACCCGGCTTCCGCACAGAATTAACCACAGGCCGATGCGGCGATCCTGTTCCTGTGGGGAGACGCCGAGACAATGCCGCTCTTGTGTAGATACAGGGCCGGACTTCTTCGCCCTGTGGATAGCGGGGAGGAATCATTGCCGGCCATGCCAGTCCGGTGTTATCCCGATGGGACCGGATAATTCGTCCCGACCGGAGCAACTCGCCCTGGCGAATCGGCGCTGGGGGGATCGAATTTCCGGCATCCCGGCAAAAGCCGACTTATCCCCGATTCTATCGATTTTCCAGAGAGTTTCTGAGCGCATGACGAGAACGGCATGACCGGCACTGAGACGATCCACCTTCATCTGGTTTCGGATTCCACGGGCGAGACGATCCACCAGGTCGCCCGCGCCTGCCTGGTGCAATTCGAGGGTGTGAAGGCGATCGAGCATGCCTGGTCGCTGGTTCGCACCTCGACGCATGTCGATAAGGTGATCGCCGGCATCGAGGCGCATCCGGGGCCGATTCTGGTCACGCTGGTCGACCATCAGCTACTGATTCGGCTGGAAGCGGCCGGTCGCCGGCTGAATATCCCGGTTATCTCGGTGCTCGACCCGGTATTGGGGGCCCTGCACACCTATCTCGGCCGCAAGGTGCGCGGCCGCCCGGGCCGCCAGCACGAGTTGGACGCCGCCTATTTCAACCGTATCGAAGCGATGCAATTCACCCTGATTCACGATGACGGGCAGCAACTGCACGATATCGACCATGCCGATATTCTTCTGGTTGGCGTCTCGCGCACTTCGAAAACGCCGACCTGCCTGTATCTTGCCAATCGCGGGCTGAAGGTGGCGAATGTGCCGCTTGTGCCGGGGGTGCCGCTGCCGCGTGAAGTGACCACCGCGACGGGGCCGCTGGTGGTTGGATTGACCAACGATCCGAACCGGCTGGTGCAGATTCGCCGGAATCGGCTGCTGATGCTGAATCAAGGCTCGGAGAGCGATTATATCAATCTCGACGAGGTGCGCCGGGAAGTGGCGGAGGCCCGCCGGCTATTCGAGCGCCAGGGCTGGCCGGTGATCGATGTCAGCCGTCGCTCGATCGAAGAGACCGCGGCGGAAATTCTTGGCCTTTATCAGGAACGCAAGGAGCGTGAGGATGCCGTCTGAGGCTTTGCTGACCGGGCCCGCGCCGCAGAAACTGATCCTGGCGTCGGGCAGCCGCATCCGCGCCGAGCTGCTGCGCAATGCCGGCGTTGATTTCGACATCCAGGCCGCGCCGGTCGACGAGGCCGAAATACGCCGCTCGCTGCAAGCCGAGGGGGCGACCGTGGGCGACGCCGCCATCGCGTTGGCCGAGGCGAAGGCGATGCGTGTGTCGCGCCGCAATCCGGGCGCGCTGGTCATCGGCTGCGACCAGATGCTGGACTGCAATGGCGTGTGGTTCGAAAAGCCGGTCGACCGCGACCATGCGCGCGCGCACCTCCAGGCATTCAGCGGCAAGACGCATCGGCTGCAGGTCGGCATCGTCGTCGCGCGCGACGGCCAGCGCCTTTGGCACAATCTTTCCATCGCCAGCCTGGCGGTGCGGGTGCTGTCGCCGGATTTCATCGAGGCCTATCTGGATGCCGCCGGCGAACCGATCCTGAATTCCGTTGGCGCCTATCAGCTCGAAGGGCTGGGCGCGCAGCTTTTCAGCCGGATCGAAGGGGATTACTTCACCATCCTCGGTCTGCCATTGCTGCCGTTGCTGGATTTTTTGCGGACACATGGGGTGGTGCCGCGCTGATGATCCGGCTTGGCCTCACCGGTTCCATCGGCATGGGCAAAAGCACGGCGGCCGCGATGCTGCGGTCCCTCGGGGTTCCGGTGCACGATGCCGATGCGGCGGTGCACCGGCTGCTCGGCAAGGGTGGTGCTGCGGTTCCGGTGGTCGAGGTGGCGTTTCCGGGGGTGGTGAAGCAAGGCGCGGTCGACCGTGCCGCCCTTGGCGCCCTCGTGTTCGGCAATCCGGAAAAGCTGCGCCGGCTGGAGCGGATCCTGCACCCGATGGTTCGCCAGGCGGAGCGCCGGTTCCTGCGGCAGATGCGGCTGCGCCGTCGCAAAATGGCCGTGCTGGACATACCGCTGCTGTATGAGACGGGCGGCGAATGGCGGGTCGATGCCGTGATCGTGGTCAGCGCGCCGGCCCGCATCCAGGCGATGCGGGTGCTGCGCCGGCCGGGAATGACGCCGGCGAAATATCGCGCGATCCTGGCCAAGCAAATTCCCGATGCCGAAAAGCGCCGGCGGGCGGATTTCGTCGTCACCACGGGCCTCAGCCGCGCAGAGAGCTTGCGTCAGCTGAAACGGATCGTCAGACTCCTGAAACGCAACCCCCCTCGCCGCCCCCCTCGCCACCGGAGCCGCCATGCGCGAAATCGTCCTTGATACGGAAACCACCGGCCTCGACCCGAAGGCCGGCCACCGCATCGTCGAAATCGCCTGTGTCGAGCTGGATAACCATCTGCCGACGGGCCGTACCTACCAGCAATATATCAATCCCGAGCGCGACATGCCGGAGGAGGCTTTCAAGGTCCACGGCCTGTCGGCCGATTTCCTTGCCGGCTACCCGAAATTCGCGGAAATCTGCGATGCGTTCCTGGAGTTCATCGGCGATGCGAGGCTAGTGATCCACAATGCCGAATTCGACATGCGCTTCATAAATGCCGAGATTTCAGCCCTGGGCCATGCGGTCCTGCCGTCGGACCGGGCGGTGGATACGCTGATGATTGCCCGGCGCAAATTCCCCGGCGCGCAGGCCAGCCTGGATGCGCTGTGCCGCCGCTTCGGCATCGACAACACCCATCGCGATCTGCATGGCGCGCTGGTCGACGCCGATCTGCTGGCCGGGGTTTACCTGGAGCTGATTGGCGGTCGCGAGCCCGGCCTGCTGCTGGCGGCTGGCGAGCAGATCAGTGTCGCCGAATCGCAGCAGCTCGAAGAGGTGCGCCAAAAGCGCCCGCCCCGGCCGCATCTCCTCAGCGAGGCCGAACTGGCCGCCCACGCCGCCATGATCGCCAAGATCAAAGACCCGATCTGGCTGCGGGAATAGGCCCCGCTATTCCGGCGCTTAAGCGTGGCCGACCGGCTGGTCGCCCTGCGCGATGCGACGGCGATACAGCTCCACAAAGTCTATCGGCTGCAGCATCAGCGGCGGGAAACCGCCGTCGCGCGACGTCTCAGCGACGATGGCGCGGACGAACGGGAACAGCAGGCGCGGACACTCGATCATCACCAGCGGATGCAGATGTTCTTCCGCCGCACCGCGCATCGAGAAGATGCCGCCATAGGTCAGCTCCATCAGGAACAGCTGCTGATCGTCCTTCTTGGTCTCCGCATTGATGATCAGCGACACTTCGAACACCGGGTCGTCCTGACGCAGGCGGCGGGCCTGGACATCGACCTTCACCGACACGTCCGGCTGCTTGTCGGAGGGCTGCAGGCTCATCGGCGCATTCGGATTCTCGAAGGACAGATCCTTCACATATTGCGCATGCACGACGATGGGCAGCGCGCCTGCCTGGGCCGTCTGCTGTTCCTGGCCCTGGTCTGCGGTGTCTTCGGTCATGGGACAAACTCTCTTCGCGGAATGCTTGAAACGGAGGTAGCCGGTCGCTAACACGGAATGCAGGCGGGGGGCAAGCGCGGCCCTGTTATGAAAGGGCCGCCTCCAGCGGATGCAGCAATTCCGCCTCGCCCTGCTTTGCCACCCGCACCACCGCGCCATTGGTGACGCGCAAGCCGGTCAGGCCGCGAATGAAGCCCCAATGGCTGACGATGACGGTATGGTCGTAAAACTCCGCCGTGGCCATGCGGTCGCGGAAGCGCTCGCAGCGCGATAGCATCTCATGCTCTTCCTCGGCCTCCGGCCACCATCGCTCCGGCAGATGGTCGAAGCGCCAGCCCGGCCAGCGCTTGCCCAGCTCGCTGGCCGGCGTGCCGATATCACAGACGAAGGCGGCATGCTCATGCACCAGCGGCTCGATTTCGACCGGCAGCTTCAGCGCGCCGGCGATGATCTCGGCGGTTTGCAGCGCGCGGGTAAAGGGGCTGGCCATAACATGGCGAATATCGAACGCGCGCACCACTTCCGCTGCCTGGGCGGCTTGCCGGCGGCCTTCATCGGTCAGCGAAGGGTCGGCGATGCCGGGATCCTGGCGCGTCTTGGCGAAATGCACGTTGAACTCGGACTGCCCGTGACGGACCAGTATCATTTCTTGTCTCCCTTGGAATCGGCATCCGGGGAATCGGCATCCGGCTCATTTCCTGGCGGCAAATGGCGCCAGGGCGAATTGGCGTCCGGCGCGCCGGGTTCGGGCGGCGTGACATCCTGGTAATCGCCGTCGATCACCGTTCCCCTCCCCCGTTGGGGGCGTGCCCCCTGGAACCCGCCGCCGGCGACATGCACCTCGGCATTCTTCAGCGCGCCGGCCAGCAGACCGCCCATCAGAAATCGCCGGAAAGCCGGCAGGAACAGCAGCAGCCCCACCGTATCGGTGACGAAGCCGGGCACGATCAGCAGCGCGCCGGCCAGCATAAGGGCAAGGCCGTGCAGCATCTCGCCCACCGGCATCTTGCCTTGATCGATCTGGGCGCGAGCCCGGGCCAGGGTGGCGAGGCCCTGCTGCCGCAACAGAAAGCTGCCCGCCAGGGCGGTCAGCAGACATAGCGCGATTGTGGGCCAGACACCGATGGCGTCGCCCACCTGGATGAACACCGCGATTTCCGTGAACGGAATGGCGAGAAGAATAAGAAACAGAAATAGGCGCATGCTTGCTCTTTCGGTCGGTCACGCCTATGTAGGGATTACGGCGACGATGGCAATCATCGTCCCGTCGGTTCGTGTTGCCGACGGCATATATCCACGTACTTAGCGCATAGGGCGGGTATAGGTCCAGCAAGGCCGGCCCGAAGGACAGAATGGGCGACGGATTTCCTTTTCTGGACATCATTTTCTTCGCGATGGTGGCCGCTTTTCTTATCCTGCGTCTGCGCAGCGTGCTGGGCCGGCGCACCGGTAACGAGCGCGAGCGCCCCGATCAGTTTCAGCCGCGCCCCACGCAAGACGGCGATTCCGAGAATGTGGTGAAATTGCCGCGCCGCGACGGGCTGCCGGAGCAAGAGCCGGCCCCGCCGGGCTCCCTCGCCGCCGCGCTCACCCAGGTTAAGATCGCCGACCCCAGCTTTGACGAGAAATATTTCGCCAGCGGTGCCCGCGCGGCATTCGAGATGATTGTCGACGCCTTCGCCCGCGGCGACAAGGATGCGCTGCGCCCCTTGCTGGCCGATGAGGTCTATGACCGCTTCGCCGCCGCCATCGAACAGCGCGCGCAACGCGGGGAAACCCTGCAGACCACGCTGGTGTCGATGAAGGCCGCCGATATCACCGAAGCGGCGATGCGGGGCAGTGAGGCCCAGATCACGGTGGAGTTCGTCAGCGAGCAGATCAACGTCACCCAGGATGCCGAGGGCAGGCTCGTCGACGGCACCCCGGACGAAATCGAAACCATCGTCGATATCTGGACCTTCGCCCGCGACACGCGTTCCGACGATCCGAACTGGCTGCTGGTCGCCACCCGCACGCCGAACTGAGCGCGGCCATGCGGAAAGCCTGGAGCCTGATTGTCGGCTGCGCCCTGTCTCTGGCCGCCTGCGAACAGGCTAAGCCCCCCGCGCCGCCGCCCGATGCGCTGACCCTGACGACGGTTGCCCCTGGCGATTTGCCGGGCTGGACGGCCGACGATCAGGTTGCCGCCCTGCCAGCCCTGCTGAAATCCTGCGACCGGCTAAAGCGCCAGCCGGCCGACCGCGCCTTCGGTTCCGACGGCCGGTTCGGCGTGATCGGCGACTGGCTGCCGGCTTGCGAGGCGGCGGCCTCGCTGCCGAATAATCCGCAGGCCGTGCGGCAGTTCTTTGAAACCTGGTTCCAGCCTTACCGCGCCGCCAATAACGGCAATCCCGACGGTCTTTTCACTGGCTATTACGAGGCGGAGCTGAACGGCTCGCTGACCCGCACCAGCCGTTATTCCGTGCCGCTGCACCGCCGGCCGGACGATCTGGTGATGGTCGATCTCGGCCAGTTCCGCGATGAGTTGAAGGGCCAGCGCATTGCCGGGCGGGTGATCGACGGCAATTTGAAGCCTTACGAGGATCGCGCTCAAATCGTCGGCGGCGCCCTGGACAGCAAACGGCTTGAAATTCTCTGGGTCGATGATCCGGTGGACGCGTTCTTTCTGCAGATCCAGGGCTCGGGCCGGGTGCAGCTGCCTGATGGCAAGGTGGTTCGGGTCGGCTATGCCGGGCAGAATGGCCACCCCTATGTCGCCATCGGCCGCGAGCTGATCGCCAAGGGCGAGCTGTCGCGCGAGAATGTCTCGATGCAGTCGATCCGCGCCTGGCTGGCCGCCAATCCCGGCCGGGCCGACGAGATCATGAACTCCAACCCATCCTACGTCTTCTTCCGCGAGCTATCGGGCGAAGGGCCGGTCGGGGCGCAGGGCGTGGCGCTGACACCGCTGCGCAGCCTGGCGGTGGATCGTCGCTTCGTGCCGCTCGGCACGCCGGTCTGGCTCGATGCGGAGCATCCCGACGCCGGCGCGCCCCGGCTGCGCCAGCTGGTGATCGCCCAGGATGTCGGCGGCGCGATCCGCGGGCCGGTGCGCGGCGATCTGTTCTGGGGGCATGGCGACCAGGCGGCGGACCGGGCCGGCCGCATGAAGTCCGGCGGGTCCTATTATCTGCTGCTGCCCAAGGCGCTGACGCCAGCCAGCTGAGTGGTAATACCGGCCCAGCTTGTCAAGCCAGCCGACAACCGTCATTTTAGCTTCCAACAAAGCCCGCAAAAGCCAGGAAGCCACCATGGCCGAGGACATGCCAGCCCATCCCCCCCGCCCGGAAAATCCCCGGGTGGCTCTGTTCGTCACCTGCCTCGTCGATCTGTTCCGCCCCTCCGTCGGCTTCGCCGCGATCAAGTTGCTGGAAGAGGCTGGCTGCCGTGTCGAGGTGCCGGAGGCGCAGACCTGCTGTGGCCAGCCGGCCTATAATTCCGGCGATTTCGGCGACACCCGCGACATTGCCCGCAACACGATCCAGGCCTTCGAGGGCTATGATTACGTTGTGGCGCCGTCAGGCTCCTGCGCCGGCATGATCCACGAGCATTATCCCGAGCTGTTCAAGGACGACGCCGAATGGGGGCCGCGCGCGCATCATCTGGCGCGCCGCACGCATGAGCTGATGTCCTTTCTGGTCGATGTGATGGGAATGCAGCGCGTCGAGGCCCGCTATGACGGCACCGTCACCTATCACGATAGCTGTTCCGGCCTGCGCGAGCTGGGGGTGAAACAGCAGCCGCGCCGGCTGCTCGGCTCGGTCGATGGGCTGACGCTGAAGGAGCTGCCCGGTTCGGAGATCTGCTGCGGTTTCGGCGGCACCTTCTGCATCAAATATCCCGAGATTTCCGACCGCATGGTCACCGACAAAGCGGAGGATATCGCCCGCACCGGCGCGGACACGTTGCTGGCCGGTGATCTCGGCTGCCTGCTGAACATGGCCGGCAAGCTGAAGCGGCGCGGCGAGAAAGTTCGCGTGCGGCATGTCGCCGAGGTGCTGGCCGGTATGACCGGCGACGCGCCCATCGGCGACGCGAAATAGGGGACGGCCATGAAGCCCACCAGCCACGCCTTTAAGAGCAACGCCACCACTGCGCTGCATGACGAACGCCTGCAACGCGCGCTCGGCAATATGCGGTCGGGGTTCCAGGACAAGCGCCTGGCGGCCATCGACAAGCTGCCGGAGTTCGAGACGCTGCGCGATCTGGGCCGCGACATCAAGAACCATACGCTGGAGCATATCGACTTCTATCTCGAGCGCTTCGAATCGAAGGTGATCCAGAATGGCGGCCATGTGCATTGGGCGCGCACGCCGCAGGAGGCGCGCGAGAAAATCCTGGAAATCTGCCGTTCCGTGGATGCAAAGACGGTCACCAAGGGCAAGTCGATGATCGCCGAGGAAATCGCGCTGAACGATTTCCTGGAGGAAAGCGGGATCGAGCCGATCGAGACCGATCTCGGCGAATACATCATCCAGATCCGCAAGGAACCGCCAAGCCACATCATCGCGCCGGCGGTGCATCTGAACCAGACCGACGTCGAGGAAAGCTTCCGCAAGATTCATAACGACCTGCCGGTGGACCGGCCGCTGTCGGAACCGCGCCAGTTGCTCGACGAGGCGCGCGCGAAACTACGGAACAGGTTCATCGACGCCGATGTCGGTATTACCGGGGCGAACTTTCTGATCGCCGAGACAGGCTCCACCGTCATCGTCACCAACGAGGGCAACGGCGACCTCACCCAGACCCTGCCGAAAATCCATATCGTGCTGGCCAGCCTGGAAAAAGTGGTGCCGACGCTGGACGATGCGGCGACCATCTTCCGCCTGCTGGCGCGCTCCGCGACGGGCCAGGAAATGTCGGTCTACACCACCTTCTCCACCGGACCGAAGCGGCCGGAGGATCTGGATGGGCCGGAGCAGTATCATGTCGTGCTGCTGGATAATGGCCGCAGCGCCATGCTGGGCACCGAGTTCCAGGAGATGCTGCGCTGTATCCGCTGCGCTGCCTGCATGAATCACTGCCCGGTCTATAGCGCCGTTGGCGGCCATGCCTATGGCTGGGTCTATCCCGGTCCGATGGGCGCGGTGCTGACACCCACCCTGGTCGGCGTGCAGGAGGCCGGGCACCTGCCGAACGCCTCCACTTTCTGCGGACGCTGCGAAAGCGTGTGCCCGATGCGCATTCCGCTGCCGAAGATGATGCGGCAATGGCGCAAGCGCGAGTTCGAGAAGAAGCTGTCGCCGGGCACCTTCCGCGCCGGCCTCGGCCTCTGGGCCTTCTTCGCCAAGCGGCCGGCGCTGTACCAAGCGGTCACCGGCCTCGCCATGCGGGTGCTGGGTCGGTTCGGCAAGGATAAGGGGCGATTCAAGAGCCTGCCGCTGGCCGGCGGCTGGACCTCCGTGCGCGACATGCCGGCGCCGCAGGGCCGCACCTTCCAGCAACTCTACCGCGATAAAAAGAGGGCCGCCTGATGCCCGACATGTCGTCACGCGACCAGATCCTGGCCGGGATCCGCCGGTCTCTCGGCCGCACCAAGATCGAGGGCGAGCAGGCCGAAGCACTGACCCGCCGGCTGGAGAATTCGCAGCCGAACCTGATCCCGCAGCGCGCCCAGCGCCCGCATGCCGACCAGGTGCGGCTTTTCGTCGAGATGGCGGAAGGCGTGCAGACCACCGTCAGCCGGGTGGCCAGCGCGGCCGATGTGCCCGAGGCGGTCGCCGACTATCTGAAGCAGCACAATCTGCCGGCGGAATTGCGTCTCGCCCCGGACGAATGGCTGACCGGCCTGCCTTGGGCGCGGAAGAAGACGCTGACCATCAAGACCGGCCGCGCCGAGGAACCGGACGCCGTCAGCGTCACCCCGGCCTTTGCCGGCGTGGCGGAGACCGGCACGCTGATGCTGACCTCCGGCCCCGGCACGCCGACCACGCTGAACCTGCTGCCCGAGACCCATATGGTGGTGCTGAAGGCCAGCCAGGTCGTGGGCGCCTATGAGGATGGCTGGAAGAAGCTGCGGGAGGCCTATCCGGGCCAGCTTCCGCGCACGGTGAATTATATCACCGGCCCGTCGCGCACCGGCGATATCGAACAGAAAATCCTGATGGGCGCGCACGGTCCCCGGCGGCTGCATATCGTTCTGATCGACGATTGACCATGGCTCGGCGGCGCGCGACGAAGGACGAGGCAGCCCTGTTCCGCCTCGTCGTGAAGGACGCCAAGCCGCTGGCGGAAAAGGCCAAGAGGCGCCTCGGCGCGCTCGATCTGCCGCCCGATGTGGAGCCGGTGCCAACCGCGCCGATGGCCGAAGGCGTGTCGCCCGCCAAGCGCAAGCGCGGCCGGGTGCCGAAGGACGATCCGCTGCCCCAGCCCCCCGCGCCCCCGGTCAAGGCGCCGGTGAAGCTGCCGGAGCTGAAGCATGACCGCGCGCCCGGCCTCGACAAGCGCAGCCAGCTTCGCCTGAAGCGCGGCCAGATGGAGATCGAGGCGCGCATCGATCTGCACGGCATGACCCAGGATATGGCGCATGCGGCGCTGAACGGCTTCATTGCCCGCTCGCAGGCGCGCGGCCTGCGCTGCGTGCTGGTGATCACCGGCAAGGGCACCAAGCGCGACGAATTCGGCCGCTACGAGACCGGCGTGCTGAAACGCGAGGTGCCGCGCTGGCTGAACGAGGCCGGCAATCGCGATAAGGTGCTGGCCTTCACGCCGGCCCAGCTGAAGGATGGCGGCAGCGGCGCGCTCTATATCCTGCTGCGGCGGATGCGGGAGGAGGCATGACCCCCTTCGGCCAGAAACTGCGCGATCTGCGCGCCGAGCGCGGCGGCACGCTGAAGCAGATGGCGGCGGCCTTGCAGGTTTCCTCCGCCTATCTGTCGGCCCTGGAGCATGGCCATCGCGGCCGGCCGACGGATGGGCTGATCCACCAGATCTGCGGCTATTTCGGGCTGATCTGGGACGATGCCGAGGCGCTGAAGCGGCTGGCCGAAACCTCCCATCCGCGCGTGGTGATCGATACCGCCGGGCTGCCGCCGGAAGCCACCCGTCTCGCCCATCTGCTTGCCCGCAGAATCGCCGATCTGGATCGCGACCGCCTGGTAGCGCTGATCGCCCAAATCGAACGGGACGAGCCTGTCCAGCCGGAATGACAGTTCGATAAAAAGCAATATATCAGCTTTTTAGGCGATTTGCTTATATGACGTTTCGAAGCCGAGACAAGCTTGGATAAGAGCGGCGCGCCCCCTCCAACTTCCCTCTTTGTCATCGTCTGACTTGATCCGATTATCCAGCCAGCGACGGGGCGAAAGTCTGGATTCTCGGGTCAGGCCCGAGAATGACGAGAGGAAAGCAAGGGGGCTTGGCTTACAAAATGAACTTGCTGAGGTCGGTGTTCTTGGCCAGGTCGCCGACATTCTTCTGCACGAAGGCGGCATCGATGGTGATGGTTTCGCCGGGCTTGTCGGTGGCGGTGAAGCTCACCTCCTCCAGCAGGCGTTCCATCACCGTGTGCAGCCGCCGCGCGCCGATATTCTCGACGGTGGCGTTGATCTCCGCCGACAGGGTGGCCAGCGCGTCGATGGCGTCATCGGTGAAGTCCAGCGTCACTTTTTCAGTGCCCAGCAGGGCGACATATTGCTTGATCAGGCTGGCTTCAGGCTCGGTCAGGATGCGCTTGAAATCCTCGCGGGTCAGCGCCCGCAGCTCGACGCGGATCGGCAGGCGGCCCTGCAATTCCGGCAGCAGGTCGGACGGCTTGGCCAGGTGGAACGCGCCCGAGGCGATGAACAATATATGGTCGGTCTTCACCGAGCCGCGCTTGGTGGCCACCGTCGTGCCCTCGATCAGCGGCAGCAGGTCGCGCTGCACGCCTTCGCGGCTGACATCGGCGCCGCCGCGTTCCGAGCGGGCGCAGATCTTGTCGATCTCGTCCAGGAACACGATGCCGTTCTGCTCCACCGCCTGGATCGCCTCTTTCGTCACCCGGTCCTGGTCGAGCAGATTGTCGGCCTCCTCCTCCACCAGCACGGCGTAGGAATCGGCGACGCTCAGCTTCTTCTTCTGCGTGCGCTGGCCGAACGCCTTGCCGAAGATGTCGTTCAGGTTGATCATCCCCATCTGCGCGCCGGGCATGCCGGGAATGTCCATGGTCGGCATGCCGCCGCCGCTGGTATCGGCGACCTCGATGTCGATCTCCTTGTCGTCGAGCTGACCTTCGCGCAGCATCTTGCGGAATTTCTGCCGGGTTTCCGCCGAAGCACCCTCGCCGACCAGCGCGGTGATGACGCGTTCCTCGGCGGCGAGCTGGGCCTTGGCCTCGACTTCCTTGCGCATGCGCTCGCGGGTCATGGTCAGCGAGACTTCCACCAGATCGCGGATGATCTGTTCCACATCGCGGCCGACATAGCCGACCTCGGTGAATTTCGTCGCCTCCACCTTCATGAAGGGGGCCTGCGCCAGCTTAGCGAGGCGGCGGGCGATCTCGGTCTTGCCGACGCCGGTCGGGCCGATCATCAGGATATTCTTCGGCAGCACTTCCTCGCGCAGCGATTCGGGCAGCTGCTGGCGACGCCAGCGGTTGCGCAACGCAATGGCGACGGCGCGCTTGGCGTCCTTCTGGCCGACGATGAAACGGTCGAGCTCCGAGACGATCTCGCGGGGGCTGAAAGCGGTCATGATGGGATTCTGTCTCTAACGGGTCGGAATGCGTTAAATGGGCGTGAATGAGCGTCTAAACTAGGGCTGCACTGGGTAGGCGGGCGGCAGGGCCATGCCCTTTTCGGCCATCACGGCGCGCAGCCGGTCGGGATAATCGGTGATGATGCCGTCGACTCCGCGCTCGATCAGCGTCGCCATGTCGCCAGGCTCATTCACCGTCCAGGGGATGACGGCAAGGCCGAGATCGCGGGCGGCCTTCAGCTCCTCGTCGGTCAGGTCACGGAAAAAGGGCGACCAGATTTTGCCGCCGGCCGCCGCCACCGCTTTCGGGGCGGAGCCGCCGAATGTGTCGATATCCAGCCCGCCCAGCCAGGGCGAGGCATCCGGCCGACCGCGCTGCAGATTGTCGATCCGGCCGCGACCGATGGTCAGATAAGCGGTCTGCAATCCGGGCGCGATCTGTTGCGCCTGCATCAGCACCGCCCAGTCGAAGGATTGCAGCGTCGTGCGGTCCGCGATGCCCAGCCGTTCGATCTCCTTCACCGCGGCTTGCGTGAAGTCGGCCCGCTCGGCGGTCAGTTCCGGCCGGGTCGGGTCCACCTTCACTTCTATATTGTAGCGGATATCGGCGGCGCCGGCCTTTTCGGCCAGGGCGACGATATCGGCCAGGCGCGGAATGCGCGTGCCGGGAATCGCCTGCTGCTCTTTATAGCTGTTGGCGTAGCCGCTGCCGGGCCGCAGCGTGCCGACATCGTAGGTCTGGATTTGCGCCAGCGTCAGGTCGCGGATCAGGGGGGCGTCCGCGCCGACATAGGCGCCGTCCGGACCCTGGGCGACATCGCCGTTCAGCCGCGGATCGTGGGTCACCACGATCTGTCCGCCGCTGGTCATGCCGAGATCGAGTTCCAGCGTGGTCACCCCCAGGCCGAGCGCCTTGGCGAAGGCCGGCAGCGTATTCTCCGGCATCAGCCCGCGCGCGCCGCGATGGCCCTGCAGGTCGAAGGCAAAGGCCGGGCCGCCGGCGATCAGTAGCAGGAGCGCGGCGAGGGCGGGCCGCCTCACAGGCTTTCCACTGTCAGGTTGGTGTTGGTGTAAACGCAGATGTCGGCGGCGATGCCCATGGCGCGCCGGGCGATGGCCTCGGCATCCATGTCGTCGCGGTCGGCAAGCGCGCGCGCCGCAGCCAGCGCATACATGCCGCCCGAGCCGATGGCGATGATGCCGTCCTCCGGCTCCAGCACGTCGCCGGTGCCCGACAGAATCAGCGATACATCCTTGTCGACCACGGCCATCATCGCCTCCAGCCGGCGCAGATAGCGGTCGGTGCGCCAATCCTTCGCCAGCTCGACGCAGGCGCGGGTCAGCTGGCCGGGATATTGCTCCAGCTTCGCTTCCAGCCGCTCGAACAAGGTGAAGGCGTCGGCCGTCGCCCCGGCAAAGCCGACCAGCACATCGCCGCCGGCCAGCGGGCGCACCTTGCGCGCGTTCGACTTGATGACGGTCTGGCCCAGGCTGACCTGGCCGTCGCCGGCCACCACCACCTTGCCGCCTTTGCGGACGGACAGGATCGTGGTGCCGTGCCAGACGGTGGAATTGCTATCGGACATGGAGGATTGCTTCTGTTGCGTGGCGGGGCATCTGTGCGCCCCAGACTAGCAGAGCATGTTGGTTGTCGCGACGATGCGGTCAAGATGGGCGATAATCCCGCGCATTCCCGTCTGGGCAACGGTCCCTCGCCGTCGTATATCAGGGGCCCGATATTTGGCGCGCCTAATATGATCCGACCCGATTCCGCCTGGACCATCGCCTATCTCACGCTGCTGGTGGCGATGGGGCAGATGTCGACCGGCATCTATCTGCCGGCAATGCCCTCGCTGACCGGCATCTTCGCCACCGATGGCGGCACGGTGGCGCTGACGCTGACCGTGTTCCTGGCCGGCTTCGCGGTGGCGCAGCTTGTCTATGGGCCGCTGTGCGATCGTTATGGCAGGCGGCCGGTGCTGCTGGGCGGTTTGGCGATCTATACCGCCGCCAGTCTGGCCTGCGCGCTCGCCCCCAGCATCGAATGGCTGATCGCGGCCCGGTTGTTCCAGGCCATCGGCGCCTGTTCCGGCCAGGTGCTGGCGCGGGCGATGGGCCGCGACCTCTATGACGGGCCGCGTTACGCCAAGGTGATGGCGCTGATCGGCCTGGCGCTGGCGGCGACGCCGGCGGCGGGCCCGGTATTAGGCGGTGTCTTGCAGGTGCTGTTCGGCTGGCAGGCCAGCTTCTTCTTTCTGTTCGGCTGGGGCGGGCTGCTGCTCTGCGTCACTTTTCTGGGCGTGCGGGAGACGCTGAAATCGCCTGACCCGACCGCGCTCGACGTGCCGGTGATGGCGCGGAATTTCGGCCAGCTGCTGCGCAACCGGCTCTATATGGGCTATACGCTGACCCTGGCTTTCACCTTCGGCACGATGTTCACCTATATGACCGGCGCGCCCTTCATTCTGATCGACAGCCTTGGCATCCGCCCGGATATCTTCGGCGTATTGTCGGTCTTCAATGTGGTCGGCTACGCCATCGGCAGTTTTCTCGCCAACAAGCTGAGCGGCCGGGTGGCGATGAGCCGGCTGGTCGCCATCGGGGCCTGCATCGTCTTTGCCGCCGGGCTGGCCATGTTGGGGCTGGCGCTTGCCGGGCTGATTACGGCGGTCACGGTGATCGGCCCGATGATGGCGATGCTGATCGGCATGGGGTTGATGATCCCCAGCGCCATGGCCGGGGCCATCGGCCCGTTTCCGCAGATTGCCGGCGTCGCCTCGGCGTTGATGGGGTTCCTGCAGATGGGCATCGCCATGCTGATGTCGCTGCTGGTCGGATTACTGCACGGGCTGCATGATAGCCCGATGCAGATCGCCTTCGCCTTTTCCGCCAGCCTGGTGCTGCTGAGCTATCTCACGCTGGTGCGTAGGCGGCCGGCGTGAGCGGCCAGGCGATCCCGCTGGCGCTGGCCGATGGCCGCGAGGTCGCCATCGAGGTGCGGCGCAGCGCCCGCGCCCGCCGGCTGATCCTGCGGGTCGACCAGACCGGCGGCGTGACGCTGGTGCTGCCCAGCCTGGTGCGTCTGGGCGAGGCGAAGGACTTCCTGCATCGGCACCAGGGCTGGATCGAAGGCCGGCTGGCGAAGCTGCCGGCCTCTCTGCCCTTCGCGCCCGACGCCCTCGTGCCCTATCTGGGCCAGGACCGCCGCATCCGACACCGGCCGGAAGCGCGCGGCACGGTCTGGCTGGAGGGCGAGGAGCTGCATGTCGCCGGCAAGCCGGAGCATCTGCCGCGCCGGGTGACCGACTGGCTGAAGGCGGAGGCCCGCCGGCAGTTGGGCGAGGAGGCCCGCCGCCGCGCGGCGCTGCTGGGCAGGCCGCTGGGCCGCATCACCGTGCGCGACACCAGAAGCCGCTGGGGCAGCTGTTCCTCGAAGGGCGACATCTCGCTGTGCTGGCGGCTGATCCTGGCGCCCGATTTCGTGCGCGACTATGTGGTGGCGCACGAGGTGGCGCATCTGGCGGAGATGAATCACGGGCCGCGCTTCTGGCGGCTGGTCGAGCAGCAGGGCGTCGACCGCAAGGCCGCCCAGCGCTGGCTGAAGCTGAACGGTCCACGCCTGCACCGCTATGGCTGACGCATGAACCGGCCGAAGCCCGACAGTACCCTGGTCGCCGCGCTGCTCACCGCCTGCGTTTCGCTGGGGCCGATCTCGACCGACATGTATCTCGCCTCGCTGCCGGCGATGACGCGGGTGTTCGCCACCGATGTCGGCCAGGTGCAGCTAACCTTGAGCGTCTTCCTGGTCGGGTTCGCCGTGGCGCAGCTGGCCTACGGGCCGTTGTCCGACCGCTTTGGAAGGCGGCCGGTGATGCTGGGCGGCATCGCCCTCTATGCCGTGGCCAGCGTGGTCTGCGCGCTGGCGACCAGCATCGAAACGCTGATCCTGGCGCGCCTGCTGCAAGCGGTCGGGGCCTGCTGCGGGCCGGTGCTGGGCCGCGCCGTGGTGCGCGACGTCTATGGGCCGGAGCGTGCGGCGCGCGTGCTCGCCTACATGGCCAGCGCCATGGCGCTGGTGCCGGCCGCTGCGCCGATCCTGGGCAGCCTGCTGCATGTGTGGTTCGGCTGGCAGGCGAATTTCTGGGTGCTGACCGGCTTCGGCGGGCTGATCCTTCTCGGCATCTGGCTGCTGCTGGACGAGACCAACGCCTATCCCGACCCGCAGGCGCTGAAGCTGAGGGCGCTGGCCGGCAATTACGGCCGGCTGCTGCGCGACCCGATCTATATCGGCTATGTGCTGACCATCGCCTTCGGCTATTCGACCATCTTCGCCTTCATCTCCGGCTCCTCCTTCGCGATGATCGAGGTGCTGGGCGTGCCGGAGGCGTATTTCGGCTTCTGCTTCGCCGCCATCGTGCTGGGCTACATGGCCGGCAGCCTGACCGCCGGGCGGCTGACCGGGCGGCTCGGCATCCAGCGGCTGATCCTGACCGGCGGGCTGATCGCCAGCGGATGCGGGGTTGCGATGGCGATCCTGCCGCTGCTGGGCGTCGCCCATGTGGGCACGGTGCTGGCGCCCTTCGCCTGCGTGATGGCGGGGCTGGGGTTGATCTTCCCGAACGCCCAGGCCGGGGCCATCGGGCCTTACCCGCGCATGGCGGGCACCGCCTCGGCGCTGCTGGGATTCACGCAGATGGCGCTCGCGGCGCTAATCGGCATCGGCGTCGGGCATTGGCATGACGGCACGCTGGTGCCGATGACCGCGACCATCGGCCTGTGCACGCTGGCCAGCCTGTCCTGCTATCTGCTGCTGGTGCGGCGGCGGCTCAGTCCAGCGACACCGCATTGACCGGCGTGCCGCTGGCGGCCTGCTGGATGCGCACCAGGGAATGCGCGACCAGCGGGCGCGGCGGCAGGCCCTGGTGACTGCGCTCCATGAAGCCGCGCCAAAGCTGGGCAGGCAGCGCGCCGCCGGTCACCTTGGTCATCGGCTTGCCATCGTCATTGCCGAGCCAGACGCCGGTTACCAGGTCGCTGGTGAAGCCGATGAACCAGGCGTCGCGGAAATCCTGGCTGGTGCCGGTCTTGCCGGCGGCCGGGCGCGTCAGCTTGGCGGCGCGGCCGGTGCCTTCCTCAATGACACGGCTCAGCATGTCGGTGATCTGCGCCGCCTCCTGCGGCGACATCACCGGGCCGATGCCCGAATGGCCGTGTCGATACAAAACGGCGCCGTTGGATTCCCGAATTTCGCGGATACCGTAGGGCAGCACGCCCTGGCCGCCATTGGCGATGGCGCCATAGCCGCCGGTCAGCTCCAGCAACGTCACCTCGTCGACGCCGAGCGGCAGGCTGGGGTGGTTCTCCAGCGTGCTCGACAGGCCGACGCGGCGGGCTGTCTCGATCACCCGGTTACGGCCGATCTGTTCCGACAGTCGCACCGTAGCGACATTGGAGGAATGGGCCAGCGCCTGGGCGAGGCTGATGCTGCCACGATATTTGCCGTCGATATTCACCGGTGACCAGTTGCGCACGGTGACCGGCGCATCCTCGATCACGTCGGTCGGCTTCCAGCCATCCTGCAAAGCGGCCAGATAAACGAAGGTTTTGAAGGCGGAGCCGGGTTGCCGTAGCGCCTGGGTGGCGCGGTTGAACTGGCTGTCGACATAATCCCGCCCGCCGACCATGGCGCGGATGCCGCCATCCAGGTCGAGCGCCACCAGCGAGGCCTGTGCCACATTCCGCGCCTTGCCCTCGCGCGTCAGAATAGCCGTCACCTCCTGCTCGGCCAAGCGCTGCAGGCCCGGCTCCAGCGTTGTGGCGACGATAAGATCCTTGCCGATATAGCCAACATAGCCGGCGACCTGATCCAGCACCCAATCGGCGAAATAGCGGCTGCCGGTATTGCCGCCGGCGCCCAGCGCTAAAGCGGTGCCCTGCTTGGCGGCGCCGGCGGCCTTGGCGGAATCGACGAATCCTGCATCGACCATGCTGGCGAGCACTTGGCGCGCCCGGGCATCCGCGGGCTTGCGATCGCGCGCCGGGCTGAGCCGCGAGGGCGCTTTCAGCAGCCCCGCCAGCATCGCCGCCTGATAGATGGTCACCTCGCGCGCGGAATGGCCGAAATAGCGCCAGGCGGCGGCATCGACGCCATAGGTGCCGGCACCGAAATACACCCGGTTCAGATAGATGGCGAGAATCTCGTCCTTGCTGAATTTACGCTCCAGCCAGAGCGCCAGAAGCAATTCCTTGGCCTTGCGGTCGAAACTGCGCTCCGGCGTCAGGAACAGATTCTTGGCCAATTGCTGGGTGATGGTGCTGCCGCCCTGCACGACCCGGCCGGTGAGCAAATTGGTCACCGCCGCGCGCGCCAGACCCCAGGGATCGACGCCGAAATGGTGGTAGAAACGACGATCCTCGATCGCCAGCACGGCGCGCGGCAAGTGCGCCGGCATCTCGCGGATCGTCAGCGGCTCGCCATGCAGCTGCCCGGAGGTCGCGAACACCGTGCCGTCGGTCGCCAGCAGGCGGACACTGGGAGTGCGGCTGTCTTCGGCAAGATTATCGATGTCGGGAAGCTGGTAGGCGTAATAAGCGATGAAGCCGCCGGTAATGATAAGCCCCCAGATCGTGGCGACAGCGAGCCATTTGGCGCAGAAGCTTAAAATTCGAGGCTTATTGTTTCTATTCTCTCGCCCGGTCTTCCTTTGCCGTCCCGGCGGCCGCTGGGACGGATGCGCTCTGAGGCCGCGAGCCTCTGCTTTGCGAGGCGATTTACCCACGATCGAATACTAACCAGCCTGGCAACAATACAAAGTGCAATGGCCAAAACCGTTTGAGGACGATAGCGCCTTTACGGAATCTACCTTCGATGTGTATGGATTTTACTGATACCACCCCCGACATCGAAAGACACGCCCCCTCGGTCACGTCCAAAGATCGAGAGTATTTATAATATATTCAGCAGGTTGTGGATAGATGTTAAGAGTTGCGTTCGTGCGCGAGTAGCTGGCGCTTCCGGTCCAATCCCCAACGATAGCCGGCAAGGTCGCCATTTTGTCGCACCACACGATGGCATGGAATGACGATGGCGACGGGATTGCTGGCGCAGGCCCGGGCCACGGCGCGCACCGATTGTGGCGCCCCCAGCGCGGCGGCAATGTCGGTATAGGAGCGTGTCTCGCCGCGCGGAATCTGCCGCAGCTTGTCCCATACCTGGCGCTGAAAGGCGGTGGCGCGAATATCCAGCGGCAGGTCGATATGCGGACTTTGCCCGGCGATATGGCGCAGGATCGCTTGCAGCGCCTCGCCCAGCCCCTCCGGATCCGGCAGCCGCTGCGCCTTGGGGAATTCGGCCGCCAGATCGGCCAGCGCCTCCACCGCGTCGTCGGCC
Organism: Oceanibaculum pacificum; assembly: GCF_001618175.1. Taxonomy (GTDB): domain Bacteria; phylum Pseudomonadota; class Alphaproteobacteria; order Oceanibaculales; family Oceanibaculaceae; genus Oceanibaculum; species Oceanibaculum pacificum. The sequence continues at coordinate 45,438 of NZ_LPXN01000001.1, read as the reverse complement.
AGCAACACGGCGCACACGCCGCGCTCGGTCGCGGCGACGCAGAGCTGGCCCAGTGGCGTGTCCGACATTGCATAGCGGATGAGCGCGCCGGCCCCGCCCTTGCGGTAGGTCGCCGGCGTCATGCCAAGATATGCATCCGCCTTTTCGTAGAGCCGGCTGGCCGAGCCATAGCCTGCGCCGTATAGCGCGCTGGTCACCTCTTCGCCCTTTTGCAGATGATGCCGCAGCCGGGCCTGCCGTCTTGCATCGGCATAATGCTTCGGGCTGATCCCGACCGTTTGCTTGAACAGGCGCTGGAAATGGAATGGGCTTAGCCCCGCCTCCGCGGCCAGCGTCTCCAGCCCCGGCGGATTCTCGGATTGCTCGATCCGCCGGCAGGCGCGCCGCACGGCGGCCAGGCGGGGATCGGCCGGCACCGCCGCTTCCGGCCGGCAGCGTTTGCAGGGGCGATAGCCAGCCTGCTCGGCGGCTTCCGGCACGGCGTAGAAGCGGACATTCTCGCGCCTTGGCCGGCGGCTCGGGCATGTCGGCCGGCAATAGATGTGCGTGCTGGTTACGGCATAGACAAAGGCGCCGGCGGCTGCGGGGTCGCGGTCAAGTACCTGGCGCCAGGCGGCATCGTCGCTCATCAGGCTTCCTCCAAAGGGCATATCCATGACTGACTTCTTACCCCGATGCCGTTTTTCACAACTATCCGAAGCTTGCGGGCGAACCGACGCCGAAAAGATTTGGCTGAAAGAAAAGCTTCATATAAATGTCACCAAGTCATAATAGGACCCGCATACAAGGGGCCTTACCGAATTCTCGGGACGTTTCCCAAAGGGGGGATTGTATCATGTTGCTTCGCAAGACAGCTTTCGCTGCCGGCGTTTTCGCGGCGGCCCTCACCGGCGCCAGCGCCGCCTATGCCCAGACCGAGATCCAGTGGTGGCATGCCATGGGCGGTCGCCTGGGCGAAATCCTGCAGGGCCAGGTCGACCAGTTCAATGCCTCTCAGAAGGACTACAAGGTCGTTGCCACCAACAAGGGCAACTACTCCGAGACGCTGAATGCCGGCGTCGCGGCCTTCCGTGCCAAGCAGCAGCCGCATCTGCTGCAGGTGTACGAAGTCGGCACCGCCTCGATGATGGCCGCCAAGGGCGCCGTCAAGCCGGTGTACGAGGTCATGAACGAGGGCGGCTTCCCGTTCGATCCCAAGAACTACCTGTCGGCCGTGACCAGCTACTACAGCACGCTCGACGGCCGCATGCTGTCCTTCCCGTATAACAGCTCCACCACGGTCATGTACGTGAACAAGGATCTGTTCAAGAAGGCCGGCGTGGACACCGAGAAGCTGCCGCGCACCTGGCCGGAAGTCGGCGCCGCGCTGGACAAGCTGAAGGCCGCGGGCGTCGAATGCCCGATGACCACCTCCTGGCAGTCCTGGGCCCATCTGGAGAATTTCAGCGCCTACCACAACCTGCCCTTCGCCACCAAGGCGAACGGCATGAATGGCATGGATGCCGAGCTCGCCTTCAATGGCCAGTACCAGATTCGCCATATCGACAATATGGGCAAATGGTCGAAGGAAGGTAAGTTCATCTATGGCGGCCGCCGCAACGAGGCTGCCGCCCGGTTCCGCAGCGGCGATTGCGCCATCATGGTGGAAAGCTCCGCCGGCTATGCGGGCGTGAAGAACGAAGCCAAATTCGACTTCGCGATCACCAACCTGCCCTATTACGACGATGTTCCGGATGCTCCCCTCAACACCATGATCGGCGGCGCGTCGGTCTGGGTGATGGCGGGTCACAGCGCGCAGGAATACAAGGCCGTCGCCACCTTCCTGAATTTCCTCTCCTCGCCGGAAATGCAGGCCGACTGGCACCAGAAGACCGGGTATCTGCCGATCACCCCGGCTTCCTACGAGCTGACCAAGAAGCAGGGCTTCTACGAGAAGAACCCCGGCACCGACATCGCCATCATCCAGATGACCGGCAAGGCCCCGACCGATAATTCCAAGGGCCTGCGCCTGGGCAGCTTCGACCAGATCCGCACCATCATCGACGAAGAGCTCGAAGGTGTGTGGGCTGGCCAGAAGACCGCCAAGGTCGCGCTGGACAACGCTGTCGCGCGCGGCAACGAGCTGCTGCGTCGCTTCGAGCGCGCCAACAAGTAAGGACATCTCGTCGTACAGCGACAAGGGCGGCGTGTCTGCGGATGCGCCGCCCGTTCCTGTTAAAGACTTCTCTTTTATTCCGGGCAAGCGAACGAGATGGAAAAGCGCGTCGTCTTTCGCCAAAGGCTGCTGCCGTTCCTGCTGGTCACGCCGCAATTGATTATCACGGCCATCTTCTTCCTGTGGCCGGCAAGCCAGGCGCTGTACCAATCCTTCCTGATCGAGGACGCCTTCGGCCTGTCGAGCGAGTTCGTCTGGTTCGAGAATTTCGAAAATCTGTTTTCCGACCGGCTCTACCTCGAATCCTTCAAGACCACGGCTGTCTTCAGCATCTCGGTCACGGTGCTCTCGCTGGGGATGGCCCTGGTGCTGGCAGTGATGGCCGACCGGGTGATCAAGGGCACCAATGTCTACCGCACCCTGCTGATCTGGCCCTACGCCGTGGCCCCGGCCATTGTCGGCGTGCTGTGGCTGTTCCTGTTCAATCCGTCGATCGGCCTGGTGGCGTTCTGGCTGAAGCAGACGGGTTATAACTGGAACCATGTGCTGAATGGCGGCCAGGCGATGACCCTGGTGGTCTTCGCCGCGGCCTGGAAGCAGATCAGCTACAATTTCCTGTTTTTCCTGGCCGGGTTGCAGGCGATCCCGAAATCGCTGATCGAGGCCGCCGCCATCGACGGCGCGGGCCCCTCGCGCCGGTTCTGGACCATCATCTTCCCGCTGCTGTCGCCGACCACCTTCTTCCTGCTGGTGGTGAACATCGTCTACGCCTTTTTCGACACGTTCGGCATCATCCATGCCGTCACCAAGGGCGGGCCGGGCAAGGCGACCGAGACGCTGGTCTACAAGGTGTTCTCCGACGGTTTCGTCAGCCTGGATCTCGGCGGATCGGCGGCGCAGTCGGTTGTCCTGATGGTCATCGTCATCAGCCTGACCGTCGTGCAGTTCCGCTATATCGAACGCCGCGTGCATTACTGAGGAGAGCGCCATGATCGAACGCCGTCCCGGTCTCACCCTCCTCAGCCACGCGATCCTGATCAGCGGCATCCTGATCGTGGCCTTCCCGCTGTACATCACTTTCGTCGCCTCGACGGTGACGCAGAACGAGATCATGCGCCCGCCGCTGCCGCTGATCCCCGGCCCGCATCTGATCGAGAACTACACGCGCGCCCTGTTCGAGGGGTCGAGCAAGGTGGTGCCGGTCGGGCTGATGATGTTCAACAGCCTGGTCATGGCGTTGACCATCGCCATCGGCAAGATCGCCATCTCGCTGACCTCGGCCTACGCCATCGTCTATTTCCGCTTCCCGTTCCGCATGTTGTGCTTCTGGACCATCTTCATCACGCTCATGCTGCCGGTGGAGGTGCGCATCCTGCCGACCTTCGAGGTGGTGGCCGATCTGGGGCTGCTGAACTCCTATGGCGGGCTGACCATTCCGCTGATCGCCTCGGCGACGGCGACCTTTCTGTTCCGGCAGTTCTTCATGACCATCCCGGACGAGTTGCTGGAGGCCGCGCGCATCGACGGCGCCGGGCCGCTGCGCTTCTTCTGGGATGTCGTGCTGCCGCTGTCGCGCACCAACATCGCGGCCCTGTTCGTGATCCTCTTCATCTATGGCTGGAATCAGTATCTCTGGCCGCTGCTGATCACCACGGACAAGGAAATGAACACCATCGTCATGGGCATCAGCCACATGATCGGCATTGACGATTTCACCGACTGGCCGGCCGTGATGGCGACCGCCATGCTGGCCATGCTGCCGCCGGTCGCCATCGTCATCTTCATGCAGCGCCTGTTCATCAAGGGCCTGGTCGAAACCGAGAAGTAAGCAGGGATAGAACCGATGGCCGACGTCCATCTGAAGCAGGTCGTCAAGAATTACGGCGACACGAGAGTCATCCACGGGATCGACATGGATATCGCCGATGGCGAATTCGTCGTGCTGGTCGGCCCGTCGGGCTGCGGCAAATCCACCACCCTGCGCATGGTCGCCGGGCTGGAGGAAATCACCGGCGGCGACATATCCATCGCCAACCGTGTGGTGAACCAGCTGGAGCCGAAAGACCGGGACATCGCCATGGTGTTCCAGAATTACGCGCTCTACCCGCATATGTCGGTCTACGACAACATGGCCTACGGGTTGAAGATCAAGGGCCTGCCGAAGGACGAGATCGAAAAGCGCGTGAAGATGGCGGCCGATCTGCTGCAGCTCTCCGCCTTGCTGGAGCGCCGGCCGCGCCAACTCTCCGGCGGTCAGCGCCAGCGCGTCGCCATGGGCCGCGCCATTGTGCGCGAACCGGCCGTGTTCCTGTTTGACGAACCGCTGTCGAATCTCGACGCCAAGCTGCGCGTGCAGATGCGCGTGGAGATCAAGCGTCTGCAACGCCGGCTGGGCACCACTTCGATCTATGTGACCCATGATCAGGTCGAGGCGATGACCATGGCCGACCGGCTGGTGGTCATGCATAACGGTGTCGCCGAGCAGATCGGCACGCCGCTGGAAGTCTATGAGCGCCCGGCCACGATCTTCGTCGCCGGCTTCATCGGCTCGCCCTCGATGAATTTCCTGCCTGCCACCCTGACGGCCGACGGCAAGCATGTCGATCTCGGCGGCGGCATGGTCCTGCCGGTGCCGACAGCCCCCGCCGGGGCGGCGAATCGTGCCGTGACCCTGGGCGTGCGCCCCGAACATCTGACGGAAAAGGCCGAGAAGAGCGCCGCGACCATCGCCATTACGGTCGACCTGGTCGAGATGCTAGGTGCGGACACGTTGGTCTATGGCCATATCGAGGGGACCGAATCCTCCCTCACCGCGCGCCTGCCCGGCATCTCGCCGGTGAAGATCGGCGCATTGCTGCATCTGGCCCCGCCGCTCGACGAGCTGCATCTGTTCGATCCGGAAACCAGCAAGCGGCTCAATTGACGCTTTGTGCTTATGACAATGAACTAGTTGCTTTTGGCAACTAGTTCATTGAGGCTGCTTCCAGCAGGAGGCCGCCATGAGCACAGCCCAATTCGAAGCCCGCATTGCTGCGATCCGAGGATTCAGCCGCTTTTACACCCGCCGCATCGGGGTGCTGCATGAAGGGCTGCATGGCAGCCCCTTCTCGCTGACCGAAGGCCGCATCGTCTATGAACTGGCTCAGCGCGACGGCGTCACGGCGGCCGATCTGGGCGCCGATCTGGGCCTCGATGCCGGCTATCTGAGTCGCGTGCTGCGCGCCCTGGAGGAACGGGGCGTCCTGTTGCGCCGCCCCTCCAGGAGCGATGGCCGGCAGAACATCCTCAGCCTCACCGAGGCCGGCCGTGTCGCCTATGCGGCGCTGAACGCCAGCAGCCACGACGAAATCGCCGCCGTTCTGGCCGATCTGACGGAGGCGCAGCAGCAGCGGCTGGTCGACTCGCTGGCCACCGCCGAGGCGCTGCTGGGCGGTACGGCACTGCAGACGCCCGCCTATATTCTGCGCCCGCACCGGCCCGGCGATATTGGCTGGGTGATCCAGCGCCATGGCGAGCTGTACGCCGAGGAATATGGCTGGGACATCAGCTTCGAGGCGCTGGTGGCCCAGGTCGCCGCCGATTTCCTGCGCGACTTCAACCCGGCCGACGATTGCTGCTGGATCGCGGAGAAGGATGGCGAGCGCGTCGGCTCGGCCTTCGTGGTGCGCAAGGACAAGACAATGGCGAAGCTGCGCATGGTGATCGTCGACCCGAAGGCGCGTGGGCTGGGGCTAGGCCGGCGGCTGGTGGAGGAATGCATGCGCTTCGCCCGGTCCGCCGGCTACACCCGCATGACGCTGTGGACCAACGACGTGCTGCACGCCGCCCGACATATCTATGAAAAAGCGGGCTTCACGCTGGTCGCGTCGGAGCCCTATCGCGGCTTCGGCAAAGACCTCGTCTCCGAGACCTGGGAGCGCGATCTGTGAGCGGGACGCGCTGGACGCCGATCCTCGCCGCCGGGGCCGCCGCCGCGACCGGCGTTCAGGTCGGCGCGGCGCTGGTCGCCAGCCGCTATGTGGTGGAACAGACCGGCCCGGCGACGCTGGCCCTGCTGCGCTACGTCATCGGCGTCGCGATCCTGGCGGTCCCGGCGCTGCTGGCCCCGAAGGCGCGCTTCGCGCCGCGCGACCTGGCGATAATCGCTTTGCTCGGCATCGGCCAGTTCGGGCTGCTGATCGCGCTGCTGAATATCGGCCTGCACTACACCACGGCGGCGCGGGCCGCCTTGTTGTTCGCCACCATGCCGCTGATCACGCTGGTGCTGGCGGCTTCGCTCGGCCATGAGAGGCTGGGGCTGGCCAAGGGCCTGGGCGTGCTGCTGAGCCTGCTGGGCGTGGCCTTCGCGCTGGGCGATGCGGTGTTGCACCCGGCCAAGGGGGAAGCCCCCTGGATCGGCATTGCCGCCGTGCTGGGCAGCGCCGCGACCGGAGCGGTCTGCTCCGTGTTCTACCGGCCTTATCTGCGGCGCTATCCAATCCTGAAGGTCAGCGCCATCGCCATGCTGGCGGCCGTACTAGCGCTGCTGCCCCTGGCCCTGCTGGAAACCCGCGCCGTGCCGCTGCTGGATCTCGATGGGGCGGCGATGCTGGCGGTGCTGTTCATCGGCCTTAGCAGCGGCGTGTTCTATTTCCTTTGGCTCTGGGCCTTGGGCAATGCGTCGGCGAGCCGGGTGACCGTCTTCCTGTCGCTCAGCCCGCCGACGGCGGCGCTGTTGGGCGTGTGGCTGCTGGGCGAACCGCTGACGCCTTCGCTGCTGGCCGGCCTCGCCGCCATCGTCGCCGGGATCGTGCTGGCGCACCGCTGACCGGCGCTGGAACAAAACAAGAAAATACCTTTGACGGCCGCCGATATAGTTGATATCAACCTACCTCCATTTCAGGAGGAGCGTGCCCCATGCACAAGGAAGTGCTGAAAGAACATGAATGGCTGACCGGCCTGGCCGGCGAATGGAGCTATGAAGGCGATTGCTTTGTCGGGCCGGACAAGCCGCGCCAGCAATTTTCCGGCGTGGAAACCGTCCGCACGCTGGGCGATATCTGGATCATCGCCGAGGGCAAGGGGCAAATGCCGGACGGTACGGCCGGCCTGACCCTGCTTACCCTGGGCTACGAGCCGGAGAATAAGCGCTATGTCGGCTCCTGGATCGGCTCGATGATGAACCGGCTGTGGGTCTATGAGGCAAAAATCGAGGTTCCGTTCCAACGCCTCGCCCTGCATTCCGAAGGGCCCAGCTTCGCCGGCGACGGCACGATTGTGCCCTATAAGGATGTGGTCGAAATTCTGTCTGACGACCACCGCACCTTCTCCGGCCATGTGCAGGAGCCGAACGGCGACTGGCGGGAGTTCATGACCGCGCATTACCGGCGTTGGAAATAACCGTCATGAGCCTGATCTGGATCATCGCAATCCTGATAGCGGCCGCGCTGGCCATCCTGCTGCTGTATATCGCCCGCCGGCCGGACTGGTTTCGCGTGTCGCGCGACATCGTGATCGCCACCCCGCCGGAGCCGATCTTCGCCATTCTGAACGATTTGCGGCGCGGCGCCGACTGGTCCCCCTTCGAGCGCCGCGACCCGGCCCTCCGCCGCAGCTTCACCGGCCCGGCGCAAGGCCCTGGCTCGGCTTTGGAATGGGACGGCAACAAGGAGGTCGGCGCGGGTCGGCTGAGCCTCGTCGACACCACGCCGCCCACCCACCTGACGCTGGCGCTGGACATGTACCGCCCCGTCAAGACCAGCAACATCGTGCGCTTCACGCTGGAGCCCGTCGCCAGCGGCACGCGGTTGACCTGGACGATGGAAGGCCGGGCGAACTTCATCGCCAAGGCCTTTGGTTTGGTCTGCGATCCTGACCGCATGTGCGGTCCCGCCTTCGAGGCCGGCCTGGCCGACCTGAAGAATCTGGCGGAAGCCGAGGCCGGATCCGGCGCCTGAACGAAAAACCCCCGCTCCTTGGAGCGGGGGTTTCGCGTATCGGCTAGGCCGGTTGCTTACTCGGCGGCCTTCGCCTGGGTGCCGGGGAAGCGGAACTCGGTCTGGGCCAGCTTCTCTTCCAGCGCCGCATAGCGCTCGTCGGAGATCGCCACGAAGGGCGGGCGCACCGGACGCCAATTGGCGTCGCCGGTCTGCCGGGCGATCATCTCCTTCATGGCGGAGGCGGCGGGCGCGCTCTCCATGGCGATGCGCTGGGCGGTCATCTCGGCCTGCAGATCGTCGGCCTTGTCGCTCTTCCAGTTCGCGAACACCTTGGCGGCCTGGGCGCAGGTCACGTTGACCGTGGCGGAGATGGTGCCGGGCGAGCCGAGACGCAGCACGTCCAGCAGATATTTCTCGGTGCCGGAATACAGCTCGAAGCCGGGATGCTCGGTCAGCATCTTCTTCATATGCTCGAAATCGCCGGAGCTGTCCTTCATGCCGACGACGATGTCGGGGTAGTTCTTGATCAGCTTCGCGGTGACGGCGTCGGGGATCGGCACGCCGGACATCTGCGGGAAGTGATACAGGAAAATCTTCATCCGCGGATCGTTGATCCGGTCGATGGCGGTGGCGAAGGCGGCGTAAAGGCCGTCCTCCGACTGGTTCTTGTAGTAGAAGGGCGGCAGCATCAGCAGGCGCACGACGCCGGCGGCCAGCGAGGCCTTCGACAGGGCGACCGTATCCGGAATGGCGCAGCAGCCGGTGCCGATCATCAGCTTGTCCTTCGGCAGGTCGGACTTGCCGATCGCCTCGATCACCTCCAGCCGCTCGGCGACGGACAGCGAGTTCGCCTCGCCGGTGGTGCCGAAGATCAGCACGCCGTCGCAACCATTGGCCAGCAGCCATTTGGCATGCGCGAGGGTGCGCTCGACATCGATGGAAAGGTCGGGCTTGAACGCGGTTAGGCTGGCGGCGACAACGCCCTGCGGGCCGGTCGGGGTCCTCATTGGGGCTTCTCCTGAAGGCTGAATGTAAGCGCTTTCTTTACAGCGGAGCAATGGCGCGGATCAAGCGCAATCACTCGCCCGCCGCCCGGATGGCGGCGAAATCCGAAGGGGCCTTATAGCACCTTCGCGAGGGTTTCCGCCATCTGCTCCGGGCGGGTCTCATGGGTGAAATTGGTGACGTATTTCCCGTCCGGCCCCATCAGGAAGATGATCGAGCTGTGATCGACCAGATAGTCGGTGCTGCTCGCATCCTCGACTTTCTTGTAATAGACCCGGTAGGCCTTGGCGGCTTTGGCCACCTGCTCCTCGCTGCCGGTCAGGCCGACCATGCGCGGGTGGAAATGCTCGACATAGCCTTTCATCTGCTCGACCGTGTCGCGGCTGGGATCGACGGTGACGAAGATCGGGGTCACCTTCTTGGCCTTTGCTTCGGGCAGCATGTCGAGCGCCGTCGCCATTACTTGCAGCCCGACCGGGCAGACATCGGGGCAGTAGGTATAGCCGAAATAGATCAGCATGTAGCCGCCCCGGAAATCCCGGTCGGTTCGGGGCTGGCCATTCTGGTCGACCAGCTCGAACGGGCCGCCGATCAGGGCCGCCGCCGGCTTGCCCTGCTCCTCATTCATCATCCAGTAGACGCGGCCGGCCAGTGCCACCAGCAGCACCAGCGCACCGAAGATGAAGACCAGCAATGCCCGGCGCAGCAGGGTGGAGGACATGGTTCGCTTTCGTTGCTAGGCGGAAAGTCTCGAACGGGTATAGGCGGATCACGCCGGTAAGGCTATGCGTCCCGGGGTCGCACAGCCTCAAAACAAGCCCGTCAGCAACAGGAAGGCATAAAGCAGCACGGCCATCTGGCCGAGATTCAATAGCACGCTCAGCCGGTGCAGCCGGTCGAAGCGCGTTGCCGCCGCCGCGTCGCCGGCAAGCTGCCGGTCCCGCAGCCGATTGATCTTCGGCATCAGCCCCTGGCGGGCATAGACAAAACCCAGGATCACCAGCAGCAGTGCGGCGGCGGCGGAAAAATTCACCGGCAGGGCCAGCAGCGCCGCCGGCACGCACCCCAGCGCCATCGCCAGATAGTAAACCGGGAATACCTGCCGGATGAACGGCCCGGCCGTCTCCGCCGGAAGCTTGATGAAGATGAGCGGGGCGAAAACCGCGGCGAAGCACAGCATGCCGCCCAGCACCAGGGCGGTGAACAGCGCGGCGAGCGGGGAGAGGAAGGTCATATGTTCAATCATGCGATGAGTATAGCCCGTCGGCGGCGATTGACGATCTCCCCAGAGCACAGGCATCGTTCCGCCCATGCTGCTGTTCGATGGGTTGACCGCCGAAATACTGATCCTGCTGATCGCCGCGCTGGCGGTGGATGGCTATGCCGGCGGGCTGCGCTGGCCGGCCGCGCTATCGACCGCCCATCCGGGCCGGCTGGCGGAACGGGCGGCGCGCTGGTTCGACGACCGGCTGAACCGGGCGGCGCGCAGCCCGGCCTCGCTGCGGCTGCGCGGCTGGCTCGCGGCGCTGATGCTGCTGGCTATCGCTCTGCTCACCGGTGGCGCGCTGCAAATTCTGGCCGGCGCGCATGGGCTGGGCTGGGCCGTTGCCCTGGTGCTGATGGTCATGCTTCTCACCGTGCGCCAACCCTACGACCGGGCAAGTGCTGCGCGGCAGGCATTGCAGGGCGGCAACCTGGACGCCGCGCGCATCGCCGTCGACCCGCTGACCGACCGCGATATCTACAAGATGGATGCCCATAGCGTCGCCCGCACGGCGGTGGAGGCGGCGGCCGAGCGCTTCGTCACCGGCGTCGCCGCGCCGGTGCTATGGGCGGCCTTGTTCGGTCTGCCGGGATTGCTGGTCCAGGGAGTTTTGCTGCGCGCCGCCGGCACGGTGCGCCGGCCGGACCGCGCGCTCTACGGCCAGGCCTTTATCCTGCTGGCCGCGATAGTGACCCGGCCGGCCGCCTGGCTAGCGGGGATCCTGTTCTGCATCGCCGCCATCGCGGTGCCCACGGCCAAGCCGATGGCGGCGCTAAAGATGATGCTGCGGGATGGCGGCAAGGGCAGCCTGTCGCAGGCCCGCGCCCTGGCGGCGATGGCCGGGGCGCTGGATTTCTCGCTCGCCGGGCCGCGCCATTACGCCCAGCGTAGCATTGAGGAGCCTTGGATCGGCAGCGGCCGGGCCCGCCTGCTGCCTGACGATATTCGCCGCGCGCTGATGCTGTTCGCCATCGGCTGCGTGGTGAGCGCGGGCCTGCTTGCCGGCCTGGTTGTGCTGATCTTGCGGATATAAAAACCCCCTCCCGAGGGGGGCGGGAGGGGGCAGATCAGTCACGGAAGAGGAGGGGGGTGAGGGGGCGTTCCTCAATCCGCGGCCGATAGAACCTGACGCAGTTTCGCCGCGCCGGCATTTTCATGCTGACGGGTCAGCACGATGGATTCGGCCGTTACCGCCGGGGCGTTGTAATAGGCCGCGTTCCAGTCCGTTTTCGGCTGGATCACGCCGCCTTCCACGGCGCCGCCGCCGAACAGGCCCTTTGACTTGGAGTAGGCCACGATATCGGCTTTCACATTGCCAACGCTGGACCCTTCGACACCGGCGCCGACCGGGCCAACGGCGATGCTGGCATCAACGCCCAGCTTGAATTCGTTGCGCATCAGCTTGTCCAGCGCGTCGTCGGTCATCACCATGAAGATGACTTCCTTCGATTCCACGCCGATCTGCAGGCCGACGCTGCCGGCGATGAACTGATAGAAGGCGGGATTGCTCCACTCGCCATTGGCGGTCTTGGTGACCAGAACGCCATTGCCGCCCTCGCCGCCGACGATCAGCCCGGCCTTCACCAGTTCGGGCACAATCATTACCGCGCGGGCGCGTTGCAGATATTCGCGGGCCGGCTCCAGCCCCTTCTGGTTCAGGACGCTTTGCAGCGCCGAGGCGGATTTGTCGACCAGCACCTGCTGGTCGTTGGCCGAGGCCACGGCCGGTGCGCCGGCGACAAGGCCGAGCAGGAGAGGGAATAGGTAGCGCAAACGCCGCATGATCGAGTCTCCGATCGGTGAACGGGGCCGCCCGATGAGGCGACCGTTATCTTATAAACGCCGAACCCCCCGTTATTTGTTCCATCGCCTGACGAAAGAATCAGCGTGGATGATGATTCACCGTCACCACCTGCCAATCCGGGTCCGGCCACAGCCGGTCGGGCGCGTGATGGTCGAGCCGTGTGACCGACAGATTGTCGATGCGGAAATGCAGCGCCGAGGCGGCCGGAATCCGCAAGGCATGGGACAGGGCGGCGCGGATCGTGCCGCCATGCGCGACGCAGATCACATCCTTCAGATGGTACGTTTGCGTCAGCCGCTCGACCACCGGCACAACCCGGCCGATCAGCTGCTCGAAGCTCTCGCCGCCGGGCGGGACGACATCGACCGCCGACAGCCAGAAGCGATGGCGCTGGAATTCGTTGGTCGCGAAAATCTCCTGGCGCGACCGGCCTTGCAGCTCGCCAAAGCTCTGCTCGCCCAGATCGATCTCGATATTGCGCGGCGACTCCTCGGCCGGCAGCGGGTAGCCGGCCGCGCCGATGGCGTCCATCGTCTGGTGCGTGCGCATCAGATGCGAGGTGACCCATACCGCTTCCTGCGGCAAATGGCGCGCCAGCCCCTCGAAGGCCGCCCGGTCGGAGCAATCCGCCGGCAGGTCGCTGGCGCCGTAGACGCGGCCGCCATCGCTGGTCACCGGGGCGTGGCGAATCCACCACCAGCGCGTCGTGGTTCGGTTGTCGCTGCTCATCGCACTCTCTTTCCGCTTTGTTTGGGACGCCTAAGGTTATAGGACAGGCGCGCCCGCCACGATATGCACGAGGACCCGATGGCCCCCAGCGATACCGATATGGAGCCGAATTTCAGCGAAATCCGCCGCATGCTGGACGAGCTGCCGCCCGCGGACCGCGCGGCGGAAGCCGCCGCCGGCACCGCCGCCGGGGAGGGCATGGGCATGTTGAGCGGCCTGGCCCGCTTTCTCGCCGCCTGGCAGGGCCGGGCGACGCCGCAGCTCAATCACCCGCGGATCTGCGTCTTCGCCGCCAGCCAGGGCGTCGCGGCCGGGCTGGGCGTCGATCCGTCGGCGCTGACCGAGGCGTCGGTTAAGCGGTTCCTGGATGGCGATACGCCGCTGAACCGGCTGGTCGACACGTTGGACGCCGATCTGCGTGTCTATGAACTGTCGGTCGAGGTGCCGACCGAGAATATCGCGGCCCAACCGGCGATGAGCGAGGCGGACTGCGCGCGCGCCATGACCTACGGCATGATCGCGGTCGAGCCCGGCATCGATGTGCTGGCCCTGGCCGGCGTTTCCGGCGAGGCGAAACTGCCTGCCGCAGCACTCGCCAGCCTGTTGCTGGGCGGCACGGCGCGGGACTGGCTGGGCGCCGATGCCGGCTCCGCCCGGCTGGCGCTGGTCGACCAGGCCGTGGCCCTGCATGCCGGCGCGAAGGCCGACCCCCTGGAGGCGCTGCGCCGCCTGGGCGGGCTGGACATCGCGGCGATGGCGGGTGCCATCCTCGCCTGCCGCTTCGCCCGTACCCCGGTGCTGATCGACGGCGTAGAGGGCCTGGCGGCGGCGGCCGTGCTGCGCGCGCTGCGGCCGACCGCCATCGAACATTGCCTGCTGGCCCATGCCAGCGGCGATGCCGGCGCCCGGGCGCTGGCCGACCGCCTTGGCCTCACGCCCCTGCTCGATCTGGGGCTGTCCACCGGCGACGGCATCGGCTCCGCCATCGCGATTAATCTGCTGCGCGCCGCCGTCGCCTGCCAGGCCGAAGCCGCCAGGCTGAATTAAGAGGCGCGGCCCAGGCTTACGCCGACGCCACGCCCGTACGGCCGGTCAGCTTGCGTTCGATGGCGTCCCAGATCTTGCCTTCCAGGCTGACGCCGTCATAGCGGCCGATTTCCTGCAGGCCGGTCGGCGAGGTGACATTGATCTCGGTCAGGTAATCGCCGATCACGTCGATGCCGACGAACAGCAGGCCGCGTTCGCGCAGGGATTGACCGATGGCGGCGCAGATATCGCGCTCCCGGCTGGTCAAGTCGCTTTTCAGCGGCTTGCCGCCGGCATGCATGTTGGCCCGGGCCTCGCCCTCCGCCGGGACGCGGTTGAGCGCGCCGGCCGGCTCGCCGTCGATCAGGATGATGCGCTTGTCGCCCTGGCGAATCTCCGGCAGATAGCGCTGCACGATCACCGGCTCGCGATAGAGCTGGGTGAAGGTTTCCAGCAGCGCCGAGAGATTCTCGTCGTCCGGCTTGATGTGGAACACGCCGGAACCGCCATTGCCGAACAGCGGCTTCACGATGATGTCCTTGTGTTCGCGGCGAAATTCCAGGATTTCAGCCCGGTCGGTGGTGATCAGCGTCGGCGGCATCAGCTCAGGGAAATGGGTGACGAACAGCTTCTCCGGCGCGTTGCGCACATGGACGGGATCGTTCACCACCAGGGTGCGCGGATGCACATGCTCCAGAATATGGGTGGTGGTGATGTAGCTCATGTCGAAGGGCGGGTCCTGGCGCAGCAGCACCACATCGACGGTGGCCAGGTCGATGCTCTCCGGGCTGCCCAGTGTGGCGTGGTTGCCCTTCTCGCGGCGCACCTGCAGCGGCCGGGCGCGGGCGATGGCGCGATTGCCCTTCAAGGACAGATCCTGCGGCGTGTAATGGAACAGCGCGTGACCCCGGCGCTGGGCTTCCAGCGCCAGCACGAAAGTGCTGTCGGCGTCGATATTGATCGGCTCGATCGGGTCCATCTGGATGGCGACGGCGAGGCTCATGGCCAGCAAAACTCCCATAAGGAACGGTTTTGCCGGCACTATAGCCCTGCCCCGGCGCACCCCCAAACGCTAGTTGAGATGGCTCTTCCAGCTTTGCAGCAGAGCGCTCGCCTCATGCTTCTCGGTCGGCGACGGAGTCAGCGCCACGAAGCGTTCCAGCGCCGCGATGGCGGTCTTCATATTTTCCAGCTTGGCCTGCACCAGCGCCACCTCGCGCCAGAGCGCCGGCCGGTCGGGCGCAAAGAGCAGCATGCTGTCCAGCGCGCGGGCCGCCGGCTCCAACTCGCCCTGGCGCAAGCGGCGCATGACGATGTTGTTTTGCAGGCGCAGCAGGATGGCCCGGTCCGGCACCGGCTCGTAATGCTCCGGCTGCAAGGTTGCGTCGTCCCCGGCGACAGCGGTTAAAAGCCGGCGCAGATCGGCCGGGCTGACCATGCGCCCGCCGCTGAACGGGTCCAGGATGGCTCGTCCGCCGCCGGTCTCTATGCGGATCAGGAAATGGCCGGGGAAATTGAGGCCGACCGCCTGCCAGCCCTGCTGCCGGGCGACATGGATGTAGAGGATGCCGAGGGCCACCGGCAGACCGCGCCGTCGGTCGATCACCCGCATCAGATTGGCGTTCTGCAGATCGTCATATGTCAGCTCGTCGCCTTGATAGCGAAACTGTTCCGCCATCACCATGGCGAGCACGGCGGCGCGGCCCTGGACCTCCTGCGTGCCCTGCGCGAGCGCGTCCACGGAACCGCCCAGTTCGGCCAAATGAGCCTGATAGCGCTCCAGCCCCACGCGCGGCCGGTCGAAGGCGGCCAGGGCAAGTGCCGCGCCGCCGATATCGACCGCCGAATCGCCGGCCCCGGCCAGGCCGGCCAGGATCGCGCGAGCCTGTGCCTTCGTGTCCATTATTGCAGCGGCACCCGCTCGACCGGGGCCGATTGCGTCGCCGGAAGCTGGCGCACCGGCTCCGGCGAGGCGGCGGGGGCGCTCGGCGCCGGATCGGCGGCGGGCGCGGGGCTGTTGGCCGGCGTGCGCAGCCGGGAATCGCTGCGCAGCATCACATGGCTGACCACCCGATTGACGGAGGGCACGTTGCGAGCGTGGTTGATCACCCGCTCCAGCTCCGGCTCGTTCTGGGCGATACCCATCAGATAGACGATGCCATGGATCGTTTCGACACTGTAATTAATGGCCTTGATCTGGTTGTCGAACAGCAGCTTGCTGCGGAGCTGGGTGCTGATCCACACATCGGTCGCATAGCTGCCGCCGCTGGTGCCGGCCTCGCCATCGACCTTGATTTCGTTGATTACCTCGCGCACGCCCTGGACCCGCCAGACCAGCCGCACCGCGTCGACGCGATCCTCCGCCTTCGGCACCACGCCGGTCAGCAGCACCCGGCCGGCGCTGACCGACAGGCCGACCCGGCGCATCATGTCGATATCGTGCTCAAACCAGAGCTGGTTGATCTGGCCACGTATCCAGGTGTCGTTAGCGGCGGTGTTCAGCCCGCCCTCCTGCTGGGTGGCAACGCCGGCGGTGGCGCCGGCCCCGGCCGCCAGGCCCAGCGGCGTACAGCCGGACAGAATCGGAAGGGCGGACAGGGCGGCAAGCAGGAAAAGCGGACGGATCATCGCAAGGATCACTCTCGAAGCAACGGGGACACCGGCTCACTGACGCCTAAAATGTTGCAGAATTCATGACGGCGCGCACGCTTAACCGTCGGTTCGCCATGCATCGGGCAGATGACGGGGCAGCCGTCCGCCGCCGACCAGCATCGCATCGAAGCGCGGAGACAGGCTCTGCAGGCCGGCCTGGCGCTGCATCACCCAGCCGAGCGCCCGGATGATTCGCTGGCGCTGCTGCGCGCCGATGGCCTCGGCCGCTGCCGCCTGGCTGTCGCGCACCTTCACCTCGACGGCGATCAGCGTGGCGCCGCGCCGCGCCAATATGTCGATCTCGCCGACCGGCGTGCGCAGATCGCGGCCCAGAATGCGGTAGCCTTTCAGCCGCAGCCACCAGACGCACAGGCTTTCGGCGGCATGCCCCCGGCGGCGGGCGGCCTGGCGGCGCAGGCGGCTCAATCCTTGCCCTCCTGCGCCAGCGCGAGGGCGCGGGCATAGACCTGCTTGCGTGGCAGGCCGGTTTCCCCGGCGACCAGTGCCGCGGCGTCGCGGGTGCTGTTGCCGGACAACGCCCGGCGCAGCGCGGCGTCGAGATCCTCGGCCGCCGTCTCGCCGGCCGGCGGCGGGCCGACAATGACCACGATCTCGCCCTTTGGCCCGCCCATTTCGGCGTAATGCGCGGCCAGCTCGGCCAGCGGACCGCGCCGCACCTCTTCGAACAGCTTGGTCAGCTCGCGCGCCACGGCGCCCTCGCGCGCGCCCAGCACCGCCGCCATGTCGGCCAGGCTGCCGGCAAGACGCGGCCCGGTCTCGTAGAACACCAGAGTGGCCGGCACCGCCGCCAGCTCGCCCAGCGCGCCGCGCCGGGCGGCGGATTTCGGCGGTAGGAAGCCGGCGAACAGGAACCGGTCGGTCGGCAGCCCGGCCAGCGTCAGCGCCGCCAGCAGCGCCGATGCGCCGGGCGCGGCGGTGACCGGCAGCCCCTCGGCCACGCAATCGCGCACCAGCTTGTAGCCGGGATCGGAGATCAACGGCGTGCCGGCATCGCTGACCAGCGCGACGATGCGGCGCGCGCGCAGCATTTCCAGTAGTTTTGGTCGAACCTTATCGGCGTTATGGTCGTTATAGGCGAGCAGGGGGCGTTTCAGGCCGAAGGCGGAGAGCAGCTTTCCCGTGACGCGCGTATCCTCGCAGGCGATAAGGTCGGCTTCGGCCAATATATCGCGGCCGCGCACCGTCATGTCGCCCAGATTTCCGATAGGCGTCGCGACGATGTACAGTCCGGATGCCAGATTTTTAACAGCGGTCATGGGATCGATAATGTCAGTTGCGAAAGCGGAAGCGCCGAACCTCCCTACGCTACCCCGGCCGGGCGAGCGGAGAAAGCGGCCCGCATCGGCGTGGCGCGCCTGGTCCGCCTGCCTGCTGCTCGTTGCGGTCGCGCTGAGCGGTTGCGGCGGCAGCCGTGGCGACGGGGGCGGTGCGGGGCCGCAGGTCGCGAATCCGCCTCAGGCGCAGCTGCCGGTCGAGCAGCCGGTGCTGCTGCCTCCCCCCGAAATCATCGCTGAGGCGCTGAAGGACGATAAAATCCGCGTCGCCCTGCTGGTGCCGCTCAGCGGCAGCGAGGAGCGGATCGGCCGTGCCCTGCAGAACGCGGCGGAATTGGCGCTGTTCGACACCGCGGATCAGAATTTCGTGCTGCGCCCCTACGATAGCGGCGGGGGCGGCGACAGCGCCCGGGCCGAAGCGGCGGTGCAGGCGGCCGTGGCCGACGGCGCGGATATGATCCTGGGGCCGCTGTTCGGCGCCTCGACGACGGCGATCGCCCCCTATGCGCGCGCGGCGCAGGTGCCGGTGCTCAGCTTCTCCAACGATGAGGCGGTGGCCGGAGACGGCGTGTATGTGCTGGGCTTCCTGCCGCGCGATCAGGTGCGGCGCGTGGTGAATTATGCCGAGGTGAACGGCCTGACCCGCTTCGCGGCCTTCGTGCCCTCCACCCCCTATGGCCGGTCCGTCGCCTCAGCCTTGCAGAGCGCCACCGGCGAGGCCGGCGTGCAGGCGGTGAAGATATCCTATTACGATCCCTCCACACCCGATCTGACGCCGTCGGTCAAGGAATTCACCGAGCATGACCGGCGTGCGCGTCAGCAGCCTCCGGGGGAGGTGCCGTTCCAGGCGATCCTGCTGCCGGACGGCGCGGAGCGGCTGCGGGCGATCGGCCCGATGCTGGCCTATTACGACGTCGATTCCAGCAATGTCCGGCTGCTCGGCACTTCGATCTGGGAGGCCGGCGACGTGACAACGGAGCCGACGCTCGTCGGCGGCTGGTACGCCGCCCCCGGCCCGGACGAGCGCGCCGCCTTCGACCAGCGCTATCGCGCCGCCTTCGGCAGCGCGCCGCCCGCCATTGCCGGCCTGGCCTATGACGCGACCGCGTTGGCGGCGGCGCTGGCGCGGGACCCGGCGGCCGGCGGCTTCACGCCGGCACGATTGACCGCAAACGACGGTTTCGCCGGGGTGAACGGCATTTTCCGGTTGCGCGCCGATGGGCTGAACGAGCGCGGCCTGGCGGTCTACGAGGTGGGCAGCGGCGAAAAGCGGGTCATCGACCCGGCGCCGCAGAGCTTCGCGCCGCCGCTGATCAACTAGGCCGGAATCAGCCTCTCTTCGTCGGGGTCGTGCGCCTGGTGCCGGCGCTGCGCCTGCGCGCGGTCGGTCACCGCGTAACAATAGGCGCAGCCATGCGGGCAGCTGTCGTAAGCGCCGATATCGCGCGATTCGGCGCATCGGCAGCCGGGGCGGTTGCCCTTGGTCCGGGCGGCGACCGCGCGGCCGGCGACGTCCGACAGGCGGGCCGCGTCGATGCAGGCGGCTTCCGCAAAGCCGTGTTCGGGCTGCGCGCATAGCGTGAGCCGCATGCCGGCCTCGGCCGCCCGATGGCTCAGATCGGCCAGCAGCGCCTGTGCCTCCGCCGCATCGGGCACGCGCCAGGAAAAACCGTGCCGCCCCGCCGCCCGGTCCATATTGCGCGCGGTCTTGCGATAGGCGGTGGCGATCGATACCACGACCTCATCGACCGCGCCCTTTAGCGCCTGGGCGATCCGGGTGAAATTTCGCCGATGCCAGTCCGGCGTCAGATCGTCGGTCAGCAGGATCGGATCGTAGCGCCAGACCGCAGCGCGCGGGCCGTAGAGGGCGGCGACGGCGTGAATCTGCGCTATCGCCTTCTCCGCCCCGATGGTCGATGTCTCCAACGCGCGCGGATAGCCGGTTACCGTATATTGCACCACGAAGGGCCGGCCGAGAATCGGCAGGACCGGCAGCAACGGCCCGATATTGCGGGTCCAGAACACGAAGCCTTCCGCCGCCCGGGGCGTCAGATCGACCCGGTAGGGCTTGCCGCCATAGGGATTGGCGACCAGGCAATGGCCGGCCGCCAGCCGCCGCGCGAACCAGTCGGCATAGAAGGCGGGAATATCGGTGCGGTAGCTCGCGGAAACGATCACGCGCAAAATCCATAGTCGCGGGAGGGTTGTTTGGACACTCCCCCGTTGCAGCGTCCGGAACAGCCGCCTATATACCCTGGCAGTCCAGTCAGGTCAGCACACAACCCTATTTCTTGGGGGGCTCCGACCGGTGCCTTGGCGGGCCGAAGCGAGCCCTGCTGCTAGAGAGGAAGTAGAACCATGTCCAAAGTTATCGGCATCGACCTCGGTACGACGAACTCCTGCGTCGCCGTCATGGAAGGCGGCACCGCCCGGGTGATCGAGAATTCCGAAGGCATGCGCACCACCCCGTCGATGGTCGCCTTCACCGAAGGCGGCGAGCGTCTCGTCGGCCTGTCGGCGAAGCGCCAGGCCGTCACCAATCCGGAAAACACCCTGTTCGCGATCAAGCGCCTTGTCGGCCGCCGGATCGAGGATCCGATGGTAGAGAAGGATAAGGGCCTCGTTCCCTACAAGATCGTGAAGGGCGAGAATGGCGATGCCTGGGTGGAGAGCCGCGGCAAGAAATACAGCCCCAGTGAGGTTAGCGCCTTCATCCTGCAGAAGATGAAGGAGACGGCGGAAAGCCATCTCGGCGAGAAGGTGACCCAGGCGGTCATCACCGTCCCGGCCTATTTCAATGACGCCCAGCGCCAGGCCACCAAGGATGCCGGCAAGATCGCCGGCCTTGAAGTGCTGCGCATCATCAACGAGCCGACGGCGGCGGCACTCGCCTACGGCCTGGAGAAGAAGGGCAACGGCATCGTCGCGGTCTATGACCTTGGCGGCGGCACCTTCGACGTGTCGATCCTGGAGATCGGCGACGGCGTGTTCGAGGTGAAGTCGACCAACGGCGACACCTTCCTGGGCGGCGAGGATTTCGACAGCCGGATCATCCAGTATCTGGCCGACGAGTTTAAGAAGGAATCCGGCATCGACCTGCGCGGCGACAAGATGGCGCTGCAGCGGCTGAAGGAAGCCGCCGAGAAGGCCAAAATCGAGCTGTCCAGCGCGTCGGAAACCGAAATCAACCTGCCCTTCATCACCGCCGACCAGTCTGGCCCGAAACATCTGACCATGAAGCTGTCCCGCTCCAAGCTGGAAGCGCTGGTCGACGAGCTGGTGAAGCGCACCACCGAGCCCTGCAAGGCGGCCCTGAAGGATGCCGGCCTCAGCGCCGGCGAGATCGACGAGGTGATCCTGGTCGGCGGCATGACCCGCATGCCGAAGATCATCGAGACGGTGAAGAACTTCTTCGGCAAGGAGCCGCATCGCGGCGTGAACCCGGACGAGGTCGTCGCCGTCGGCGCCGCCATCCAGGGCGCCGTGCTGAAGGGCGAGGTGAAGGACGTCCTGCTGCTCGACGTGACCCCGCTGTCGCTGGGCATCGAGACGCTGGGCGGCGTGTTCACCCGCCTGATCGACCGCAACACCACGATCCCGACCAAGAAGAGCCAGGTCTTCTCGACCGCCGAGGATAACCAGACGGCGGTGACGATCCGGGTCTTCCAGGGCGAGCGCGAGATGGCGGCCGACAACAAGATGCTGGGCCAGTTCGACCTGGTCGGCCTGCCGACCGCGCCGCGCGGCATCCCGCAGATCGAGGTTACCTTCGACATCGACGCCAACGGCATCGTGAATGTCTCGGCCAAGGACAAGGCGACCAACAAGGAGCAGGCGATCCGCATCCAGGCCTCCGGCGGGCTGTCCGACGCCGATATCGAGCAGATGGTGAAGGATGCCGAGGCGCACGCCGCCGAGGACAAGAAGCGCCGCGAGGCCGTGGAGGCCCGCAACCAGGCCGAATCGCTGGTTCACACCACCGAGAAAAACCTGGCCGAATATGGCGACAAGGTTCCTGCCGCCGAGAAGAGCGCCATCGAGGCCGATCTCGCCGCCGTTAAGGAGGCGATGGCCGGTGACGACGCGACCCTCATCAAGGAGAAGGCCGAGAAGCTGTCGCAGTCGGCGATGAAGCTGGGCGAGGCCATGTACAAGGCCCAGCAGGAAGCGCCGGCCGAGGGCGAACAGCCGGCTGCCGGTACCGGCGAGGCGAAGCCGGACGACAAGGTTGTCGATGCCGACTTCGAGGAAGTCGACGACGAGGATCGCAAGAAGTCGGCTTAACGGCCAAATGGCTGGCGACATGCCGACGAAGCCTATTCGTGAACCGGGCGCCCCATCCTCAGGATGGGGCGTTCTGGCTGTCGCCCGCCGCGTTCAAGCCGGGGCAGAATAACCATGGCAAAGCGGGACTATTATCAGACCCTGGGCGTCGAGAAGGGCGCGGACAAGGAAGCGCTGAAGCGGGCTTATCGCAAGCTCGCCATGCAGTACCATCCCGACCGCAACCCCGATGACCCGGAAGCCGAGGCCAAGTTCAAGGAAGTGAACGAGGCCTATGACGTTCTGAAGGATGACGAGAAGCGCGCCGCCTACGATCGTTTCGGTCACGCCGCCTTCGAGAATGGCGGCGGGCCGCGCCGGCCTGGCGGGCCGGGCGGCGGCGATTTCGGCTTTGGCGGCGGCTTCGCCGATATTTTCGACGAGATGTTCGGCGAGTTCATGGGCGGCGCCCGTCGCGGCCAGCAGCGCGGGCGCGGCGCGGATCTGCGCCTGAATCTGGAAATCGAGCTGGAGGACGCCTTCAACGGCGCCACCAAGGAAATCCGCATCCCCTCCTCCATGTCTTGCGAGGCGTGCGACGGGTCGGGCGCGGAAAAGGGCTCGCAGCCGGTCACCTGCGGCACCTGCGGCGGTGCTGGCAAGGTGCGCGCCCAGCAGGGCTTCTTCACCATCGAGCGGACCTGCCCGACCTGCGGCGGTGTCGGCAAGGTGATCGAGAAGCCGTGCCGTGTCTGTGGCGGCGCCGGACGACAGCAGAAGGACAAGACCTTGTCCGTTTCGATACCGGCTGGAGTTGAGGACGGCACCCGCATCCGACTTGCCGGCGAAGGCGAGGCGGGATTGCGCGGCGCGGCCTCGGGCGATCTCTACATCTTTCTGTCGATCGCCCCGCATCGCTTCTTCCAGCGCGAGGGGTCCGACATCCATTGCCGGGTGCCGATCCCGATGACCAAGGCGGCGCTGGGCGGTTCCATCGAGGTGCCGACGCTGGAAGGCCGCCGGGTGAAGGTGACGATCCCGGAAGGCACCCAGGCCGGGCATCAGTTCCGGCTGCGCGGCAAGGGCATGACGGTCTATCAGAGCAGCCTGCGGGGCGACCTCTATGTCGAGGTCACGGTGGAGACGCCGGTGAATCTCACCAAGCAGCAGCGCGAGCTGTTGCGCCAGTTCGAGGAGCAGGGCGGCACTGGCGAGGTGACCAGTCCGGAATCGGCGGGCTTCTTCGCCAAGGTGAAGGAGCTGTGGGAGGATTTGCGCGACTGAGGTTGCGGTAGCACCAGCACTTCCGGGTGGAATTCCTTTCCCTCTCCCGGATAGAAGAACGGCCGGATCGACCATGATCCGGCCGTTTGTTTTATCGCCTCCGTAGCGCCGTCGATACAGGCGTAGTGCTGCTCTAAATATTTGAATAAATTAATAATTACCGGAAGTCATACCGCTCTATGCGTGGCGCAATCGCGTGCGGTAAAGGCTTCTTTCAGCGCTGCCGATCCCGGTCGAGGGCGCTGACGATGGCTCGCCCTTCGCCCTGCAGGAAGTCGATGGCGGCGCGGCACAGCACCTGGCCGAAGCGCGAGACGAAACGCTGGCCCTCTGTTGCGGGACTACCACGGAATCCCTGAAACAGGGCCAGGTCGCCCCGCAATTCGGCCAGCCTTTCATCGATCAGCCTGTCCAGCACATCCTTCTCCAGCTGGTCGGCGAAGAACATCGCGGCCATGAACTCGGAGCGCACCTGCTCCTGCCCTTTGGCCTGCACCAGGCTGGAACGCAAGGATTCCCGGCCTTTTTCGGTGATTGCGTAGGTCCGCTTCTCCAGCGTCTGGGCATCCGGGGAGCCGGTGGCGACCACTTCGCCGGCGGCCAGCAGCTTAGCCAGGGCGGGGTACAGGGCGCCATAGCTGACCCCCTGATAGGGTCCGAAATAGGCTTTCAGCCGTTTGCGGACCTCATACCCGGTCGTCTCCCCCAGGCTCAAGACACCCAGGCACAGGCAACGCACATCGATCATACCAGGCTTTCCTGTTCTTAGCCGTTATACCGAGATGAATATCTAATAAAATACAATGTTAAATCTCTTTAACCTCGTCCGCAACCCGCATTGCTGCCGCAGGGGTCGGCGCCGCGCACTACGGTCCGGAAAAGCCCTGTGGCGGGGAAGTGCCGGCGGTATTTCCCGCTTTTCCGGGCGGCAAACCGTGCTTTAATGGCGCTACCCCAGGATTGGAGACCATAGATGGCGGATATGCGGGTCGGGATCGTCGGCGCGGGCGGCAAGATGGGCCAGATGTTGATCGAAACGGTGCACGCGACGCCGGGCGTCGCTCTTGCCGGTGCGTCTGAGCGACCGGGCGCGCCCCTGGTCGGCAAGGATGCCGGCGAAACTGCGGGCGTGGGTGCATTGGGCGTCGTCATCACCGACGATGCCGAGGCGCTGTTCCAATCCGTCGATGTCGTGATCGATTTCACCGTCCCGGCCGCCACCGCCGCGCATGCCGATCTGGCCGCGCGCCATAACACCGCGCTGGTGGTCGGCACCACCGGCCTGTCCGACGAACAGACGCAGGCATTGCGGAACGCGGCGGCCCGGGTGCCTGTCATATTCGCCCCCAACATGGCCGTGGGGGTAAACCTGCTGTTCGCGCTCACCCAGCAGGTGGCGGCGATTCTTGACGAACGTTTCGATATCGAAATCGTTGAAATGCATCATCGCCGCAAAATCGATGCGCCGTCGGGCACTGCGCTGGGCCTCGGCCGGGCGGCGGCGGCGGGGCGCGGGGTCGATCTCGCGACCGTCGCCCAGCGCGCCCGCGATGGCCACACCGGCGCGCGCAATCCCGGCGATATCGGCTTTGCCGTGCTACGCGGCGGCGATGTGGTGGGCGACCATACGGTCGTCTTTGCCGGCATGGGCGAGCGGATCGAGCTGACCCACAAGGCCAGCAGCCGACAAATCTACGCCGACGGCGCCGTTCGCGCCGCCCTCTGGACCGCCGGCAAGGCCCCCGGCCTGTACGGCATGAATGACGTGCTGGGGCTGAAACTCTAGCGCAGATGCTCGGGCAGGCGGCGGCGGTCGAGCGCTGCCGTCAAGGCCTTGGCGACTTCCGAGCGCTCCGGCTGGTTGAGGAAGCTGCCGATCTCCAGGCTGCGGCCGTGGCTGGCGAGCACCAGGGGTGAGGGATAGTCCGAGGCGGCGTCGTGCAGCACCTTCAGCCAGGTCGGCTGGAAGCTCCAGCGCCGTATATGGCCGGCCGGGCTGATGCGTTGAACCTCCAGCTCGGTATCGTCCAGGCGCACGGTCTCGCGCGCCAGGGCCGACCGGTAATTCAGCCGGAAGGCGAAATAGAGCAGCGCCACATCGAGCCCGAAAAAGCCGAAGATCGGCCAGGCCCCGACCACCAGGAACAGGATGCCCATCGACAGCGACACGCCGCCCACCGCACCCATCAGAATATAGAAGCCGGCCGGCGGCAGGCTCCGGTAGGGCGTCAGCGTCGCGTCGAAATAGAGCCGGCGCGACGGGGTATCGGGCGAAATCGCGGCGTCCATGATGTCTTAGAGATAGAACCGCGGCCAGCGCGCGTAAAGAGCGACATAATCGCCTTGGCGGCCGGCTGGCTTCAGGCTAGAACCGCCGCATGGCGCGCATGACCAAAGCGGAGGTGGAGGAGTTCTTCGCCCGGCTCCAGGCCTCGAACCCGGAGCCGAAGGGGGAACTCGACTATCTCAACCCCTTCACCCTGCTGGTGGCGGTGGTGCTGTCGGCGCAGGCGACCGATGTGTCGGTGAACAAGGCGACGAAGGATCTGTTTCCCATCGCCGACACGCCAGAGAAGATGCATGCGCTGGGCGTCGAGGGGCTGACCCGCTACATCAAGACCATCGGCCTGTATAATTCCAAGGCCAAGAACGTGATCGAGCTGTGCCGCCTGCTGATCGACAAGCATGGCAGCCAGGTGCCGCAGGATCGCGAAACGCTGGAAAGCCTGCCCGGCGTCGGCCGCAAGACCGCCAATGTGGTGCTGAACATCGCCTTCGGGCAGCCGACCATCGCGGTCGACACGCATCTGTTCCGCCTCGGCAACCGCACCGGCCTTGCTCCCGGCAAGACGCCGCTGGCGGTGGAGCTGCTGCTGGAGAAGCGAATTCCAAAACCCTATCTGCAGCACGCCCACCACTGGCTGATCCTGCATGGCCGCTATATCTGCAAGGCCCGCAAGCCGGATTGCTGGCGCTGTGTCGTCTCGCATGTCTGCAAATTCAAGGAAAAGACGCCGGACCCGGTATCCGCCTAGGGGCGGCGCAACAGCGACGCGGCCGAACTGCTAAGCGCGTTGAGCGCGAAGCCGATGAACATCAGCCCGGTGACCCGCACGATCCACACATCGTAGCGCCGATAGAGCCGACGCACGCCGCTCAGCCCCACAATCCAGACCAGGATCAAGTCGCCCAGCAGAAAGCCCAGGAAAGCCGCCAGCATCAGCGGCGGCAGGCTGTCCCAGGACAGCGCCGCGCCGTAATTCGCCAGCAACGCCGCGAACATCGCCAGCGCCACCGGATAGCCCTTTGGATTGGTCACGCCGAAGATCATTCCCCGGCGCAGCGGATGGCGCACCTGGCTGTCCAGCGCCCCGGTATCGGTGCGCCGCACCAGCACGGCGCGCAGGCCGAGATAGAACAGATATAGGCCGCAGGCGATGCCCAGCAGGTCGAACACCAGCGGATCGATCACCCGCGCGCCGATGATCGCCAGCAGCGCCAGGAAGGTCCAGAGCAGGTCGCCGACCAGATGTCCGCCCAGGAATGCCGCCCCCGCGCGGCGCCCTTGCTCCGCGCCGATGCCAAGCAGGGCGAGTACGGCCGGACCGGGGGTGACGATATAGACCACCCCCGCCGCCAGCGCTGCGATCAGCATGGCGGGTTCCAGCATGGCGGGATCAGCTCTTGCCGAAGGCGGGGGCCGGGGCGGGCAGGGCGCGGGCGGCGGTGACCAGGCCGCTCAGGCAGGGGGCAAGCGCCATGGCCGACAGGCTGCGCGGGTCGCGGCTCTCGGCATAAACCACCCGCAGACCGCTCGGGTCGGGATAGAAGAACACGTCGAGCACGCAACGCCCGTCGCCATACTGCCAGATTCGCGCCGGCGTCTCGCGACGCTCATAGCGCGGCTTGCCGAGCAGAAGGGCGACTTCCTCCCCCGTAAGGCCAAGCAGCGAGGGCGAGGGCACCGACATGTCCTGCGGCGGTAGGCTGGAAGCGGTGGGCGGCGCCACGGTCAGCGCCACATTCGTGGCCGCGGGCTTGGCGGTGGACGAAACAGGAGAGGAGGAAGCCGCAGGAGTCCCGCCAGAGGGACCGCCTATAGGGGGGGATGCCGCGGCTGGGCCCGCCCCCAGGGCCGCCGCCGTCGCGGTCGCCGGTCCGGCGGCTTCCGGATTGGCGGGCCGGGTGTCGGCCGTTTGCGGCGCCGCGACGCAGCCAGCCAGCATCAGCAGGGATGCGGCCGCGATGAAAGCGGCGCGCCTGACCGGCTCCCCCGTCCGCCGAAAGCTGCTTAACGTCCCCGCGACTGCCCCAGCCATGCCGCCCGTTTCCTTAAAATCGCGGCTAGTCTGCCGCGCTGCCCGTATTCGCGATGGTGTCCGTCTTCGACGCAGAGAGCGACTTCACATCGCCATTGATCTCGCCGCCGGCCTCAATCTCCAGCTGGCCGTAGCGAATCTCCCCTTCGATCCGCCCGGTGCTGCGCACGGTCAACCGGCCGCGCACGGTGATATTGCCTTCGAAGCGGCCGCTGATATCGGCATCGTCGATCTCGGCGCTGCCCTTGAACACGCCGGTCGAGGCGATCTCGATGGCCTGGCAATTCTGCAGCTTGGCGTCGACGCGGCCTTCGACCACCAGCGTCTCGCAGGCGGTGATGTCGCCGCTCAGCACGATCTCGCGCCCGACGATCAGGCGGCGGCTCTCCGCGCTGCGCATGCCGACGCTGCTGCCTTCGCCGCTGCGGCGGCCGCCCGGGATATCCAGGGTGCGGCGCGGCAATTCCGGCACGAAGGAGGGCGAGGGCGGTTTGATGGTCGACATGGTGATTCCCCGAATGGCCGTTTTGTCCGGTTCCGCGCGCTGCCCCGTCTCCGCCGTTTCGCCCGTGGTGGCTTTCACCCCGCTTTCGGCCAACCCACTTTCGGCTAAACCGCTTTCGGGGGCGATTACTTCGCTAGGGACTTTCTTGCGCCTGAACATGTAAATAATTTCTTAATCATCCCGGCGGGGACGTTTGAAGCCGAACCGTTATGGCCGCGAAATTATGACGGAATCTCTTGTCTCTGCAAGCCCTGGAATAGGTGAACCATCGCCGCAGTCGCAAAAACCGGCACGAACAAATTCACGATCGGCACCGTCATGAGGAAAGCGATCAGCGCCCCGAACGCCAGCAAGCGCGCGCCATGGCGTTTGCGCACTGCAACAAGACGGTCCCGGTCGAGCCGCCGGACGGCCACCATCTCGTAATATTCGCGGCTGATCAGATAGCCATTGAGCAAGTAAAACAGCACCAGATTTACTGCCGGCAGCAGAAGATACACCGGCAGCGCCAGGAGATTCAGCAGGATCGACAGGCCGAGAAACCGCGCCGCGGCAAACAGAGCTTCCACCAGCGGCTGTTCACGCGCCGCCGGCAGGTCCGGATAGTGGCGCTGTTCGACGATATCGGCGGCCTTGTCCAGGAACAGCCCCATCACCGCCGTGGAAACGGCCGGGAACAGCAGCCAGGTCAGCATTAGGACCGCCAGCCCGCCCAATATGTCGACCAGCAGTCGGAACGGCCATTCCACCGGATCCGCAATGTTTGGCGGTACGCCCAGATCGATCAGGCTGAGGCCGGACAGCCCCCAATTCACCGCCACGAACAGGGCGATGAACACTAGCAGGGCGACCAGCGCTCCCCGCCAGACGATGCCGCGCAGCCGGGGGTCGGAAAGCTGGTGCAGGGCTTTGGTGAAGGATCGGAACATGGCGCGCGATCTCCCTCTGGCGCGTGGACGCCCCCTCATGTGAGGCTGCTCGGCGGATACCGCAACGGCCCTTGCAGGCAAGGGCGGCTTGTTGCGGCGCGCCCGCCCGGTATACTGCGGCGCGGAAAATGAAACACCCCTTTGCGGGCGACGGAACGGGAGTAAGGTTTAATGACCGAACGGCGGTTTGATGTGCTCGGCATCGGCAATGCGATCGTCGATGTGCTGAGCCGGACGGAGGAGTCGTTCCTCGCCGAACAGAAGCTGGTCAAGGGCGCCATGCGCCTGATCGACGCGGCCGAGGCGGACCGGCTTTACGGGCTGATGGGGCCGGGGGTGGAGATGTCCGGCGGCTCGGCCGGCAACACCATGCACGGCATTGCCTCGCTGGGCGGCAAGGGCGCTTTCATCGGCAAGGTGCGCGACGATGCGCTGGGCGGCATTTTCCGCCACGACATCCAGGCCGCCGGGGTGCATTTCACCACCCAGCCGGCCACCGATGGCCTGCCGACGGCGCGGTGCCTGATCCTGGTCACGCCGGATGGCCAGCGCACCATGAACACCTTCCTGGGCGCCTGCGTCGAGCTGACGCCCGAGGATGTCGATGTCTCGCTGGTCGCCGCCTCCGCCTATACCTATCTCGAAGGCTATCTGTGGGATCCGCCGCAGGCCAAGGCGGCCTTCCTGAAGGCCGCCCAGATGGCGCATGAGGCGGGCCGCAAGGTTGCGCTGTCCTTGTCCGATCCGTTCTGTGTCGAACGGCACCGCCAGGAATTCCGCGCGCTGGTGGAAAAGCATGTCGATGTGCTGTTCGCCAATGAGGAGGAAATCAAGGCGCTGTTCGAGGTTTCCAGCTTCGACGATGCGTTGCAGGCGATTCGCGGCAAGGTCGAAATCGCGGCCCTGACGCGCAGCGAACGCGGCGCGGTGGTGGTCGCCGGCGCCGAGGTGCATGTGATCGACGCCGAGCCGGTCGCGCAGGTGGTCGATACCACCGGGGCGGGCGATCTTTATGCCAGCGGCTTCCTTTACGGGCTGACGCGCGACCTGCCGATCGCGGTTTGCGGCACGCTGGGCGCGGTGGCGGCGGCCGAGGTGATCTCGCATTTCGGCGCCCGGCCGGAGGTTTCGCTCTCCGCGCTGATTGCCGACAAGGTGCATGCCGGTTGACCCACGGCACCGGAGCTAGCCGAGGGGCGCGGCTGCGCGGCTGGATCGCCGATTTCGCCATCTATGCCGAGCGTCCGGTGCTGGCGCAGCTCTTCCTGGGCTTCGCCAGCGGCCTGCCGCTGCTGCTGACGCTGTCCACGCTGACCGTCTGGCTGGCCGAGGTCGGGGTATCGAAGACCTCGATCGGCCTGTTCGCCCTGGTCGGCGCGCCCTATACCTTCAAATTCCTCTGGGCGCCGCTGATCGACCGGCTGCCGATCCCGCCCTTCACCAGCCTGCTGGGCCGCCGGCGCGGCTGGATGGTGGCGACGCAGTTCGGCCTGATTCTCTCCCTGCTCGGCCTGGGGGCCAGCGATCCCGCTGTGGATGCCGGGCGCACCGCTTTGTTCGCGGTGCTGGTGGCCTTCTTCTCCGCCAGCCAGGATATCGTCATCGACGCCTACCGCGTGGAAAGCCTCAGCGAGCGCCAGCAGGGGGCCGGGGCCGGCATATTGGTGTTCGGCTACCGCATGGCGATGCTGGTGGCCGGCGCCGGGGCGCTCTATCTGGCGGCGTTTCACGGCTGGTTCGTCACCTACGCCGTCATGAGCGCGCTGGTGCTGGTCGGCATGGTCACCATCCTGTTGAGCCCGGAGCCGCAGGCTGCCGACGATGCCGCCGACCGCGCCGATGCCCGGCACCGCACGCGCGGTCTGACCGGCAAGCGCGCGGCGCTGGCCGGATGGCTGTACCGCGCCGTCATCGCCCCTTTCGCCGATTTCATGCGGCGCGGCCATTGGCTGACCATTCTGCTGTTCATCGTGCTGTATAAGTTCGGCGATGCGCTGGCCGGGGTGATGGCCAATCCTTTCTATATCGAAATGGGTTTCTCGAAGATCGAGATCGCCAATATCTCCAAACTGTTCGGGCTGGTCGCCACGCTGGCCGGCGGGCTGTTGGGCGGCATCATGGTGGCGCGGCTGGGGCTGCTGAAGAGCCTGCTGGTCTGCGGCTTCCTGCAAATGGCTTCCAATCTGATGTTCGCGGTGCAGGCCATGGTGGGCTACGACCTGGCGATGCTGACCGTCACCATCGGGCTGGAGAATTTCACCGGCGGCATGGGGACGGCGGCCTTCGTGGCCTATCTGTCGAGCCTGTGCAATGTCGCCTATACGGCGACGCAATATGCGCTGCTCAGCTCCTTCATGGCGTTCGCGCGCACCATCCTCGCCTCCTCGGGCGGCTGGATCGCCGATCATGTCGATTGGGTCAGCTTTTTCCTGATATCCACCGCCGCCGCGATACCAGGGCTGCTGGTGCTGGTCTGGATCATGCGGGTGCTGCCGCCGCCGCAAGCGAAAGCCGTCCCGGCATCGGCCGAATAAGAATTTTCCGCGACTCTTTGTCTTCCGGGCTAAGAGGGCTTTGCTGCGGCGCACCAGATGCGTAGGATGCGCGCCATTTCCGCGCTCATCACAAGAGACACCCATGGACATCCGCAAGATTTCGATCGGCAAGAACCCGCCCTACGATGTGAACGTCATCGTCGAGATTCCGCTTGGCGGCGCGCCCGTGAAATATGAGGTGGACAAGGAATCCGGCGCGATGTTCGTCGACCGCTTCCTGCACACCGCCATGTATTACCCGGCCAATTACGGTTTCATCCCGCACACTTTGTCCGAGGATGGCGATCCGGTCGATGTGCTGGTTCTGGGCAATGTGCCGGTCGTGCCGGGCTCGGTCATGCGCTCGCGCCCGGTCGGCGTTATGCTGATGGAAGACGAGAAGGGACCGGACGAGAAGATTCTGGCCGTCCCGGTCGATGATCTGCATCCCTATTACGGCAATATCGCCAGCTATCGCGACGTGCGCGAGGTGCTGCGCCAGCAGATCGAGCATTTCTTCAGCCACTACAAGGATCTGGAGCCCAACAAGTGGGTCAAGGTCAATGGCTGGGCCGAGGCCGATGTGGCGCGCGACATGATCATGACCGCCATCGAGCGCGCCAAGGCGGAGAAGTAGGCTCTGCCGCCGGCCCGCGGCCGGCTCAAGCGTATTGGCTGGCCATGGCGTCGAGGGCGTAACCGGCGGAGCGCACGGTGCGGATCGGGTCGTCCTCATGTGGCTCGTTCAGCGCCTTGCGCAGACGGCGGATATGCACATCGACCGTGCGCGGTTCGACATAGACATCCGCGCCCCACACCGCGTCGAGAAGCTGTTCGCGCGAGAAGACGCGGCCCTGATGCTCCAGGAAATGGCGCAACAGGCGGAATTCGGTCGGGCCGAGATGAACGTCGCGCTCGCCCCGGCGGGTCTTGTGGGCGGCGATGTCCATGATGATGTCGCCGCAGCGCAGCGTCTCGGCATCGGCGGCCGGGCGGGAGCGGCGCATGACGGCGCGCACCCGGGCCAGCAACTCGCTGGGGCTGAACGGCTTGGTCACGTAATCGTCGGCCCCGGCATTCAGGCCGCGAATCCGATCGCCTTCCTCGCCGCGCGCCGTCAGCATGATGATCGGCAGGCCGCGAGTCTGCGGGGCGCGGCGCAACCGGCGGCACACTTCAATCCCGGAGAGCAGCGGCAGCATCCAGTCCAGCAGCACCAGGTCGGGCTTGCGCTCGCCGGCCAGCAGCAGCGCTTCCTCGCCGTCGCGCGCCTCGATGACGCGAAAATTCTCACGTTCGAGGTTGTAGCGCAGCAATGTCAGGATTGCCGCTTCGTCCTCAACAACCAGGATCAGAGGCTTCATCGGTTCGTTCCGATCGCTATTGCTATTGGTTCGTCACGGTGTGCTCGGTGCCGTCCGGCTCCACCACGGTAAAGCTGCTGCTGTCGCCCTTCGGCCGCTCGGCGGTCAGCGGCCGCCCGGTCACCTGGTAATACAGCGTCTCGGCGATATTGGTGGCGTGGTCGCCGATGCGCTCGATATTCTTCGCCATGAACAGCAGATGCGTGCAGGGCGAGATGTTGCGCGGGTCTTCCATCATGTAGGTCAGCATTTCGCGGAACAGGCTGGTGTACATCTCGTCCACCTCCTCGTCCCGGCGCCAGATCTGCAGCGCCTTTTCGGCATCCTGCTCGATATAGGCGTCCAGCATCTCCTTCAGGATCTGCTGCACCATCTTGCCCATGCGCGGAATGCCGGCGGCCGGCCGGGCCGGGGGCATCTGATTCAGCGCGATGGAGCGCTTTGCCACGTTGGCGGCATAGTCGCCGATGCGCTCCAAATCGGAGGATACTTTCAGCGCGCCGACGATGCGGCGCAGATCCTCGGCCATCGGCTGGCGCAAGGCCAGCATGCGGACCGTCAGATCGTTGATTTCATGTTCGATGGCGTCGATGCGCGCGTCGCCCTTGATGACACGTTCGGCGATCGTGCTGTCGCGCTTTGACAGCGACAGGATGCAATCCTGCATCTGGGTCTCGACCAGGCCACCCATCTGCGAGATCAGGTTCTGCAGGCGCTTCAGCTCTTCATCGAAGGATTTGACGATATGTTCGGACGGCATTTTGGATATCCTCTTTCGATGTTCGGTCGCGGCGCCGAATGGTCTGCCCACGGAAGGACCGGCTATCCATAGCGGGATTACACGGCACCAATACTACAAATCCGTGACAATTTTATTACATCGTCACGGCGCCATCTCTCACTGGTAAAAAAGCCATCACGCCGATTGGGCGCTGATCTCGCTCTGGATTCCGGGGGAGGATTCGGCCGGGGGGGCGGGATTGGCGGCCGGCAGATAGACGGTGAACTGGCTTCCCTTGCCGACCGCGCTGTCGATGCTCAGCACGCCGCGATGGCGGCTGACGATGTGCTTGACGATGGCGAGGCCGAGGCCGGTGCCGCCCAGATCGCGGCTGCGCGCCTTGTCGACACGGTAGAAGCGCTCGGTCAGCCGGGGGATGTGCTCGCGCGCGATGCCCTCGCCCTGGTCGCGCACGCTCAGCATCACCGCGCCGTGGGGCGCTTTCTGGAAGGCGGCCGGCAGCACTTCCGCGCGCTGCGCGGCAATGGTGATCGCGGTGCCGGCGCGGCCGTACTTGATTGCATTGTCGATCAGGTTCTGCACCACCTGCGACAGCTCGTCCTCCTCGCCGACGACCTGCGGCAGGTCGGCAGTGAGCGACAATTCGATGTGCATCTCACGGGTGCCGGCCTGCATGTCCAAGGTCGCCTTGGCGCTTTCCAGAATGCGCCTCAGATCGGCACGATGGCGCGGCGGGGTGTGCTCGTTCAGCTCGATGCGCGACAGCGACAGCAGGTCGTTCACCAGCCGGGCCATGCGCAAGGATTGCTCGTGCATGATTTCCAGAAAGCGTTCCTGCGCCTCCGGATCGTCCTTGGCCGGTCCGCGCAGCGTTTCAATGAAGCCGACCAGCGTGGAAAGCGGCGTGCGCAACTCGTGGCTGGCATTGGCGACGAAATCGGCGCGCATCTGCTCGCTGCGCTTCATCGCGGTCAGCTCGTGCAGCATGATCAGCGCCCGGCTGCCGTCCGGGCCGGCGCTGGGCAGCGGCTCGACACGCACGGCGAAGCTGCGTTCCACCGGGACCAGCATGGTCATTTCCACCGCGTAGCCCTCGCCGCCGGCAAGCACCTTATCGACCGCCTTCAGCACGTCGGGGTGGCGCAGCGTCACGGCGATGCCGCGGCCCACGGAATTGCCCCCCAGCAGCTCGCGCGCCGCCCTGTTGGCGCCAGCCACCACGGCATCGCCATCGAGCAGCAGCATCGGGTCGGGAATATTCTCGATCACCGTGCCGACCGCCTCGACCCGGGCGGAAAGCGTCTCGTTCAGCGTGGCCTGAAGCCGGGTCAGCGATTTGGCGGCCTCGACAATGCCGGAGAGCGGGCTGTCGCTCTCGATCTCGACGGTCAGGATGGAGTCCCGCTCGGCGGCGTGCGTTCCCGATGCCAGGGCCTGGGCCAGCGCGCCCTCGATGCGTTCAATGCGCAGGAAATGCCGATGCAGCAGCAATCCGGCCGGCGCCACCACCGTCAGCAGCACCAGCAGGCCGGCCAGCGGCCCTACGCGCCCCGCCAATGCCAGCCCCGCCAGCAGCAAGGCAGCCGGCAGGCCCAGCAGGACCAGGGCGACGAGAAGCGCGCGGCGCATTTTAGGAGACAAGATCGTTACACCCGTAAGCTGGCGATCCGACCAGCATAGGGCCAGGGGGGGACCCGCCGTCAATGATCGGCCGGTGACATTTCGCCTACATCACCGCGCCGACCTGCCAGGGAATGAATTCCGCGTCGCCGAAGCCCTGCGCCTCGCTTTTGCTCTTCTCGCCCGAGGCGACCCGCAGGATCAATTCGAACACCTGCCGGCCCATCTCCTGGATCGACACCCCCTCATCCAGCACGGCGCCGCAATTCACGTCCATATCCTCGGACAGCTTGCGGTACATCAGCGAATTGGTGGCCAGCTTAATCGAGGGCGACGGCTTGCAGCCGAACACCGAGCCGCGGCCGGTGGTGAAGCAGATCACATTGGCGCCGCTGGCGACCTGGCCGGTGACCGAGCAGGGATCGTAGCCGGGCGAATCCATGAACACGAAGCCCTTCACATTCACCGGCTCGGCATATTTGAACACGCCGGTCAGGTTCGTCGTGCCACCCTTGGCCGCCGCCCCCAGCGACTTTTCCAGGATGGTGGTCAGGCCGCCCGCCTTGTTGCCGGGCGATGGGTTGTTGTTCATCTCGCCGCCATTGCGCTCGGTGTAATCCTCCCACCAGCGGATGCGCTCGATCAGCTTCTCGCCGATCTTGCGGTCGACCGCGCGGCGCGTCAGCAGATGCTCGGCGCCATAGATTTCCGGCGTTTCCGACAGGATCGCCGTGCCGCCATGGCGCACCAGCAGATCGGCCGCCGCCCCCAGCGCCGGGTTGGCGGTGATGCCGGAATAGCCGTCCGAGCCGCCGCATTGCAGCGCCAGCGTCAGGTGGCTGGCCGGCACCGTGCTGCGCGTCGCCTCGTTGGCGACAGGCAGCATGGATTTCACGATCTCGACGCCGCGATCCACCGTCTTGCGGGTGCCGCCGGTATCCTGGATCGTCATGGTCTGGAAACGCGGCCCGCGCTCCAGCCCGTAGGCTTCCAGCAGGAAGTCGATCTGGTTCACCTCGCAGCCCAGCCCGACCATCAATATGCCGGCAAAGTTCGGGTGCCGGGCATAGCCCCACAGCGTGCGCTGCAGATTGGCGTAACCCTCGCCGGTATCGGCCATGCCGCAGCCGGTGGAATGCACCAGCGCCACCACCCCGTCGACATTGGGATACTGCGCCAGAATCTCCGGCGTGACGGCGGCGGCGATGTATTTCGCCACCGTGGCCGAGCAGTTCACCGAGGTCAGGATGCCGATGTAATTGCGCGTGCCCACCGTGCCGTTCTTGCGCACGAAGCCCTGGAAAGTGGCGCGCTCGGCCTCCGGCACCATGTCGGTCGGGCGCATGTCGCTGGAAAAGGCGTAGTCGCGCTCGAAATCCTGCATCTCGACATTGTGCACATGGACATGCGCGCCGGCCGCGATCTCCTCGGTGGCGAAGCCGATAATCTGATTGTATTTGCGCACCGGCTCCCCGGCGGCGATCGGCTTGGTCGCCACCTTGTGGCCGGCCGGGATGCTGCCGGCCGCGCTTACCCCCTCGCCGGGCAGCGCCGTTCCGGGCATCAGCGCCAGCCGGGCGACCACGACATTGTCGGCCGGGTGCAGGCGAACGAAGAGGGCGTCTTTCGGCGCGTCGAGCACGGAGGACATCGGGCTAGCCCCTCCTTCAGGGCGTCACGTCATCGATAGATCAGGGTCGGCAGCCATAGCGAGAGCTGCGGAATGAAGGTGACCAGCAGCAGCACCGTCACCAAGGGGATCAGGAACGGGGCCGTGGCCGTCACGCATCTCTCGAAGGATAGCCCCGATACGCGCGACAGCACATAGAGCACCATACCGACCGGCGGCGTCAGCAGGCCGATCATCAGATTCAGCACCATGACGACGCCGAAATGCACCGGATCGATGCCCAGCTTCTCGATCACCGGCAGCAGCACCGGCACCAGGATGGTGATGGCGGCGATGGTTTCCATGAAGCAGCCGACGACGATCAGCAGCACGTTGATCATCAGCAGGACCAGCAACGGGTTGTCGGTGATGGTCAGAACGATGGTGGCGAAATGCTCGGTGACGCGGGTGCTGGTCAGAATCCAGGCGAAGATCGAGGCGCCGGCGACGATCAGCAGGATGATCGCCGTGGTCTCGATGGTGTCCATGCTGACGCGCAGGATGCGCCGCCAGCCCAGGGTGCGGTAGACCAGCACGCCCAGCAGCAGGGCGTAGAACACGGCGGCGATGGCCGCTTCCGTCGGCGTGAACCAGCCGAACAGGATGCCGCCGATGATGATGGTCGGCGTCATCAGCGAGGGAAAGGCGGTGACGAAGCTCTTGCCCAGCCGGGTGAAGGAGAAGGTGCCGTCGCGCGGATAGCCCCGCACGCGGGCGTAATAGGCCACCATGATCATCAGCGCCCCAGCCATCAGCAGGCCGGGGATGAAGCCGGCGGCGAAGAGCTGGCCGATCGAGGCGTTCGCCATCACGCCGTAAATGACCATCGGCAGGGAAGGCGGAATGATCGGTCCGATGGTCGAGGAGGAGGCGGTGACGCCGACCGAGAAATCATCGTCATAGCCGGCGTCGCGCATCGCCTTGATCTCGATGGTGCCCAGCCCGCCGGCATCGGCCACAGCCGCGCCCGACATGCCGGCGAAGATCACGCTGGCCCCGACATTCACATGCCCCAGGCCGCCGCGCATCCAGCCCACGCAGGCCTTGGCGAAGCCGAAGATGCGGTTGGTGATGCCGGCCGAGTTCATCAGATTGCCGGCCAGGATGAAGAACGGGATGGCGAGCAGCGGGAAGCTGTCGACGCCGTTGATCATCCGGTGCAGCACCACGACATCCGGAATGTTTCCGGACAGCAGGATGTAGATCAGCGAGGAGCCGCAGAGCGCGACGGCAACCGGCACGCCCATGATCAGCATGCCGAAAACCATGACGAAGAGGAGGGTCAGCAGCACGGGGGCGGCCTCCGGGAAATGAAATGTGCGGGGGAGACGATCAGTCCATGATCTTGCCGGCCGAGGGCTGGGTCAGGTCGCTATAGCCCTGGCGCCAATGCTTGATGGCGATGTGGATGGCATAGGCGGTCATCATCGCGAAGCCGGCGCAGACCACCCAATAGACGATGGATTTCGGCAGATCGACCACCGCCATGTACTGCCGGGTGCGCAGGGCCAGCTTCACGCAGATCCAGGTCGCCATGCCGTAGAACATGACATTGCCGAGATCGACGATGGTGGAGAGCGCCCGGCCGATATTGGCCGAGAGGTAGCGATAGAAGAATTGCACCGCGATATGGGTGTTCTTGCGCACCGCGATGACGGAACCGAGGAAACCGACGCCAATCAGCAGATAGCGTGCGATCTCCTCGGTCCAGCCGATCGAATCATTCATCACATAGCGGGAGAAGAATTGCAGGAACACCACGCCCGCCAGCGCCCAGAAGACCAGCAGATTGACGATATCCTCCGGCCGGATGTCGGATAGATCGACATCCGCGTCGGTTTCCTCTTCGAGATACAGGCCGTCGGTCGGCCGATCCTCGTCGATGCCGTTCATGCCGGTCTCCTGGGGATGCGGTGGTTACTTCAGCGCCTGCAGCTTGTCGTAGGTCGCCTTGTCCCAGGTCGCCGACTTGCCGTTATGCAGCTTCACCGTCTCGTCGCGGAAAGGCTTGCGGTCGACCTTCACCACATTGACGCCCTGCTTCTCGAACCAGGCCGCCAGCTCCTTCTCCGACTGCACGATGTCGGCGGTCGCCTTGCCGGCGGCCTCCTTCAGCACGGCGGCGAAGATTTTCTGGTCCTCCGGCTTCAGATTGTCCCACCGCATGCCGCTGACGATGGTCAGCAAGGAGTCGGTGATATGGCCGGTCAGCATGATGTATTTCTGGACCTCGTAGAATTTCTTCGCCTGGATGGTCGGCAGCGGGTTCTCCTGCGCGTCGGCCACGCCCTGCTGCAGGGCGAGATAGACCTCGGCGAAGGCGATCGGCGTCGGATTGGCGCCCACCGCCTCCGGGAACATCCGGTAGAGCGGCGCGTCGGGCACGCGAATCTTCAGGTTCTTCATGTCGGCCGGCGTGTTGATCGCCTTGTTGGCGGTCACGTGACGCTCGCCGTAATAAGTCATGGCGAGGACCGGATGGCCGACTTTCTTGCGGTAACCGTCCGACAGCTCCTTGAACAGGTCGCTGGTGGTATAGGCCTTCCAATGGTCGAAATCGCGGAACATGTAGGGCGCGCCGGAAATGGCGATGGGCCCGTAGAACCGTCCGGCGAACAGCGCACCGGTCATGATGATGTCGACCGTGCCGAGGCCGAGACCCTCATTGATGTCCGATTCCTTGCCCAGCGAGGAGGCAGGGAAGACCTCGATCTCGTAGCGCCCATTGGTCTGTTTCTTGATTTCGTCGGCCGCCCAGAGCGCCCATTTGTGATAGGGCTCGCTGGTCTCGTAGACATGGGCGTATTTCAGTTTTTCGGCGGCATTCGCCCCGTTGGCGGCGGTGCCGGCAGCGGCAACGCCCAGCACCAGGGCAGCCGTCAGGGACAGCAGATTACGCTTCATGGTTTCCTCCTCCCATATGCCCCGGGTGTGCGTGGACCGTATCTACGACCCCAGGTTTCTTTACTTGACGCTGATAGGTTAAGTCGCTTTACAAGCGAAGGGCAAGGGTGCGTATGCAACCCTTGCCCTAAAGGAGAGGAAACCGGTGGAAAGGCCGGCGCGGAAATCAGCGGATGGCGTCGTAGGCCGCCAGCGCCGCCGCATTCACAATGTCCGACACGTTGGCGCCCATCTGCACGATCTGCGCCGGCTTCTGCAGGCCGATCAGCAGCGGGCCGATGACCGACGCGCCCGACAGCTCCTGCATCAGCTTGTAGGAGATGTTGGCCGAATGCAGCGCCGGCATGATCAGGATGTTGGCCGGGCCGGTTAGTCGGCAGAACGGGTAGAGCCGGTGCAGCTCCGCGTTCAGCGCCACATCGGCCGACATTTCGCCGTCATACTCGAAATCGACATTGCGGCTGTCCAGCACCTCGACCGCCTCGCGGATGCGCTGGGCCTTCTCGCGCGCCGGATTGCCGAAATTGGAGAAGGACAACAGCGCCACGCGCGGCTCATGACCGAGCTGGCGGGCCTTGGCCGCAGTCTGGGTTGCGATATCCGCCAGCTCCTCCGCGCTCGGCAGCTCATGCACCGAGGTGTCGGCGATGAAGACGGTGCGGTTGGCCGCCACCACCATCGCCAGCGCGAACAGCAGCTGGCCGGGCTGCGGGTCGATCACACGGGTCACATCCTCGAAGCAGACCGCGAAGCTGCGGGTAAGCCCGGTGACCATGGCATCGGCGTCGCCATTGGCCACCATGCAGGCGGCGAAGACGTTGCGGTCCTGATTCACCTGGCGCTGGCAGTCGCGATACAACAGGCCCTTGCGGTTCAGCCGGTCATACAGGAAGTCGGTGTATTTCTTGTTGTTGGTCGACAGCCGCGCATTATGCACCTCGATGCCGCCCGGATCGTTCAGGCCGATCTGCGCCATGGTGGCGCGGACCGTGTCCTCGCGGCCGACCAGGATCGGCGTGCCGTAGCCGGCATTCTTGAACAGCACGGCGGCGCGGATCGTCTGCTCCTCCTCGCCCTCGGCGAACACCACGCGCTGCGGGTTCTCCGCCACCCGGTCGAAGATGCGCTGCAGGCTGACCGAGGTCGGGTCGAGGCGCGCCGACAGCTCGTTCTTGTAGGCTTTCATGTCGGTGATCGGCTTGCGCGCCACGCCGGTATCCATCGCCGCCTTGGCGACGGCGGAAGAGACGGCGACGATCAGGCGCGGATCGAACGGGGCCGGAATGATGTATTCCGGGCCATAGCGCAGCCGGCGGCCGGAATAGGCCTGGTCGACCTCGTCCGGCACATCCTCGCGGGCCAATGCGGCGATGGCCTCGGCGGCGGCGATCTTCATCTGGTCGTTGATCTCGCTCGCCTGCACGTCCAGCGCGCCGCGGAAGATGTAGGGAAAGCCCAGAACGTTGTTCACCTGGTTCGGATAGTCCGACCGGCCGGTCGCCACGATGGCGTCGGGGCGCACTTCCTTCACCTCCTCCGGGGTGATTTCCGGATCCGGGTTGGCCATGGCGAAGATGATCGGCTTTTCGCCCATCTTCTTCACCATCTCCTGGCTGACCGCGCCCTTGGCCGACAGGCCGAAGAACACGTCGGCCCCGGTCATCGCCTCTTCCAGCGTACGCGCCTCGGTAGCGGCCGCATGGGCCGACTTCCACTGGTTCATGCCCTCGACGCGGCCGCGATAGATCACGCCCTTGGTGTCGCACAGGATGACATTGTCGTGCGGCATGCCCATGGCCTTCACCAACTCGGCGCAGGCGATGCCGGCCGCCCCGGCGCCATTGATGACCATGCGGGACTTCTTGATGTCGCGCCCGGTGATGTGCAGCGCGTTCAGAATGCCGGCCGCCGCGATGATCGCGGTGCCGTGCTGATCGTCATGGAATACCGGAATATCCATCAGCTCGCGCAGGCGCTGCTCTATGATGAAGCATTCCGGGGCGCGGATATCCTCCAGATTGACGCCGCCGAAGCTGGGCGACAGATAGCGCACCGCATTGACGAATTCCTCGACATCCTTGGTGTCGACCTCAAGGTCGATGGAATCCACGTCGGCGAAGCGCTTGAACAGCACCGCCTTGCCCTCCATCACCGGCTTGGAGGCCAGCGCGCCGATATCGCCCAGCCCCAGCACCGCCGTGCCGTTCGAGATCACGGCGACCAGATTGCCTTTCGAGGTGTATTCGTAGGCCAGGCGCGGATCCTGCTCGATGCGCAGGCAGGGCACGGCGACGCCCGGCGAATAGGCCAGCGACAGATCGCGCTGGGTGGTCAGCGGCTTGGTCGGCGCGATGGCGATCTTGCCGGGCTTGCCCTCGGAGTGAAAGGCCAGCGCCTCCTCGTCGGTGATGCGCTTGTTGGTATTATTATCGTCCATTGCGGGGTTCCTTGGGGTTTCCTCAAGCGCCGCGCGGGACGGGCGCTCATCATTTTCTGGTTCGCTTTAGGCTACGCGGCGCGAAGTGGCAATACCAGTGGCTGTTTGCAGGCGGCCCTTCGACAGAAGCCGGTCGGATGCTATGGTCGGCGGCACTTGATCGAAACCCAGCGGGCCGCCTTGAACGCCTTGACAGACACCCCCGCCGCCACCCCCATGCTGGCGCATTATATCGAGACCAAGCGGGCCCATCCGGACTGCCTGCTGTTCTACCGCATGGGCGATTTCTACGAGCTGTTCTTGGAGGACGCGGTCACGGCCGCGGCCGCCCTGGACATCACGCTGACCAAGCGCGGCCAGCATGCCGGCGAGGACGTGCCGATGTGCGGCGTGCCGGTGCATGCCTATGACGCCTATCTCTCGCGCCTGGTGCGCCAGGGCCACAAGGTGGCGATCTGCGAGCAGGTGGAAGACCCCGCCGAGGCGAAGAAGCGCGGCGGCAAGTCGCTGGTGAAGCGCGAGGTGGTGCGCATCGTCACCCCCGGCACGGTCACCGAGGATGCGCTGCTCGATGCACGGCGGCACAACCATCTGGTCTGCCTGGCCGATGCGCAGGGTCGGCTGGGGCTCGCCTGGGTCGATATGTCGACCGGCGAATTCTCCGTGCAGCCCATCGCCGAGGCCGGCCTGGCCGCCGCTCTCGCCCGGCTCGACCCGCAGGAGCTGCTGCTGCCCGACCGGCTGCTGCAGCGCGAGGCGCTGTTCGAGGCCTTCGCCGACTGGAAAAGCGTGATGACCCCGCAGCCCGGCGCGCGCTTCGACAGCGTGGCCGGCGAGAAGCGGCTGATGGCGCTGTTCGAGGTGCAGGCGCTGGATGCGTTCGGCGCCTTCGAACGCGCCGAGCTGGCCGCCGCCGGCGCGCTGGTGGACTATGTGGAGCTGACGCAGAAGGGCAAGCTGCCGCGCCTGTCCGCCCCGCGCCGCCTGCAGGCCGGCGCGGTGATGGAGATCGACGCCGCCACCCGCCGCTCGCTGGAGCTGACGCGCACCCAGACCGGCGAGCGCAAGGGCAGCCTACTTTCCGTCATCGACCGCACGGTCACCGGGGCCGGCGCGCGGCTGCTGGCGGCCTGGCTGGCCGCGCCGCTGACCGACGTGCCGGCCATCGAGGACCGGCTGGACCGGGTGCAGTTCTTCCTCGACCAGGAGGCGCTGCGCGGCAAGACCCGCGAGACGCTGAAGCGCTGCCCGGATATCGAGCGCGCGCTGACCCGCCTGACGCTGGATCGCGGCGGCCCGCGCGACCTGGCGGCGATCCGCGACGCGCTGACCGAGACCTCCACCCTGCGCGAGCTGATCGCCCGGCCCTCGCTGATGCCGCTGCCCGCCGGCATCGCCCAGGCGCTCGATGATCTGGGCCGG
This sequence comes from Oceanibaculum pacificum, assembly GCF_001618175.1. GTDB lineage: Bacteria > Pseudomonadota > Alphaproteobacteria > Oceanibaculales > Oceanibaculaceae > Oceanibaculum > Oceanibaculum pacificum. Next base: position 1,598 of record NZ_LPXN01000001.1, on the reverse strand, counting down.
CACAATGCGCTGGTCGACCGGTTGACCCGGGCGCTGGCCGCCGAGCTGCCGGTGCTGACCCGCGATGGCGGCTTCATCGCCCCCGGCTATGCACCGGAGCTGGACCATCTGCGCAGCCTGCGGGACGAAAGCCGCCGGCTGATCGCCGGACTGCAGGCCCGCTACCAGCAGGAAAGCGGCGTGTCGGCGCTGAAGATCAAGCACAACAACGTGCTGGGCTATTTCATCGAGGTCTCGACCAATCACGGCGACAAGCTGCTGCGGCAGGAGAATTTCATCCACCGCCAGACCATGGCCAGCGCCGTGCGCTTCACCACGGTGGAACTGGGCGAGCTGGAACAGAAGCTCTCCAGCGCCGCCGACAAGGCGCTGGCCGTCGAGCTGGCGCTGTTCAAGGATCTGGTCGGCGAGGTGACGCTTCGCGCCGACGCCGTGGCGCTGGCGGCCAACGCGATTGCCCGCATCGACGTGGCCGCCGCCCTGGCCGAGCTGGCCGTCGATTGCCGCTACGCCCGGCCGGAGATGGCGAGCGACACCGCCTTCGCCATCCAGGGCGGCCGGCATCCGGTGGTCGAGGCGGCGCTGCAGGCCGCCGGCGCGCGCTTCGTCGGCAATGATTGCGTACTGGAGGCGGAAAAGCGCCTGTGGCTGCTGACCGGCCCGAACATGGCCGGCAAATCGACCTTCCTGCGGCAGAATGCGCTGATCGCCATCCTGGCGCAGATCGGCAGCTTCGTGCCGGCCGACAAGGCCCGTATCGGCGCCGTCGACCGGCTGTTCAGCCGGGTGGGTGCGGCCGACGATCTGGCGCGCGGCCGCTCCACCTTCATGGTCGAGATGGTCGAGACCGCCGCCATCCTGAACCAGGCCAGCGAGCGCTCGCTGGTCATATTGGACGAGATCGGCCGGGGTACGGCGACCTATGACGGCCTTTCCATCGCCTGGGCGACGGTGGAGCATCTGCACGCGGTCAATCGCTGCCGCACGCTGTTCGCCACGCATTACCACGAGCTGACGCAGCTCTCCGAGAAGCTGGACCATCTCGCCTGTCACACCATGCGGGTGAAGGAATGGCAGGACGATATCGTGTTCCTGCATGAGGTCGCGGCCGGCGCGGCGGACCGTTCCTACGGCATCCATGTCGCCAAGCTGGCCGGATTGCCCGCCCCGGTGATCGCCCGCGCCGAGGCTGTGCTGAAACGGCTGGAGGAAGGCGAAACCGGCGCCCGCCCCGGCTCATCGCCGGCCCGCATCGCCGACGATTTGCCGCTGTTCGCCGCGATGGCCCCGAAGCCCCCCGCCGCGTCGCCCGCCGGCCCGTCCCCGGCGGAGGCGGCCCTGGCCGAGATCAACCCCGACGAGCTGACACCCAGGGGCGCGCTCGATGCGCTCTATCGGCTGAAGGGGCTGCTGGAGTAGGCCCGTTCTGCTCGACCGGCATCCAGCAAGCGGAAGCGTGGACCCCCGGCACAAGGCCGGGGGTGACGGTCTGAGAATTTCCCTTACTTCGTCATTCCCGGCCTTGTGCCGGGAATCCAGGGTTCAGCCTTCTCGACCGACGATCCAGCGGGCTGAGGCGTGGACCCCCGCAACAAGTG